>JALEOL010000005.1 GCA_022766785.1 Oscillospiraceae bacterium
CACCCGAAGGACGCCACACATGAGCTTATCGACACTATCGCCGAGTGCGAAAATGTGACGCGCCACTTCCACCTGCCGGTTCAGAGCGGCAGCAGCCGTATACTAAAGCTGATGAACCGCGGCTATACCCGGGAGCATTACCTGGAGCTTATAGAATACGCAAATCAGCGGATACCGGACATAGCGCTTACCTCGGATATAATCGTCTGCTTCCCCGGGGAGACCTACGAGGATTTCCAGGAAACGCTGAGCCTTATCCGCGAGGTGAAGTACGACTCGCTGTACACCTTTATCTACAGCCCCCGAAAAGGCACAAAGGCGGCGGAAATGCCCGACCCGATATCCCAGGAGGAGAAGGGCAGATGGTTCCGGGAACTGCTGGAGGTTCAGGGAGAGATAGGCTGCTCGTCCTATCACAGCTACATCGGCAGGACGCTCAGAGTGCTGTGCGAGGGCGTTGGCAGGACTCGGGACGGGTGCCTTACAGGAAAGAGCATTCAGAACATCATCGTCGATTTTGACGGGGACAAGTCGCTCATCGGCAGCTTTGTCGATGTGAAGATAACCGACGCGCTCAACTGGGCGCTTATCGGTGAGATAGTTTAACAAAGGAGAATAGATATGGACGCAATACAGGCAGTAAGAGAACTTGGAAAGGCAATCCAGGCGGACGAGAGATACATCGAGTATGCAAAGGCGAAAAAGGCGAACGACGAGGACGAGGAGCTTCAGAACCTTATCGGCGAATTCAACCTTATCCGCCAGAACGCCTCCATGGAGTACAACAAGCCAGAGGAGGAGCAGAACAAGGAGAAGCTGAGCGAACTTAACGCGAAAATGCAGGAAGCCTATGAAAAGGTTATGACCAACGAGAACATGGCGCTGTTCACCGTTGCGAAGCAGGGAATGGACGACCTTATGAGCCAGGTGAACACAGTGCTCACGCTGACCCTCCAGGGAGCTGACCCCATGACCTGCCCGACTTCCCAGCCCACCGGCTGCACAGGGAGCTGCGCAAGCTGCGGCGGCTGCGGCTGATAAGGCGGAAAAATGACCCGGGAGGTGCGGAAAATGGCGCAGGAAACAGAAAAGCTGTCCCCGATGCTCAAACAGTATCTTGACATCAAGCAGAAGTACAGCGATTATATATTATTCTTCCGGCTGGGGGACTTCTATGAGATGTTCTTCGATGACGCAGAGAACGTGTCCCGGGAGCTGGAGCTTGCGCTGACCTCCAGGGCAGGCTCACCCATGTGCGGAGTGCCTTACCACAGCAGCGAGATATACATCAAAAAGCTCATCGACAAGGGCTACAAGGTGGCGATATGCGAGCAGCTGACCGACCCGGCGGCTTCCAAGGGGCTGGTGGAGCGTGATGTTATCCGCCTTGTCACCGCCGGCACCGTGATAGAAGCCAGCATGCTGAACGAGGACAGCAACAATTACATCGCCTGCATTTACCCGGACGGGGAGGGAAAATCGGCTGCGCTGGTGTTCGCGGATATCTCCACGGGAGAAGTGCATGTGTTCCGGCATTCGGGAAAGGATCTCCAGCAGGAGCTGATATCGGAGCTTTCACGGTTCGCGCCGGTGGAGCTGCTGGTAGACCGGCGGTTCCCGGAGATGAAAGAAGTCCACGAGTTCGTGCACGACCGGCTCAGGCGCTGCCTTTGCGAGACGCTGGACGAGAGCAGCTTTGACGACTCCGACATGAGCATGATCACCGACCAGTTCGAAAGCGGCGCGGAGCTTGGCGTTTTGGATATGCCGCTGGTGAGAAAGGCGCTCTGTGCGATGTTCCGTTATTTCGGCGAGACCCAGAAGACCACGGTGAAGCGGTTCGTTTCGCTGACGGTGCACTCCGCCGGGGAATTCATGGGGATTAACCTCACCACCAGACGGAACCTGGAGCTTACTGAGACAATGCGCACCAAGGAAAAGCGCGGCTCTCTGATGTGGGTGCTGGATAAGACCGTCACCGCCATGGGGAGGAGAAAGCTCCGGACGTGGATAGAGCAGCCGCTTATCGACCCGGCTGCGATACTGAGGCGTCTGGACGCGGTGGAAGCGCTGACAAAGGACTCCGCGGCGCTCTATGATATCTGCGGCGAGCTTGACGGGATATACGACCTGGAGCGGCTCATGACCAGGGTGATGTACAAGTCTGCGTCCCCGAGGGATATCTATTCCCTGGGGCAGACCTGCGCGCGCCTGCCGGGGTTAAAGCGGTGCATATCCGTGGTAAGGTCTCCGCTGCTGGACAAGCTGAATTCTGAGATAGACGAGCTGAACGACATTTCCTCGCTGGTGGAGAATTCGATAGTGGACGATCCGCCGCTCACCTTAAAGGACGGCGGCGTGATAAAGGACGGCTTCAACGAGGAGATAGACCGGCTGCGTAAGATCACCGGCGGTGGAAAGGATATACTTGCTGAGATGGAGGAGCGCGAGCGCGCAGCCACGGGTATCCGCACGCTGAAGGTGGGCTATAACCGTGTGTTCGGGTATTATATTGAGGTATCCAAGGGGCAGCTTGACATGGTGCCGCCGCATTACGTCAGAAAGCAGACCCTCACCACCGGCGAGCGCTACATAACCGACGAGCTGAAAAAGGTGGAGAACGAGATACTGGGCGCCAACGACAAGATACTGGCGCTGGAGCAGGCGATATTCGGCGAGGTCAGGGATTTCATCGGCACACGGCTTGAAGCAGTGCAGGCGGCAGCGGCTGCGGTGGACGTGCTGTGCAGCTATGCTCAGGCATCTATCGAAAACGGCTATGTAAAGCCGCAGATGACCCTTGACAGCGTTATCGAGATACGGGACGGCCGCCACCCGGTGGTGGAGAAAATGCTCACCGACCACCCGTTCACCCCGAACGACGCTTATCTGGACACTGCTTCAAACAGGCTCATTATCATCACCGGGCCTAATATGTCCGGTAAATCCACGTTCATGCGGCAGGTCGCGATAATCGTGCTGATGGCGCAGATAGGCTGCTTTGTACCGGCGGCGTATGCGAAAATCGGAGTTGTGGATAAGATATTCACCCGCGTCGGCGCTTCCGACGATCTGACCTCCGGGCAGTCCACGTTCATGGTGGAGATGAACGAGGTCGCGGATATCCTGAAAAACGCCACGAAAAAGAGCCTTGTGATCCTGGACGAAATTGGCAGGGGCACGTCTACCTTTGACGGGATATCCATTGCAAAGGCAGTCGCGGAGTACATAAGCGGCAAGAACATCGGCTGCAAAACGCTGTTCGCGACGCATTACCACGAGCTTATCTCCATGGAAAAGGAGTACGACGGCATACGGAATTTCAGCGTTGCGGCGGTGAAGCGCGGCGATGAGCTGAAATTCCTGCACAAGATATGCGAGGGCGGCACTGACGACAGCTACGGCATCGAGGTGGCGAAGCTCGCCGGACTTCCCCAAAAAGTAATAAACCGTGCCCGTGAGGAGCTGAAAGAGCTGGAAGTTATGGGCAGGCAGAAGCTGTCCGAAACGCTGGAAAAGACCGCCGACCACCAGTTCAGCTTCACCGCGATAAACGAACAGAACGCTATCGCAAAGCTGCGCGCAGCGGATATCAACACCATGTCGCCAATGGACGCGCTGATGTTCATAAAGGACATAAAGGAAACTCTTTGAGAAGATACCCGACCGATAATGCAGCGTTTGATGAACTTCGTCTGCACGCTCCATGCGTAAGGATCTTTGTATGTTATTAGTTACGGAGAACAAATGCCAAAGATAAATCTGCTTGACAAAAGCGTATACGAGCTTATCGCCGCCGGAGAGGTGATAGAGCGCCCCTCCTCGGTGATAAAGGAGCTTGCGGAAAATTCGATAGACGCAGGCGCGACCTCTATTACCGTGGAAATAAAGCGCGGCGGCATATCCTATCTTCGGGTGACGGACGACGGCTGCGGCATAGCCTACGAGGATATCCCCACGGCATTCATGCGGCACGCTACCAGCAAGGTCTACACGCAGGATGACCTCGACAGCATAAATACGCTGGGCTTCCGGGGGGAGGCTCTTGCTTCTGTCTGCGCGGTGAGCCGTGTGGAGCTTCTCACAAAGCAAGCCGAGGATAAGCTCGGCAGCCAGTACCGCATTGAAGCCGGAGAACCCGTGGAATACGACCGTGCAGGCTGTGCGGACGGCACCACGATAATTATCCGCGACCTGTTCTACAACACCCCGGCGCGTCTTAAATTTCTCAAAAAGGACGTGACCGAGGGTAATTACTGCGCTTCCGTGATAGAGAAGCTGGCGCTGAGCCACCCGGGTATATCGTTCAGATTTATCCGGGACGGCAGGCAGACGATGATGACGAGCGGCGACGGGGAGTATTACAGCGCGGTTTATGCGGTATTCGGCAAGCAGTTCGCGGCAGGAATGATACCGGTGGAGAACGTTTATCAGAACACCGCAGTGACCGGCTTTGCGTCCTCGCCGCTGTTCACCCGGGCGAACCGCTCCATGCAGCACTTTTTCGTGAATGGCAGGAGCGTGAAAAGCCCCCTGTGCTGCGCCGCCCTTGAAGAAGCGTTCCGCAACACGATAATGGTGGGCAAGTTCCCGTCCTGCGTGCTGTGCGTGAATACCGATCCGGCGCAGGTTGACGCGAATATCCACCCCACCAAGACCGAGGTGCGCTTCACTAATGAAAAGACCGTGTTCGACGCAGTGTATTTCGCCGTGAAGAACGCGCTCATGGGCTATGACGAGAGCCGCGAAATAAAGCTTGCTCCGGTTCAGCCCCGGAAACAGCCGGAGCGCACAGCAGCCCCGGTTTCCACTCGTTCCGAACTGCCCGATGCTGCCGAGGAAGTACCGAAAACCATGCCGATACCCTCCGGAAGGGACGCTGTTCTTGCAGAAAGCACGGCTGCACGTCTGCCGGTTTTTGACCTGCGCAGCGAGCAGCCTTTCAGAATGAACGCCGCCGTGCCTTTAGCAGAGCAGACCTATATCCCGGAAATGGCTCCACCAAAGAAGCCCGAGCCAAAGGAAACGCCGCTTAACGAGTTACCGGGATTTGCTTTCCTTAACGAGAAGTCGTTCGAGAAGAAGCCGCAGCCTCCCGAGACCGCTCCGGAACCGCCCAGAGCCGCCTGTCAAAAGCAGCAGATACGGGTCGTGGGCGAGATATTCAAGACCTATATCGTGTGCGAGAGCGAAGAGGGAATGATACTCATCGACAAGCACGCCGCGCATGAGCGGGTCAATTTCGAGCGGCTGAAAAAGGGCTTTGACAGCTCGGCGCAGCTGCTGATACAGCCGGAGGAGGTCTTTCTCAGCCCGGAGGAGTACAACGGAATGACGGAGTACGCCGACAGGCTGGCGCAGGTGGGGATAATCATGGAGTTCAGCGAGGGCAGGGCGAGGATAACCGGGCTGCCCCAGATGCTGGATAACGTGCCCCCGTCGGAGATAGCGGAGTGCGTCGCGCGGCTGGTCGCAAAGGGCAACACCAACGCCGGCGGCGAGCTTTTCGACGATATGCTGCACACCGTGGCGTGCAAGGCTTCTATCCGGGGCAACGAGGAGAATGACATTCTGGAGCTTCAGGCGTTGGCTCAGGAGGTTTTCAATAACCCGGATATCCGCTACTGCCCCCACGGCAGACCGGTAATGACGCAGATTTCAAGAAAGCAGATAGAGCGGTATTTCGGAAGAATTACCTGATGAGGTGAAAAATGAAAGTTATGTCAGCAGGCTGCGTATGCGCAGATGTGTTTGAGGAGCTGGGAGAGATACGTCCCGGCGGCGAATCGCTGAATTTCTGTGGGAATATCTGTGG
Source organism: Oscillospiraceae bacterium (assembly GCA_022766785.1). Classification (GTDB taxonomy): domain Bacteria; phylum Bacillota; class Clostridia; order Oscillospirales; family Ruminococcaceae; genus CAG-115. The sequence goes on from JALEOL010000005.1 coordinate 5,816, forward strand.
ATTTTCAGACGTGGAGTGTTCGCTTATCGGAGTGGTGGGCAGCGACCAATATGCGAAAGCCATTCGGGAGAAGATATCCTCATATCCGATAAACACTGAATTCCTGCGGACTGAACCGGGAATCACCGCGCACAACAGGATTTATCACACCCCGGACGGAGACAGATATTTCCTGAGCAGTTCATGGAACGGCGGTGTTTTCGACTGCTTTGCGCTTGGAAAAGATGAAATGGAGTATCTCAGGACTGCGGATATAGTACACACGCATTATGACAGCCCGGTGTTCCGGCAGGTGCTTGAACTGCGTAAATGTTCCGATTTTCTGCTTGCCGTTGATTTCAACGACTATCGCAATTTCGATGATTGGGAAGAAATCGTTGAATATATCGATGTTTTTTTCATCAGCGGCTCACCGGAGACGCTGGGTACACTAAAGCGGTGGTCAGAGCGGTATCACGGCGTGTTTGCCGCTACTCTTGCCGCAGAGGGAAGCGTGGCGTTTTACAAAGGCGAGGAATATCGCTGTAACGCCGTTCCGGTCGAAAAAGTCGTTGACACCACCGGCGCAGGGGACAGCTATCAGGCTGGATTTATGGCGTCCTACGGTACAGACCGGGATATTCAAAAGGCAATGCGGACAGGGAGCTGCCAGGCGGCGCAGAACATTATGCGGCTTGGGGGCTTCTGAAACCGGAGGGAGACGATATGAACAGAATAATCGTTGTCAGCGGCCCCACAGCCTCCGGAAAAACGGCGCTTGCGGTGGAGCTTGCGAAGAAGTACGGCGGCGAGGTCATTTCCGCCGACAGCATGCAGATATACACCGACATGGACGTTGCCAGTGCAAAGGCGACCCCGGAGGAGCAGCAGGGCATTCCTCATCATCTGATGAATTTCCTTGACCCTGCGGAGAGCTTTTCAGTAGCCGACTGGGTGAAAATGGCAGGAAAATGCGCCGATGATATTCTCTCCCGGGGAAATATTCCGGTGATATGCGGCGGCACGGGGCTTTATATCTCGTCGTTCGTGGATAATCTGCAATTCGACGACAGCGGGTGTGATTACGCGTTCCGTGAGGAAATGCGGAAATTCGCGGAGGAAAACGGCGCGGCTGCACTTCTGGAGCGGCTTCGCAGCGTTGACCCCGAAACCGCCGATGATCTGCACGAAAACAACGTTTCCAGGATAATACGGGCGCTGGAGGTGTACAAAACCACCGGGCACACCATTGCCGAGGCGAAACGCGCGTCCCGGAACGCACCGTCACCCTACAGCTTCATTCTGCTCACGCTGGACTTTGACCCGAGGGAGCAGCTCCACGAACGGATAAACCGCCGGGTGGACATCATGCTGGGAAACGGTCTGGAGCAGGAGGCGCGGCGCTGTTTTGAGCAGAAAAACCGCCCCACTGCGGCGCAGGCGATAGGGTGCAAGGAGCTGTATCCGTATTTCCGGGGCGAAAGGACTTTGGAGGAATGCGTTGAGGAGCTCAAACTGCGCACCCGGCAGTACGCCAAGAGACAGCTGACGTGGTTCAGGCGCGACAGCCGTTTCAACAGGATAGTCATCCGACCCGGCGACGGTCTTGCGGAAGTCACCCGAATGGTGTCGGAGATCATCGACAGGGAGCTTTGATATGGCAAAAATACCAGCATATGTAAATATATACCGTTATATACCAGATAATTCAGAAAAAGATAAAACTTTTTCTGAATTTTTTTTATTTTTCTCAAAAAAATTATAGCTTTTTTTGAAAAAGTATGTTATACTAGTCTATATAGGAATACTATTCGATAAATCGGCACATGTGTGAAATATCCGGTGTTCCTATCAGGGTACAGGGGAAATCCCTGACGTATTGAATTGCAGAGAGAGAAAAGGTGATTTAGTATGGCAAAAGACATCAACTTACAGGACGTGTTCCTTAACCAGGCAAGAAAGGACAAGATCCCGGTAACGATATACATTACCAACGGATTTCAGTTCAAGGGCGTTGTCAAGGGCTTTGACAATTACACGGTGATACTCGATACCGACGGCAAGCAGAACCTTATCTACAAGCACGCGATATCCACTATCACTCCGCTCAAGCCCATTTCTATCCTTGACGCCTACGATAAGGCTGAAGAAGAATAATGGAATCCCGGTGGACGTCTATTATCATTATCGTGCTGGCGCTGTTCGTGTTTGTGTTCTTCATCGGTCAGGTCTTTTTCGCTGACGGTGGGAAGGTCACGACCGAGACCGCGTATACATACAGCATGACTGAGGACGTTCCGTTCGAGGGTGTGTTCCTCCGGGACGAGACGGTGGTGTACAGCCCCGGCAGCGGTGTGCTGGATTACGAGCACTCTGACGGCTCAAAGGTCGGCAAAAGCTCGGTCATCGCACGCAGATACCGCAGCGAGACTGATATCGAGTGCCGCCGAGAGATCAAGAAGATCAACGAGCAGATAGCAGTCCTCACCGACGCGGAAAAGCTCGCAGGCACCGACAATAACCAGCTTGAGAATATCTCCAGCCAGATAAACGAGCGGCATTCCATGATACTTGAAAGCCTGATAAGCGGCGATTACTCCGCGGCGCAGGCTCAGGAGACCGCGATGCTGGGGGTGCTCTCCAAGCGTGAGATATCCCGGGGTGACGTCAGCAGCTACAGCACAAGGATAGCGGCTCTCCACAAGCGCTCCAGCGAGCTTCAGTCTATGCTTTCCGGAGACGTGACCGAGATCTTTGCGGACGGCACGGGCTATTTCGTCAGCCGCGTTGACGGATATGAGGGAAAGCTCACGATGTCCGACTCGGAAAGCATCACCGCAGACCGCATCGAAGAAGTCCTGGCAGACCCGGAACCGGGGAAAAGCGCCGGCGCTGTGGGAAAGCTTATCGCAGACTATCGCTGGAGAGTCGCGGCGGTGATAAACACCGAGCAGCTTTTCGGGTGCTACGAGGGCAGCACGGTAACTCTGAGAGTGCGCAGCGACCCTACCCCTATCGAGGCTGAGATAGTTTCGATAACCGACACCGGCAGGGGCGACGGGACGGCTGTGTATGTGTTCGAGTGCGACACGCTGACATCGTCTGTGGTGTCCGGCAGGACGGCGCAGTTCAAGTATATCGTCAACAGCTACGGCGGACTCCGCGTATCGAGGAGCGCGCTGCGGTTCAACGAGGAACAGGAACGCGGCGTGTACGTCGTTGTGGGCGGCAAGCTCGTGTTCAAGAAGATAAACGTTGAATACTGGGGCGACGACTACCTGATATGCTCTCAGGAGGAGGGCAGCGAGTACCTCAAGCTGTACGACAGGATAGTAACAGAGGGCAAGGATTTGTATGAAGGAAAAGTTGTTGAGTAACACCCAGACAAGCTTTGACGACATAAAAGAAAGCTATGCCAGGATCTGTGAAAACATAGAGAAAGCGAAGTCAGCCGCGGGACGCACCGATAACGTGCGGCTCATGGCAGTGACCAAGACAGTTTCCCCGGAGCGGATAAACTACGCCGTCAGCCTGGGGATAGACCTGCTGGGTGAGAACCGCGTGCAGGAATATATGGACAAGCGCGAGCAGTACCAGCCGGCGGAGGTTCACTTCATCGGAGGACTGCAGAGCAACAAGGTCAAGTACATCATTGACAAGGTTTCAATGATCCACTCCGTGGACAGTATCCGTCTCGCAGAAGAAATAAGCAGGAGAGCGGAGCAGCACGGTCTGGTCATGGATATACTCGCCGAGGTGAACATCGGTGAGGAGGAAACAAAAGGGGGCATCTCTCCGGAAAGCGCCGGGGAATTCTGCGCGCAGGTGAGAGAGCTTCCGCACATCAGGCTGAGAGGTCTGATGACGATACCGCCGCCCGGCTGCGGAGAAGGCATTTTTGCGGGAATGCAGAGGCTTTTTGCTGATCTGAGCGCGGACAAGTCCGTCAATATCGATGGGGCGTTCGATACTCTCTCCATGGGGATGTCGGGAGATTATGAAACGGCGGTAAAGCATGGGTCAACGATAGTCCGGATAGGCTCCGGGCTGTTCGGATACAGAAAATATTTTTAATAATTGGGAGGAAATATCATGGCATTCAGCGATTTATTTGCAAAGTTCAGACAGAACGACGAGGAGTTTGAGGAAGAAAACTACGGCGGCTACGATGATTCTTCTTCCGCAGTCACCGAGGAGGAGGCAGAAGCTTCTTCCAGATACTCTGCGCCCCGTTCCAGCGAAAAGGTCATCAACATGCATAACAGCGGTTATCACGGAGCTTCCGTCAAGGTGATCCAGCCCCTCAAGTATGAGGATATCATGAAGGAGCCGGTTCGCTTCCTCAGAGAGAATACCAGCGTTGTTCTGAACCTTGAGAAGGTAGCAAGCGTTGACTCCAGAAAGAGGATCGTTGACTTCATGGCAGGCGTTGTTGCCGCTATCGACGGCAGGATCGTCAGAATTGCGGAGTGCACTTACTTCGTCGTTCCCAGATCTGTTGACCTCAGCGGCGATATGATGGACAATGAGCAGTTCTGATAATGAACCCCGGGCTTCTTAACGAGGAGGAACGTTTTCTCGCCGCGCATATCGCTGATCTCCAGAGATCGGCTGAACGCTCAGGAACGCCAAGATTTTCTGCGTTCCTGAACGAGCGCGAGGCGGTGGTGGCTGAGTGCGCCGTAAAGGGCAGACCCTGCTTTTTCGGCGGCTACCCCGGCGCAATGCGCAGGATCTGCGGATTTGTGGAGGGGACGTATGCAAGCGAGCTTCCGCCGGAGGACATCTTTCCGGTGAGTGCCGTGACTTTCAGCTTCAGAAAAAGCGACAGCATTACGCACCGGGATATCCTGGGGTCGCTGATGTCGCTTGAAATAAAGAGGGAGCTGCTGGGGGATATCCTTACCGCGGAGGGCTACGCAGTCGTTTTCGTACATGAGAACGCTGTGGAGCTTGTCGGCGCCGTTGACAGGATCGGCAAAGTGGGCGTTTCCGCAGAGATCGGCGTGACAAAGCCGCTTCCGGAGCAGAAAGTTCAACGCACGGAGCACACTGTTTCGTCGCTGAGACTTGACTGCATTGTCAGCGCCGCAATAAATACTTCAAGAGAAAGATCCGCATCGCTCATTAAATCGGGCATGGTCAGTGCGGACTTTTCATCATGCACAAATGTAAGTGCACCGGTCGCGGAGAATACTGTGATCTCAGTCCGGGGGAGCGGAAGATACCGTCTCGCCTCGATATCCGGAGAGACACGAAAGGGCAGGCTCCGCATTACTATCGAAAAATATCTCTGACCTGTCAGAGTGACACATAATCAAACGTCAGCCGCTTTGCGGTGTTTCAGGAAGGAAGTACAATAACATGAATGCAAAGGACATTTTGTCGAGACGTTTCGAGAAAGCTACCTTCAATGGATATAAGACAGACGACGTTGACGAGTTCCTGCGTGAAGTATCCAGCGAGTATTCACAGCTGCAGAAGGAGAAGAACGAGCTGGAGCGCAAGTTGGAGGTGCTCGCGGACAAGATACGCGAATACCGCGACGACGAGGACGCTCTGAAGGACGCGCTGCTGCTCGCCCAGAAGCAGGGAAACCAGATCGTGAACGACTCCAAGGCTGCCGCCGAGAAGCTGCGCAAGGAGACACAGGAGGCTGTTGACAAGCAGATAGCCGAAGCACAGGCAAAGGCTGACAAGATCACCACCGACGCCGACGAATACTCAAAGCGGATCACCAAGGAGACCAACGAGCGCGCCGATAAGATGATAAAGGACGCCCAGACAAAGGCTAAGGATATCGACCAGCAGATGAAAAAGCAGATCGAGATCCAGCAGAATATCCTCCAGAAAACGAGAAAGGAAGCCGACGAGTACAGAAACCGCCTGCTTACCGCATACAAGTCCCATATGGATCTGATCGCGAAGCTCCCCGAGATGTGCGAGAACGAGTATATCCGCACCACCGCCGCCGAGGTGGAGAAGCGCGAGGCTGAAAAGGCAAAGGCAGCCACAGCAGCAAAGCAGACTGTAAAGCCTGCTCCCGCCGAGGAAAAGCCGGCGGAGCCTGTAAAGCAGGAAAAGACCCCGGTCACAGCCGGAGCGCCAGCCGAGGAGGAGCCTTTCCGCTCTATGCCGCATGACAGCGCTAAGACCGCCGAGAACGACCTTCCGTTTTTCAGCTCCGGGCAGGAGAAGAAGCCACGTCACACCGACCTGCAGTTCGGCAAGGGCAACACGATGAAGTAAACCGCTCCGGGATACGGAGAAAGATATATAATTAAGGAGACATAGCAGATGTCAGAGGATTTCAACAACACACTTAATCTTCCCAAGACCGACTTCCCGATGAGGGGAAATCTCCCCCAGAGAGAGCCGGAAATGCTGGAAAAGTGGGAGCAGGATCGACTTTACTACGCCCTTTCCGAAAAGAACAAGGGCAAGCCCTCCTATACCCTCCACGACGGCCCTCCCTATGCCAACGGCAATATCCACATGGGTACCGCGATGAACAAGGTGCTCAAGGATATCATCGTTAAGTACAAGAGCATGACCGGGTATAACGCGAACTACGTTCCCGGCTGGGACTGCCACGGTCTGCCCATCGAGCTGAAGGCTATCAAGCAGATCGGCATTGACAGCGGTACTATCGACCCGGTAACTCTCAGAAAGAGCTGCCGTGAGTTCGCTCTGTCCTGCCTTGACGGTCAGAAGCAGCAGTTCAAGCGCCTGGGCGTCTGGGGCGATTTTGACGATCCCTACCTCACCATAAAGCCGGAGTTCGAGGCAAAGCAGGTCGAGGTTTTCGGCAAGATGATGCAGAAAGGCTACATCTACAAGGGTCTGAAGCCTGTGTACTGGTGCGCAGACTGCAACACCGCCCTCGCAGAAGCTGAGATCGAGTATCAGGACGATCCCTGCTATTCTATCTATGTAAAGTTCCCGATAACCGACTCCAAGGGCAAGTTCGACGATCTCGGCATTGACCTTACTAAAGCATACGTCGTTATCTGGACTACCACCACATGGACTCTTCCGGGCAATCTCGCGATCTGTCTTGGTCCGAATTATGAGTACACCTTTGTAAAGGTTGAGGACGAGGAGAGCAAGTCCTACGGCGAATATCTCCTTATGGCGACCGAGCTTGTTTCCACCGTCATGGATGCTGTTGGTATAAAAAAGTACAGCACCGTCGGAACATTCCTCGGTTCCGATCTGGAGCTTATCGAGACCGATCACCCGTTCATGGGAAGAAAGTCCCCCGTTATCGTGGGCGATCATGTTACTCTTGACAGCGGTACAGGCTGCGTTCACACCGCTCCCGGCTTCGGTCTGGAGGACTTTGAGGTCTGCAACAAGTACAAGGGCATGTTCAAGATCATCGTTCCGGTGAACGAAAAGGGCGTGCTGACCGAGGAAGCAGGCGATTTCGCAGGCTTAAAGACCGCAGACGCGAACAAGGCTATCGCACAGCGTCTGGAGGACGATAACACCCTGCTCGCAATGCAGAAGATCGTCCACCCCTATCCGCACTGCTGGAGATGCCATGAGCCTATCATCTACCGCGCGACCGACCAGTGGTTCTGCAACGTGGATATGTTCAAGGACGAAACGATCAAGGCTATCGAGGACGTTAAGTGGATTCCCGAATGGGGCGAGGAGCGCATCAAGAACATGGTAAGCATGCGCAGTGACTGGTGCATTTCCCGTCAGCGCAGCTGGGGCGTTCCGATCCCGATCTGATATTGCGAGGACTGTGGCAAGACCGTTGTCAACGATGAAACTATCAAGGCAATTTCCGATATGTTCCGCAAGGAAAGCTCCGACGCGTGGTATTCAAAAGACCCGTCTGAGTTCATTCCTGCAAGCGTTAAGTGCGAGTGTGGCTGCGGTAAGTTCCGCAAGGAAATGGACATTTTTGACGTTTGGTTCGATTCCGGCTGCACACACGCGGCTGTTCTGGAGGAAAGACCGGAGCTCAGCTGGCCTGCCGACCTCTATCTTGAGGGCTGCGACCAGTACAGGGGCTGGTTCCAGAGTTCGCTGCTGACCTCCGTTGCAACAACCGGAAAGGCGCCCTACAAGGCTGTCTGCACCCACGGCTGGGTAGTTGACGGCAAGGGCGAGGTTATGCACAAGTCCAAGGGCAACGTGGTTCTCCCCGAGGAAGTTATCAGCAAGTACGGCGCTGATGTTCTCCGTCTGTGGGTGGCTTCTCTTGACTTCCACAACGATGTAAGAGTTTCCCCGGAGATGTTAAAGCAGCTTTCCGAGGCTTACAGAAAGATCAGAAACACCGCAAGATTTATTCTGGGCAACCTGGGCAACGGCGACGGTTTTGACCCCGATACCGATATGGTATCCCTCGACAAGCTCAGCGATTTCGACAAGTGGGCGCTGGCTAGGCTTGACGGAGTGATCGAAAAGGTGAAGGCTTCCTACGAGAGCTTCGACTTCTACCTCGCTTATCATGCTATCCACAGCTTCTGCGTTGTTGATATGTCCAACTTCTATCTGGATATCGTCAAGGATACGCTGTACTGCTCCGCTGAGAAGTCCGGGGAAAGACGCGCTGTCCAGACCACGATGTTCATTATCCTGGATTCGCTGGTAAGACTGGTGGCTCCGATACTGACATTCACATCTGACGAGATCTGGAAGTTTATGCCGCATAAGTCCACCGACGATCTGCGCGGCGTTCCGTTCAACCAGATGCCCGAAAAGACCGGCGTTGTTATCAGCGCTGAGTTCGAGGCAAAGTGGAACAGGATCCACGCTGTTCGTGACGACGTGCTGAAGGCTCTGGAGGAGAAGCGCACCGCAGGCGTTATCGGCAAGTCCCTTGACGCAGGCGTGACCATTTACGCCGAGGGCGCTGACTTTGAGCAGCTGTCCTCTTATCCCGAGCTTGCGCAGGCGTTCTCCGTATCCTATGTGAACGTGAATAACGGAAGCGAGGGCGAGTTCAAGGGCGCAGCTGACGGCGTATCCATAACCGTTGAAAAGGCTGCCGGCGAGATGTGCGAGCGCTGCTGGAGCCACGCTCCGACAGTAGGTTCTGACGCACAGTATCCGCACCTTTGTGCACGCTGCGCGGCTGTTATGAAGCTTGATCTGGGCTGATAAATTCCGGCAGGGGAGGGGATTTTCCCTTTCCCTGCTTCATTTGTTGCAATTGTCCTGTTCTGGGAAAGGGAATAATGAGATCGTTTCTGAGTAAATACAGGCAGTACGCCGGGCTTTTGCTTGCCGCGCTGCTTGTTGGGATAGATCAGCTGACAAAGTGGCTGATAAGCACCAATATGGAACTTAATTCCACGGTGCACCTGATAAAATCCGGGGAAACCGAGGTGCTGAATTTGTACTACTGCCTGAACAGCGGTTCGGCGTTCAGCATGATGGAGGGAAAGACCGTTTTCCTCATCGCGGTGACATCGGTGGTTATCGCGGCGCTCATTGTCGGGCTGCTGATAAAGAAGATACGCAGGGCGCCGTATATCGTGGCTGTTTCCCTGATTATAGGCGGCGGCGTGGGCAACCTCATCGACCGCATTTTCAACGACGGCAAGGTCGTGGATTTCATCGACGTGCGCATAATAAACTTTGCGATATTCAACTTCGCGGATATCTGCGCGGTGGTGGGCGGACTGCTGCTGTGCCTGTTCGTTATAATCGACGAGGTAAAGGAGTCCCGGGAAAAGAGACTCAGGAAGCAGGCAGACAGCGCCGCTGAGCAGCCTGATAGCTCCGGCAGTGAGCAGGCGGTTTCCGGGGAAACGCAGGAGAGCAATGGAAACGATTGAGCTGATATCCCCCGGCGGAGTACGGCTGGATAAGCTGATCGCGGACGGTAGTGAGCTGTCCCGGAGCGCTGCGGTGCGGCTCATCGAGCAGGGGAACGTGCTTGTCTGCGGCTTGCCGTGCGGAAAAAAGGACATACCTGCTGCCGGCAGTGTGGTAGAGATAATTCTCCCGGAGCCGCAGAGCGCGGATATTCTTCCTGAGGATATTCCCCTGGAAATAGTGTACGAGGACGCCGACCTGCTGGTGGTGAACAAGCCCAAGGGAATGGTAGTCCACCCGGCTGCCGGGCATTATTCCGGTACGCTGGTGAATGCACTGATGTTCCACTGCGGCGACAGCCTGTCGGGGATAAACGGCGAGATACGTCCGGGGATAGTCCACCGGATAGACAAGGACACCAGCGGCCTGCTCATGGTGGCGAAGAACGACTTTGCACATCTTGCGCTGTCCGAGCAGATAAAGGCGCACAGCTTTACCCGGGAGTACGAAACGGTGGTTTGCGGTGCGATAAAAGAGGACGGCAGCGTGAACGCTCCGATTGGCAGGCACAAGACCGACCGCAAGAAGATGTGCGTTACCCCGGATAATTCACGGGAAGCGGTGACGCATTACTTCGTGCTGGAGCGGTTCGCCGGATACACCCACCTCAGGGTAAGGCTGGAGACCGGGCGCACGCACCAGATAAGGGTGCACATGGCGTATCTGGGACACCCGGTCGCCGGAGACCCGGTTTATGGGAACGGTAAACCTGCGTGGCTGGAGGGGCAGTGTCTCCATGCGAAGAAGATAGGCTTCGTCCACCCGAGAACCGGGGAGTATATGGAGTTCGACAGCGAGCTGCCGGGTTATTTTACCAAATTTTTAAAGAGCATAGAGGGCTGATAATGGAGTTCAGCAAAGTAATACTGATGACAGACCTTGACGGTACGCTGCTCACCGATGACAAGCAGATACTGCCCGAGGACATGGCGGCGATAGACCGTTTCCGTGCCGGCGGCGGTATTTTCACGGTGGCTACCGGCAGGGGCTACGCAATGGCAAAGCACATCGCAGACAAACTGAAACTGGACTGCCCGGCGGTGGTCTACAACGGTGCTGCGGTGTACGATTTCCGACAGGAGCAGTTCCTGTGGCAGTGCGCCATTGGCGATAAAGCTCTGGGCATAATAAAGCATATTGCAGAGCGATACCCGGACATCGGCGTGGAAGTTCTGCGCGGAAACGTGGTATATGTTCCTTATCTGAATGAAATGGAGCAGTGGCACCTTGATCTTGAACAGGTAAAGGCTGACTGGACGCCGCTTGACGAGATACCGCGTGACGGCTGGCTTAAAGTTCTGTTCGCCTATCCGCCGGAGAAGCTGGACGGGCTTCAGCGGTACGTTGAGAGCTGCCAGGAGCTTCAGGGGGTGCACTGGGTGCGTTCCGCACCGATGTTCTTCGAGTGCCTGCCCGAGGGGATAGACAAGTCCGCAGGCTACCGGCACCTGATCGGGGCTATCAGCGCAGAGGACAGGTTCACCGTGGCTGCCGGGGACTTCATGAACGATCTCGCGATGATACAGTCCGCAGACCTGGGCGCGGCGGTGGCTTCTGCGCTGCCGGAGGTGAGGGCGGCGGCTGATATCCTGCTCTGCGACAATAATTCCGGTGCGATGGCGCAGCTTATCGACCATATCGAAAAAATGTAAATCGGCGGATAACCGCTTGAAAATAGTCAATCCGGGCGAAAGCCCATATTTCACAGGAGGTCTATATGGACGCACTACTGAAAAAGCAGCTTGAGATCGCTGCAACAAAGGTCAGAATGGGAGTGATCGAGGGCGTACACGCCGCAAAAGCAGGACACCCGGGCGGTTCACTTTCCGTGGCTGACACACTGACTTATCTTTACATGCACCGCATGAACGTTGACCCGAAGAACCCGGACATGCCCGACAGAGACAGGCTGGTGCTCTCCAAGGGACACACCGCTCCTGCGCTCTACGCTGTGCTTGCCGAGAGAGGATTCTTCCCGGCAGAGGAGTTAAAGACCCTTCGTAAGATAGGCTCACGTCTCCAGGGACACCCCTCCATGGGCAAGCTTCCGGGCATCGACATGAGCACCGGTTCCCTCGGTCAGGGCGTTTCTACCGCGTGCGGAATGGCGCTTTCCGGCAAGATCTCCAACGAGACCTACAAGGTTTACACCGTTCTCGGCGACGGTGAGATCGAGGAGGGACAGGTATGGGAGGCTGCGATGTTCGCGGCGCAGTACAAGCTGGATAACCTCGTTGCAGTGGTCGACAACAACGGGCTTCAGATCGACGGCAGGATCGAGGACGTAATGTCCAGCTATCCTATCGACGAGAAGTTCAAGGCGTTCGGCTGGCATGTTATCTGCATCGACGGTCACGATTTCGACCAGATCGAAAAGGCGTTCAACGAGGCTGAGACAGTCCTCAACAAGCCGACGGTCATTATTCAGAAGTCCGTCAAGGGCAAGGGCGTGTCCTTTATGGAGAACCAGGTCGGCTGGCACGGCAAGGCTCCCAACGACGAGGAGTACGCCGTTGCAATGAAGGAACTCGGCGATCACCTGGCAGAGCTTGAAAAGTAATTCTGAACATCGAAAGGATAAATCGATATGGAAAAGAAAGCAACCCGTGACAGCTAAGGCGAAGCGCTCGTAATGCTCGCCGAGAAGCGCCCTGACCTGGTGGTTCTGGACGCAGACCTCGCAGCGGCGACAAAGACAGGCACATTCAAGAAGGCTTATCCCGACAGATTTTTCGACTGCGGTATCGCAGAAGCTAATATGATGGGCGTTGCGGCAGGTATAGCAAGCACCGGCAAGCTGGTGTTCGCAAGCTCCTTCGCGATGTTCGCGGCAGGCAGAGCGTTCGAGATCGTCCGCAACAGCATTGGCTACCCCCACCTGAACGTAAAGATCGGCGCTTCTCACGCAGGTATCTCAGTAGGTGAGGACGGCGCTTCCCACCAGTGCAACGAGGATATCGCGCTGATGAGGGCTATCCCCGGCATGACCGTCATCAACCCGGCGGACGATGTTGAGGCAAAGGCGGCTGTGCTTGCTATGGCTGACTATGTAGGGCCTACCTATATGCGTTTCGGCAGACTTGCGGTGCCGGTATTCAACGACCCGGCGACCTATAAGTTTGAATTAGGCAAGGGTATCCAGATAAAGGACGGCAAAGACGTTACAATAATCGCCACCGGACTTATGGTAGCAGAAGCTATCGAGGCTGGCAAGGCTCTTGCGGAGCAGGGTATCGACGCTCGTATCATCAATATCCACACCATAAAGCCCATTGACCGCGACATCATCATAAAGGCGGCAAAGGAGACCGGAAAGATCATCACCGTTGAGGAGCACAGCGTTATCGGCGGTCTTGGCTCGGCGGTAGCAGACGTTGTTACCGAGGAGTGCCCCGTTCCGGTCATCAAGATCGGCGTCAAGGACGTTTACGGACATTCCGGCCCGGCGGTAGACCTGCTCAAGGAGTTCGGTCTGTGCGCTGAAAACATCGTTGCAGTGACAAAGGCAGCGCTCGGGAAGTAATTCCGCAAAACACTATCGGGGGCTGGTTTTGCCAGTCCCCTTTTTTGTTACTTTTTTGTAACTGAAATGTAACCTTTTATCGCCTTTGTCTGTCATATTTAACGGAAGCATGATAGGATAAAGGAGCGACTGCCATGAAATCTCAACAGTGGAAAAATATACTGGACGGTCTTGACCGGGACATAGTGGATCACGCTGCGCAGCGTTTTGCCGATACCGACACCGACGAGGACGAGGAATACCCCGACGACAGCAGGGCACGGGAATACAGAAATTTAAGCCCCCGAAAAAGGCACGGCGGGCTTATCATCGGCATTGGCTCGGTGGCGGCTGCAGCGGTCACGGGGGTAGTGCTGATAAATTCCTCCGTGAAGCATATCGACCTCCAGTCTGCCGCGCAAAGCGCACCCGGGGCGGTGCTGAAATCCCCCGGTATCACAGAGGAGGGCGGTTCAACAGCGCCATTCGGCAGCTATTTGTATGACAGCGGAACGCATGATGGCGTGGTGGAAACAGTTGAAGAGCTTGACCGAATGCCGGGTAATTTCTCCGCAGAGCTTCTCCCCGTGTTCAATGAGTATTTCTACGGCGTTTGGTCCGGGGAGGGTAACAGCATAACGCTGAGCGAGGGTGCAGACTCCGCGTTCGGAGAGGACTATACCTGCACCGGGATCGTCAAAGACAGCACCGGCTGCTATATGGGAGCATACAGTGGAGTTCAGGATGACCTGTGGTTCGTGCCGGAAAATGATCGCGACAAGCTGTATATCTACCGCAGCGTGGAGTTGTTGGACGGTTTACTGGTTCGTGACAGCACGGGCGGCATAATGTGCGAAAGAACGGAAGAATACGACCGCTCGGGCGTCCCGACGGATTACACGGTTCTGGGCTATTTCGGCAGGGAGAAGCTGGCATACGACCTCGGAATGACCACAGACGAGCTGTTCGACAGGGTGGAGCTTGACACCTATGAGGGCAGCGAAGCAGGCAGGGCGCACTGGTACCGCGAAAGCACCGGCTACAGCTCTCCGTGGGATAAGGTTTTGGTAAAGGAGCAGGATCCCTCGCTTATCCTCATGACGATGGCGTTCACGCAGTCGGACGATACCAGCAGGATCATGTATTTCGACCTTACCTGGACGGTGACTGACGCAGGGGGCTGGGAACTTACCAACGTCACCAAGTCAAAGGACGTTTTTGCACGCTCGGTGTACGATCTGAAAACGTCCCTCAACGTCAGCGATCTTGATATTTTTGAGAGCTATTTCTGCGGCAACTGGGTGACATACCTCTATGAAATGAGGCTGGATTATTCTTCGGACATATTCAGCAGCGCAAATCCCTGCGGCGGATTTTACGCCGGGGAGGACGGCTGGTGCATGTACCGGCTGACATCACCGGTTTCCTCCGACTGGGCGCCGGTGGAGGTGTATTTTATCCCGTATGAAAATCCGTTTTCGATGTATCTTTATGAGACGGATAAGCTCGGTTACGCCAGCGGCGAAGGCTATGAGCTTGTGTTCACCCGTGATGATTATTCGTCCGCGGAGCCTGATATGTCGCACTTGTCTTGGCTGGGACTGCAAAGGTTCATGCTGGATCAGAACTACATATCTGACGACAGCAGTTTTTCTGACGCGATATATGCGGCGATAGCGGATTGCAGGAACGAGCTTTGGTCAGATGAAAACTACAGCGGTTCTGCCGAGGAGTTCGGCGGTTACAAAATCGAAGAATACGGGAACGGATATCGTTTCAGCTTCCAGCAGTTCGACGCGGAAAATAACAGCCGCTGGGTGACGGTGGTACTGCGCCAAACGGA
The DNA here is from genome assembly GCA_022766785.1 of Oscillospiraceae bacterium. Classification (GTDB taxonomy): domain Bacteria; phylum Bacillota; class Clostridia; order Oscillospirales; family Ruminococcaceae; genus CAG-115. Next base: position 20,983 of record JALEOL010000005.1, read on the forward strand.
CGCTGGGTGGACGATGCTGCCGGCAGACGGGATAACAGAGGATATATCCGGCTGAAAAAAGATAAACACAGGGAATGCGAGGGGAGACCGATGGAGGACAGCCAGATAATCGAGCTGTATTTCGAGCGCAACGAGCAGGCTATAGCCGAAACTCAGGCGAAATACGGCAGACTGTGCGGCAAGATAGCCTGCGGTATCCTAAGCCGCCCCGAGGACGCGGAGGAGGCTGTGAGCACCAGCTACATAAAGCTGTGGAACGCAATTCCGCCGAAGCGCCCCCAGTCGCTGTGCGGCTATCTGTGCGCTATCGTCCGGAACACGGCGCTGAATGTCTACGACAGCATGCGGCGGCGTTCCTGCGAGGAGCTTTACGGGGAACTAGCCGAGGTGATACCGGACACCGTGACCGCGGACGACCGGCTTGACAGCGCGGAGATTACCGGGTATCTGAACGAGTTTCTGCACAAAAGCAAGCCGAAGAACCGGGATATTTTCACCGGGCGGTATTATTTCAACCTGTCGGTGAGAGACATTGCAGAACGCATGGGAATGACCGAGACTGCTGTTAAAACGCGGCTTTCCCGTATCCGTGCAGACCTCCGGGAATACCTTATACATAATGGCGTGAGTGTTGACTGATACTAATAACCATTTAAACTCAGGAAATCTTTACAGAAATCCAGCACCGCTATCGTCGTCAAAGAAACTTGACGTACATACAGTACGTCGGCGTTTCTTTTCCTAGATATCGGCACTGTCTTTCTGTAAATCTTTTCCCTCGTTTAAACGGTTATTAGTATGAAAACAAAATGGACGGGATATTTCACCCGTCCGTTTTTTATGCCAGATACTTTTCTGTCATTTCATGAAAACAAAGCTGTCTATAGAGATCAGCGTTCTGCCATTCATCTCGCCGGCATACCAGCCCTTGTATCCGCTTTCCGCAACGAAGAATAACGCGTGCCTGCCGGTGACCGCCTTTATCCTGCTGCCGATAATGCCGCTGTCCTCGCCGAAATCCACACTGCCAAGCTCCTCGCCGTCCTCGCTGTCGATACGGATATGCAGCGTACCCTTTGAGCCGCAGCCGCGTACTTTCAGCCGTATCTGCATGGTCTTTGAGGAGAAGTCCTCCCCGAAATCGAAGTACTTCCAGCCCATTACGCAGCCATCGGTGATGTTTGTTATCGGGCGCTCGAACACGTTCAGCTCCGTGATGAAGCAGCCGCCCTTCAGCACGCATGCGGTCTCCGCCGGGGTGATCTCATACGGGGAAAGGGACTCCTCAAATCCCAGAGAGGTCATCTCCACCTGTGGGATAGAGCCGTCCGGGAGTATCTGAATGCGCTCCACGCAGCCGCGCCGGGACATTATCGTGCCGTTTGTCATGCGGTGGTAGAAGATGTACCACTGCCCGTTTATGCAGCAAACCGAACCGTGGTCGTTTCCACCGGGGTAGTCTATCCCGTTGTCAACGATAGTCCCACGATAGGTGAACGGCCCCGTGGGGCTGTCAGAGGTGGCGTAGTCGAGACAGCTGCCCCTCTGCGGAGAATAAATCAGGTAGTAGGTGCCGTTTATCTTTCTGGGGGAACAAGCCTCAAAGAAGCGGTAAGGCTCCTCTGTGGGGATAATATCCAGCTTGTAGCTGCCGGGAACGACCTCGTACATGTTGTCCCTCAGCTCGCACATGTAGCTGCCCTGATAGCCGCAGTAGACGTAAGTCCTGCCGTCGTCGTCCACAAGCACCCCGGGGTCGATGAAGGTGCCGTTGTCGTAGTGGTTCGGGATATCATAGACGTACCTCGACAGCAGCCGGAAAGGCCCCTCCGGGCGTTCGGCGACTGCAACACAGCCCTTTGCGCCCACGATGTACGCGTAAAGGTAGTACTTCCCGTCACGCTCCACCACGTCCGGGGCGAACAGCAGCTCGTCTGTCCAGTCAACATCGGAGGGGGAGTCGGCGCCGTCACGGGTGCGGAAAATATCGCCGTGGCATGTCCATTTTGAGAGGTCGCTTACCGGCGCAGACCACACCTTCAGCTTGTAGTCGCAGAAGTCGATCGAGTCCTTGCGGTCGTGGGAGCCGTAGACGTAGACCCTGTCGCCGAATACCCGGGGCTCGCCGTCGGGGATATATTCCCAGAAGGGAAGATAGGGATTTGCCATTGTAATTTCTCCTTTCATAGCAGGGCGTTTTATTATATTATAGCGCATTTTCTGGTTTACTGCCAGTGCATATTAGGACAGATTTTAGCACAATTTTGCCTAGATTTAAAGTATAGAATGAAAAAAACTGTATTGACATGTATTAATATTTGTGGTAAAATACAATTGTAGAAATAAGAATAATCAGAAGTTTGCAGCTTTTGTAAAAAAAAGGAGCTCGTATAATGAAAAATCTAAAGGTCTCAAAAAAGCTGATGATAGCTTTCGGTGCTTTGATCGTTATCATGGTGATCATTGCGAATGTAGCTGGACTGGGAATAAGTTCGTTTACAGGAAATCTTGAAATAATCAATTCCGATTACTTGGGGTCAAACCTGGTCAATTCCATTGAGATAAGCATGGAACAGGTCGCGCGTTACACCCTGTCCGCCGGCGTAACAGATGACGAAGCCCGGAGAACAGCATACATCAACAAGGTAACAGAAGCTAATAACGGGCTGATACAGACCATTGACAGTGCCGACTCTATGAAAGGCTCGGAGGGGCTGCAGCCGCTGATTGACTCCTGCCGTAAAGTCACCGACGGCATTCCTGCGGTCGTAGAAAAGCTCCGCAGCGGCGACACCGCAGGGGCGATCGGGCTATATAGCACAAGCGTTTCGGTTTCTATTGACGAGTGCTCCGCGATAATCGATGAAGTATACGCCCAGATCAATGAGGAAGCCACCCGTAACTATGAGAGAAGTAAGAGATCCAGCGTTGATATTATGGCAAAGGTTTATCTTATCGGCATTGTAGGCGAGGCTATATGCATATTCTTTGGGATATACCTCACCAGGAGCTTTACCGGCATCATCAGGCAGATAAAGGACACGATCGTCGATATATCCAACGGAAAGCTGGATAACGACGTAAAATACAAGAGCAGGGACGAGTTCGGGCAGATGTCGGAAGCAATGCGCGTAACCTCTGACAGATTATCGGCAATAATCCGCGACACCTCCAGAATGTACAGCGAGCTTGCAAACGGTAACTTTGACGTACATACCGAAGCAAGGGAAATGTATGTCGGGGAATTCCAGCCGCTGCTTGACAACATGAGGGTGCTTTCCGTTGAGCTGAGCAAAACTATGTCGCAGATATACCGGGCGGCAGATCAGGTTAATTCCGGCTCGGAGCAGGTATCCGCAGGCGCTCAGGCGAACGCCCAGGGCGCGACCGAGCAGGCAGGCTCTGTGCAGGAGCTTGCGGCAACCATTGACGAGATATCCGGGAAGATCAGCAGGAACGCAGAGGATTCCGACGGAGCAAGCCGCGAGATAGCGCAGGTGGGCAGAGACGCCGAGGACTCCAACAAAAGAATGACGGAAATGCTGGACGCCATGAAGGAGATCAGCGATACTTCGTCACAGATCAGCGATATCATCAAGACTATCGAGGAGATCGCTTTCCAGACAAATATCCTTGCGCTGAATGCGGCGGTGGAGGCTGCAAGGGCAGGCGAAGCAGGAAAGGGCTTTGCTGTCGTTGCGGACGAGGTGAGGAACCTTGCTTCAAAGTCCGCGGACGCTTCCCAGAGCACAGGAGATCTTATCCGCCGCGCGATAGGCGCAGTGGAGAACGGTTCCAGGATAGCCGACGAGACCGCAGGGGCGCTGAGCGGAGTAGTAAAGAAGATCGAGGATATCATCGTCACGATAAACAGGATATCCTCCGTATCCGGCGAGCAGGCTGAGGCTATCAGTCAGATAAGAACGGGCATCGAGCAGATCTCAAACGTAGTCCAGACCAATTCAGCAACTGCGGAGCAGAGCGCTGCGGCTTCTGAGGAGCTTACCGCGCAGGCGGACGCAATGAAAACACTTGTTTCGCGGTTCAATCTCAGAAAGGAAGAAAACTGAGCTGCGTGTCAGTTTTGAGGTTGCTCAGAACAGCATTAGCAAAGTACCGGCGGTCAGCAGGGCAAGCCCTATGGCCGCCTTTTTTGACAGCTTTTCGTGAAATACTATGTAAGAGAACAGGACGGTCACGAGAATGCTCAGCTTGTCCACGGGCACAACGACGCTTGCCGGACCGCCCTGGAGCGCTTTGTAAAAGCACAGCCAGGATGCGCCGGTCGCAAGCCCGGACAGGCAGATGAACAGCAGCTCTCTGCCCGGTATTTTGCGGACTTCGGCGGTCTTGCCGGTAATAAGAACCATGAGCCACGCCATAACCAGCACGACAGCGGTGCGGATAGCGGTGCCTAGGTTTGACTCCACGCCGTCGATACCTATCTTTCCTAAGATAGAGGTGAGGGCTGCGAACACCGCCGAGAGTACCGCAAACAAAAGCCAGCCCTTGCCGTGGGGCTTATCGGCGGACTCTTTCTTTTCTGTCATGAGGAATATCCCACAGGCGACCGCAGCGAGCCCTATGCATTTCGGCAGGGATATTTCTTCATGCAGGAATATCAGCGCCAGCAGCATTGCGAGAACAGTGCTGGATTTATCCACCGGCACGACCTTGTTCACATCGCCCCGGCTTAGTGCCTTGAAATAGCACAGCCATGAGGCACCGGTCGCAAGCCCCGATAATACAAGGAAAAGCCAAGTCTTGCCGCTTATCTGCGTGATAGTGCTGCCGGAACCGACGATCATCACCATTACCACCGACATCAGCAGCACGACGATAGTCCGCACAGCGGTAGCCACTGTGGAGTCAGTCCGGCGTATACCGCATTTTACAAGAACAGCCGTTGAGCCGGCGAAAAAAGCCGAGTCTGCGGCGAATAACAGCCACATGATACTTCCTCCCGGAAATTTTTCTTTGCCTGTAATTATATCACTCTTTCCGGTAAAATGCAATAGGCTAAAAAGGTGATCGGCGTGATATCACGCTAGTCCGGGGATTTTTTGGATAAAAGAAATCGCACCGCATAAGAATACGGTGCGATATTTTTTGGCGGAGAGGAAGGGATTCGAACCCTTGTGGAGTTGCCCCCAAACGGTTTTCAAGACCGCCTCGTTATGACCGCTTCGATACCTCTCCAAAAAAAATGGAGCTGCTAATCGGAGTCGAACCGATGACCTCATCCTTACCAAGGATGTGCTCTACCAACTGAGCCATAGCAGC
>JALEOL010000016.1 GCA_022766785.1 Oscillospiraceae bacterium
TACGCATCTTGCTTGCATATTTTCCGTCATCTTGCACAAATTTCGCTTGACGGGCGGCAGCCCGCCTGCACTCAATTTATACAATCTGACGAAAAATCTGACTGCGCAATCTGCGCACCAGATTTAATCAGTGCTTCCCTAGGAGTGAAACCGCCGCAAGGCTCTATGCCTTGCAAGGTTGAACGACGACGAAAGATGCCTGAGATTTTCGAAAAGATGTCTATAGGGCGGCAAAAGATTAGTATTATATCACTATGGGGAATGCCGCTGCACTCCCCATTGCTGTTTGCATTTTACTGTGCCTGCTTGAGATCCACGATCTTTATGGTGTGTCTGGGGCAGACGTCAACACAGGTCTTGCACCCGGTACACTTGGTGTAATCAATATGTGCAAAGTTCTCGATGACCGTTATCGCACCGTTGGTGCAGGTTTTCTCGCACTTGCGGCAGCCAATGCAGGAATTGCTGCACTGCTTGGTAGCCACCGCGCCCTTCTCCTTGTTGTTACAGGTGATCACCGTATTTGCGTCAACAGGTATCAGGCTGATGACCGAATTCGGGCAAACCTTTGTGCACTTTCCGCAACCAGTGCATTTCGCAGGATCAACGCGATTTACACCGTTATCGAAATATATCGCGTTGCTAGGACAGGCTCTTGCGCAGTCGCCATAGCCCATGCAGCCGGTCGTGCACGCGCAGTCTCCGCCATAGAACAGCTTGACTGCGGCACAGGTACGGATACCCTGATAATCATACTTTTCAGTGGTGTTCTCACAGGTGCCGTTGCAGTGTATGAATGCGACCTTCCTTGCGGCAGCCTCGACAGATACGCCGAGAACCTCGCCCAGCTGCTTTGCGGTAGCTTCACCGCCGGGAACGCAGAGGTTAGCCGGCAGAGTGGGATCCTCCGCAAGAGCCTTGGCGTAGCCGTCGCAGCCGGTAAAGCCGCAGGCGCCGCAGTTCGCGCCGGGGAAACATGCACGGAGCTTCTGCTCTTTTTCGTCCACCTTTACCGCGAAGAATTTTGCCGCAATAACCAGGATAAGCGCGCAGACAAGTCCGACAGCGACCAGCACCCCGACCGCAATAAGGACTGCTGATAATAATTCGTTCATTTCGCAGCCTCCTTACTTGAACAGATTGTCCACAACGCCTGCGAAGCCCATGAAGCTCATGGAAACGATAGACGCAGCGGCGAGGGTGACAGGAAGTCCCTTGAAGCTCTCGGGGATATTTGCGCTGTCCAGTCTGGAGCGAACGCCGGCAAACAGTACCATTGCCAGCAGGAAGCCAAGACCGCAGCCCAGGGAGCTTACCATGGATTCAAGGAAGCCGTAGCCGTCCTTGATGTTGTTGATAGTTACGCCCAGCACTGCGCAGTTCGTGGTGATGAGCGGAAGATACACGCCCAGCGACTTGTGCAGCGCAGGGATATACTTTTTCAGGATTATCTCAACGAACTGAACCAGCGTTGCGATGACCAGGATAAACACGATAGTCTGGAGATATCCCAGACCGAGTTTATCCAGCACGAAAGTCTGGATAGGCCAGGTAACAGCGGTAGCTACCAGCATTACGAAAGTAACCGCAGTACCCATGCCTGCTGCCTGATCCAGCTTCTTGGAAACTCCGAGGAACGGACAGATACCGAGGAACTTGTTCAGAACATAGTTGTTGACAAGTACGCTGGACATCAGAATTACAAGAAGTGCCTTGATAGTATCCATATATTACTTGGCCTCCTTTGCTGACTCGATGTTTTCAGGGTTTTCAAGGCAGGTGCCGCGCGAAGGACAGCCGGCGCAGCCGAACTCCTTCTTGCTGATAGCCTTGCCCCTGGTGATCTTGTTCACCACTGCGATAAGCACGCCGAACACGAAAAATCCGCCTGCCGCCTGGGTAAAGAACGGGATCGTGTGATCCTGCAGGAACGGTATCCTGAAGCCCAGGAAGCTGCCCGAACCGAGCACCTCGCGGACGGTACCCATGCAGAAAAGCGCGAGGGTGAAGCCGCCGCCCATACCGATACCGTCAAGTGCAGATTCGACAACCGTGTGCTTGCTGGCGAACATCTCCGCTCTGCCGAGGATTATGCAGTTCACGACGATAAGCGCGAGATAAGTGCCCAGCGCCGTGAACAGATCCGGCAGATACGCGTTCATCAGCATCTGTATAAGGGTAACAAAGCCTGCAATGATTACAATATATGCAGGAATACGGACTTTATCCGGAATTACCTTGCGAAGGGCTGATATCGCCATATTGGAGCAGATAAGTACTATCGCCGCCGCGATACCCATGCCGAGGGCGCGGGATACGGAGTCAGTGACTGCCAGAGTCGGGCAGGTGCCGAGCACAAGCACGAATACCGGGTTTTCCTTGATGAAGCCCTTCAACATAATGGAAAGCTTGCTCTGTTTCTCCATATTACTGAGCCTCCTTTACTGCACTGAAAGCTGCGGTCACGTCTTCTGCTGCGGTCTTTACAGCGTTGGTCGTGAAGGTGCAGCCGGATATCGCGATAACGTCATCGCTGATGCTGCCGAGCACCTGACCCGGATAGCCGCCGGTGTAATCGCTCTGGGATACCACATCGCCGTAGTACTCCGTTTCGTTGTGTGAAAGCACCTTGAACTTCGCGATCTCGCCGTTCTCGTCAACGACATACATTACATTGACCGCTCCTCCGTAACCGAACGCACTTGCGGTCATCGCGTAGTAGGTGCTGCCGCCGCTCGTGAAGCGGTACGCGCCGTTCACCGTGGACTGAACGCCCTGCGGTACAAGAACAGACACCTCTGCGTCCTCATACATCTTGAGGATACGCTCGGAGTTTTTCTCGCTCACCTTTGCGTAAGCCTCCGCAGCGGCAGCCTTTACCGCTTCAACAGCGGAGCTGTCCTCGGAAGCAGCCTCGTCAAAGGACTTGCAGCCGACGTAGTTGCCGAATGCGTCGGTAACGTATGCCACCTTGTCAGCTACCATTGCGTAGCCGGTCTTATTCGCGCTCACATACAGACCGTCCGCTTCTTCTACCTTGCAGGCGCCGGTGTTGTCAAGAGAGGACGGGAGAAGCTCGCCGATAGCCTCGGCAGCCATCTGGTCGTCGGACATCTCGCCGGCAGCCACGTCAGCAACAGCAAACAGCGCGGTGTAAGCGTCCGTTACTGCGTTTCTGAACGCTGTGGAGGAGTAGGTCACGCCGGAAACCAGTTCAACGCCGGAAAGCGCAGAATCCTGTCCGACATAGGTTGCCGGATAATCAGCGCCGAAGTCCTTGGTTTCTGCATAATTTGTGAGAACGATGTTCTTGATGATACCGTCCGTGCCGATACCTACAGTGATACCCATGGGCGACTCGCTGTACTGAGAGGTGGTCTCAAGAGTAACGACGTAGCCAAGTCCGTTGTTCTCCTTGTAGATGCCCTTTACTGTTTCGGGAGCGTCCGCGGCAGGCTCTATCTCCTCAAATCCGTCTGCGCCGGGGAGAGCCTCGGCTAAGGAGCCCATTACAGCCTTACTGCTGTTCTCCGCGATTATCGGCGCGGTGACATAGTTCACAGCGGAAAGAGCTACCGTTACCACCAGGCAGATAACCACCAGAGCAATAACGCTCTTTACTGAATCATTCATTCCTTAGCACCTCCAAACGGTTTTGTTCTCGTCCATCTCTCGATATAGGGAGTGAGGATATTCATAAGCAGTATGGAGAAGGAAACACCCTCGGGATAGCTTCCGAATACCCGGATAAGCACAGTAATAATGCCGCAGCCAAATCCGAAGATCACCTTGCCCCACATGGTGTTGGGGGTAGTCGCGTAGTCGGTAGCCATGAAGAACGCGCCGATAAACAGACCGCCGGAAAGTATCTCCGCCACAGGATCCTGACCCAGCACCAGCGAGAACAGGAACACAGTCGCGATAAACACCACGGGAGTATGCCATGTGATGACTCCGCGAACGATAAGGTAAACGCCGCCTATAAGCAGAGCCAGCGCGCAGGTCTCACCGAGAGCGCCGCCGCAGTTGCCGAGGAACAGATCAAGGTATGTAGGCAGAGTGCCGTCCTGACCGCTGAGCACTCCAAGGGGAGTAGCGCCTGATACCACATCGGCGTTCTGGGGGAAAACCGCCGCAGTCATAGTGCCGCTGAAAGAGAGCAGCAGGAATATTCTCGCGGTGATGGCAGGGTTCGCGAAGTTCTGACCGATACCGCCGAACAGGCACTTAACGACGATTATCGCGAAGATAGCGCCGAGAGAAGCCTGCCACAGCGGTATAGTCGAGGGAATATTCAGCGCAAGCAGCAGACCGGTGACAGCGGACGAAAGATCGCCGATGGTCTGCTCTTTCCGACAGATAACGTTGAACACGAACTCGGAAAGAACAGCTGAGATCACACAGGCAAGGATAACGAACAGGCTGCTTATCCCGAATATGATGACCGACGCAGCGGCGGCCGGAAGAAGCGCAATGAGCACGTCCAGCATTATGGAACGCGTGGTACGCGGCGTGCAGATATGCGGAGAACAAGTAACAATCAATTTACTCATTTCTTTCCCTCCTGTGGTTTATAGTTTCTGAGCATCGCCTTGGACAGCTTATTTCTCTGTACAAGGGGCTGGGCGGTCGGACAGACGAACGCGCAGCAGCCGCACTCCATGCACAGGTTCACCTTCAGCGTTTTAAGCTCCTCGCAGTCGCCGTCCCTGAACGCCTTTGATATCGCAACGGGGTTCAGGTGCAGCGGACAATGATCCACGCAGCTTCCGCAGCGAATGCAGGCGGTCTGCTTCTTGGGAGTTGCCTCTTTCCTGTTTAGCGCAATAATGGCGTTGGTGTTCTTGATCACGGGACATTCAGTGTTGGGGACTGCAATTCCCATCATGGGACCGCCGTACAGTATCTTGCCCGGCTCCTCTTTGAAGCCGCCGCAGAAATCTATCAGATCCTGAATGGAGGTGCCTATCGGAACGATAACGTTTTTCGGCTCCTTGACAGCGCCGCCGTCCACGGTAACGCACTTTTCAACAAGGGGCATACCGGTCTTGCAGTATTTCGCGAGAACTGCAAGAGATGTGCAGTTAAGCACCACTGCTCCGGCGTCAAGAGGGAGCTTGCCCTCGGGCACTACAGCGCCGGTGGTGTGATAGATCAGCACTTTCTCACCACCCTGGGGATAAACGCTGGGAAGCGGCTTGACGGTTAGGCAGGGATCAGCCGCCGCAAGCTCCTGCATTTTTGCTATACACTCCGGCTTGTTCTTCTCAATGCCAATGATGATGTTCTTCACCTTGAGGAATTTCTCCAGAAGCGCAAAGCCCTCCTTCATCCACTCCGACTCGTCCAGCATAGTCCTGGTGTCGCTGGTGATATACGGCTCGCACTCCGCTCCGTTGATCACGACCGCCTTGATGCGGGACAGGTCGTCGATCTTGAGCTTTACTGCCGTGGGGAAGCCTGCACCGCCAAGACCAACGAGACCGCTGTCCCTTATCGCATTGATAAAGTCCTCATAGGTCTCAAGCTTTGGAGGCTTTACTGCCTCGGACACCTTCATCTCCCCGTCGGACTCAATAGTGATCGCGTTCACATTGTTTCCCGAGCTGACAAGGATCGTGTCGATCTTCTTTACTGTGCCGGAAACGCTCGCGTGGACAGGCGCGCTTACAAAACCGCCTGCGGTAGCGATAACGTCGCCGACATCTACATGATCTCCCACCTTAACGGAGGGAACGGCAGGCGCGCCGATATGCATGACCACCGGAATGGTAACTGATCCCGGAGCCGGCATTCTGACTGCCGCCATGTGCGCGGTGTTCTTTCTATGCGGAACATGCGCGCCCTTGAGCATGAATAGTGGCATTTGATCTAACCTCACATTCGCAAAATAATGGTATCCTTTTTCTGAAAAGGGCATACTGTATTTATTATATACTAAGAGAGGTTCTTTTGTCAACACCTCTCTCTTGAAATTTACACAATAAAACTAAATTCCTGTAAATACCAGCGTTTCTGCTGCCGTTTATTTCCTCCGGGGGAAGTTCTCGTCGATGATAAGCTCCTCAAATCCCCCTGTGCAGTCAAAGCTGCCGTCCGGGAACACCCATACCGCGTCAACGCCGTCCATTCCCGACAGCAGGCGCTTTCCCTCATCCAGCGGCATATTGAACAGCGCCGTGGAAAGCGAGTCCGCCATGCCGCTGTCGCCGCAGAGCACCGACACGGAATCGAAGTAGTTCAGCGGCATCAGCGTGTTCGGGTCGATTATATGGTGGTAGCGCACTCCGTCCACCTCGTAATACCGCTGATAGTTTCCGCTGGTGACAAGAGCCATGTCGTTCAGCTTTATTCGTACAACATACGGCTGCTCACTGTCGGTGTCGGGATTTTGGATCCCAGCCGCCCAGTCGGAGCCGTCGCTTTTTTTGCCGATAGTCCGGACATTGCCGCCGATGTTAATGCTGTAGCCGTCGGCGACTCCCCTGCTCATCAGCAGCTCTGCGGCACGCTCCACAGCGAACCCCTTTGCCGCCGCGCCCAGGTCGAGGGACATTTCTGGATCAGCAAGATAGACCGTTCCGGCTTCACGGTCGATGATAAGGTCGTCGATGCTGCAATGCTCAGCCGCTTCTGTCAGCTTGTCCATAGGGGGAAGAACGGCGCTTTCAGGATCATCGATGCCCTGCTCGCGGTACTTATGCCATATCGAAAGCACGCTTCCCATTGCAATGTTGCACATTCCGCCGGTGGAGCTGCACATCTCCTTTGAGAACTCCAGCAGGTCGATAAGCTTTTCGTCCACCTCCACCGGGGCGATACCGGCGTTTTTGTTGACGGTGCGGACATTGTTCACGCCCTCGTAGCTGTGGTATATGTCAGTAAGCTGGTGGTATTCCTCAAGCAGCGAGTACACCGCGTCACAATTATCGGAAAATACCTCCTCGTCCGTCTCATACCCGACTATCTGCGTCACGGTATCGAAAAAATCAAGGTAGGTATTGGAACAGCGCACCTTCTCCTGCTTCGCGCAGCCGGCAGCAGTGCAGAGAAAAACCGCCGCAAGTCCGGCGCATATCGCTTTGCTTGCCATACTTCTGAACATCATATCCCCCTTATTCAAGCCAAAAAGATGAGAGGCAACAAACCCCTCATCTTTCTGCGTCAGTTAAAAAATGTCATTGAGCCGATCGTCAGCCAACAAGACCCATAGCCTTGACAACTGTATTGATCATGCCGTCTACGCTCATGGTGCAGCCAGCCTTTAGGGTCTCGTCAGTGGTAACAACGTGACCGTTATCGGTGGTCTCTGTGGAAATTGCGGAGATCTCAGAGCTGGTCTTGCCGGTAACGAAGGTCTCGAAAGCGTCGTTCTGCTCATACCACTCCTTGCCGATGCTGGAAGCGCCCTTCATGTTGTACTCTTCCTTCTTCTCTCTCTTGGTCTTGATCTCAGCAGAGGTATCGGAAGTGATCTCGCCTGCTGCGTCAAATGTTACCTTAGGCTGAACCTCGTCGTAGCATACTGCTGCGAGCTTGCCGTCGGAAGCAACCGCTACTGCTGCGAAAGTGGTGTACATTGCAGCGGTGCCGTCCTCGCCGTCAGCTGCGGAAGCGGTAGCGGAGTCTACGGAAGTGCTGCATGTAAGAGCGAGCTTAGCGTCGCCGGTGAAATCAGCCGCGCTGTCGTCCTTGCAAGCCTTTACGGTAGCGTCGATAAGATCGTCGATGCTCATGGTGCATCCAGCCTTGAGGGTCTCATCGGTGGTAACAACGTGACCGTTATCGGTGGTCTCAACCGGGATAGCAGCTACCTCGTCAGCGGTCTTGCCTACAACGAAAGCCTCAAATGCCTCTGCCTGCTCGTACCACTCCTTGCCGATAGCGGAAGCCGGCTTCATGTTGTATTCCTCGAGCTTTTCCTTCTTGGACTTGAAAGTCATGGAAGAAGCGTCCTCGGGAACAGCGCCATCGGTGATGTCCATCTTGTTCTGAGCAACGTCGACCTTGCAGGAAACGATCTTGCCGTCAGCGTCAAGAACAACTGCCGCAACAGTTGCATCGACCTGTGCGGTGCCTGCCTTTGAGGAGCCGATAGAGGTGCAAACGCCCATACCGAGCTTGTGAGCCGCAGCTGCGTCAGAGCCTCCCTCACCGCTGTTACCGTTGCCGTTGCAGCCTGCAAGGCTTACTACCATGGCAGCCGCCATCATAGACGCAAAAATCTTCTTCATAATAATTCCTCCTGAAAAAACATTTACAGCCTGTGCTGTATTGCACTCCCTTAATGGGGTGAGTATGCGCTTAGGCTAAAGTACATTTTACAATAAAAACACCAACTGGTCAATATATTTCTTTATGCCCACGCCCAACTTTGTTTAAAAAGGCAATATTAAACAAAAAATCAATATCAGAAATGTACATAATGCACAATGCAGAAAAGAAGTTCTTACCAATTTATTTCATTTTAAGGCAATACGCCAGAAAGTCCCATCCCATTATATAGCACCAACACCTAATAATGTCTGGCAGAAAGCAACCAACACATACAATTGCCGGTCATTTGTACATTTTTTCCAGATTACTTTCCGTCACAATACCGCACTCCGCCCGGAATATCTATCCCAGACCCTCTTTCTGATAAGCCAATCAGAACACGAACCCGTTGACCCCGGGAAAATAGTATGTATTGAAACAACAGCCTTCTTATGATATAATAAACGCAGAGCTTATTTTAGCAAAAGTCCTTGCTGACATGATATAAGATATAATAGGTACATCAAAACCGGAGGAGAGAACCATGAAAGATATTCTGATCGTAGACGACGACAAGGATCTGTCATTTATCATATCGGAAATGCTGCAGAACTATGGCTACTGCGTGACCTGCGCAGAAAGCTGCGAGGAGGCTTTCCGGCTGCTGGGGGAAAGAAAGTATTGCCTGATACTGCTGGACATCAATCTTCCCGACGGCTCGGGTTATGAGATCTGCTCGGAGCTGCGGCGCGCCTGCGATGTTCCGGTGATTTTCGCCAGCGCCCGTACAGGAGAAAACGACCGCATAAACGGCTTCGACATCGGCGGCGACGACTATCTCCCGAAGCCCTACTCAATGAAAGAGCTGCTGTCACGGGTGAACGCGCTGATAAGGCGCGCTTACGGGTCAGACCGGCAGGAAAAGATCCTGCGCTTCGGGAATATCACGGTAAACATCACCGCACGCTCCGTCACAAGGAACGGCTTGCCAGTGTCACTTTCCCTGCGCGAGTTCGACCTGCTTGCATTTCTTTGCGAAAACAAAAACACCGCCATTCCAAAAGACAGGCTGCTTTCCGGGGTATGGGGAGCGTTCTCCGGGGTGGAGCCTGCCACGCTCACAGTACACATCCGCTGGCTGAGGGAAAAGCTGGAAGACGATCCGGCACACCCGGAATATATCAAAACAGTCTATAAGGTCGGATATATGCTGGAGGTGAGGGAATGAAAAAAAGTCTCATAACCGCAGCCGCGGTATTCATCGCATTGCTTGCGGTATTAACTGCGTTACTGGGCGCAGGTCAGCCTAGTCAGCAGGACGATCACGGCAGATTTGCGGTCGCCGCAAACGAGATAAGCCGGCTCATAACTTCCGGCGAGAACTCCGCCGCTCAGCAGTGCGCAGAGGAGCTTCGGACAGAGCTTTCGGAGCATTCCCCCGAAACAGCAGACGGCAGCGCGGCGGTCTGGGCGGTATTCGCGGCTGCTTCGGCGCTTATCATCGCTGTATTTCTGTACATCTGGTTCAGGATACTGATGCCGTTCGAAAAGCTGTCCTGTTTTGCGGAGCGTATCGCAGACGGAGACCTCGACCTGCCGCTGAACTACGAGCGCACCAACTATTTCGGCAGGTTCACATGGGCGTTCGACAGAATGCGCCGCGAGATAGTCAAAGCGAGAGCCTGCGAAAAAGAAGCGATCGAGAACAACAAAACGATCATCGCAACTCTGTCCCATGACATAAGAACCCCCGTGGCGTCTATCCGCGCTTATGCAGAGGGGCTTGACGCAGCACTGGACACTACTCCGGAAAAGCGCAGGAGATACCTTTCGGTGATCATGAGCAAGTGCGACGAGGTCGCGGCGCTGACAGAGGATATGTTCCTGCATTCCCTCTCCGACCTGGACAAGCTGAAAATGAACAATGAAAAGCTGGAGTTCTGCGGATTTGCCGAGACCGTCATTCGCGAAGCAGGCTGCGAATACGGCGACATTGATTTTGTAAAGCCGGAATTCACGGCATGGGTGAACGCCGACAGGAAACGTCTGACGCAGATATTCGGGAACATGATAGCAAACGCCCGAAAATACGCCAAAACAAACGTTGACGTCACCATGACCCGCACTGCGGACAGCGTGAGCATTCATTTCAGAGATCACGGCGAGGGTATACCCGATGAAGATATCCCTTTTATTTTCGGGAAATTCTACCGCGGCAGGAACTGCGGCAGCGAACAGGGATCGGGGCTTGGCTTATACATAGTGAAAAACGTGGCGGAGCGCTCCGGAGGTTCTGTTTCCCTCGCGAACTGCGACAAGGGGCTGGAGATCACCGTCACACTGCCGGTCGTGGAAAATCCTTAGGGCACCTCTAAAAACCATAGTGCCTCAGATGCGCAGTCAGTTCAGCGCAATATATCACATTTCACTTATAGCTGAAGTAGCATTTTGCGATGAACTGGTTTTTCGTCAGATTATACAAATTGAGCGCAGGCGGGCTGGTCTTTCGGTCAACCCCTCTGTCACTGCGTGACACCTCCCCCACAGGGGGAGACCACGACCATCAAGCAAAATTTGTGCGATATAACGAAAAATATGCAAGCAAGATGCGTGCCAAGCCGTCAGGCGTGATTTAATCAGTGCTTCCTTAATTACTCCTTAATATCTTTTGCGGTAAAATATAAACAATCCGGAATGAAAGGGTAGGTACTATGAAAAACACTATTTTATCAGCAAAAGGTCTTTCCAAGAGCTTCGCGCACAACGGCGTACAAAATCACATCCTG
>JALEOL010000018.1 GCA_022766785.1 Oscillospiraceae bacterium
TGAAATGTATGACACCTATGGAATACCACTCGGCTGCGGCAGCGTGAAAAATCCACCCTGCTGCTCAGCAGGGTAGATTTCAACATAATCTTAAGAATTCTTTTGTTTTTTCATTTGTCTACTTGACAGGGGGCGGTTCACAGCGGCGGAGAACATTTCTTTCAGTTTTTCTTCGGGTACTCCCAAAGGCTCGATAACAGAAATTTTCATAGTATCCTCCCTGATGTCAGATCTGTGCGTCGCGGAAGCAGTCCTTTGAATAGATGTACTCAAACCTCTCCCTGCCGACGCCGTATGCGCACTGCGCCACATATGCCCCGAACCACAGGAAATCGTCCTTCTTTACCCCGAACCACCTGTCGTCCATGAAATACATTCCCTCTCCGCCAAGGACATACGCCCCGTGCTCCTGCACATGAGTTTCGGCGAACGGGTGGCACCCTCCCGGCTCAAACGCCAGAATGTGCATGTTCATGTCGAAGCCCGGCGCTGACGGCAGCAGATCCTTTATCATCACGTTCTCCATATCGTCATATATCCTGAACGGGATATCGTTGGTGTTCCCCCATACCGTTTCGGGACTGTACCCTTCAAGGGGAACGTAACGCTGCTTGTACATAAGTATCTTTGCGGCGGCGCTCCCGGTGTTGACGAATGAGATACCCGTCCCGGGCGTGGAATAGACGTAGCCGCCGTCGGAAAGAACTTTGGTTTCTCCCCCGGCGGACGCTCCGACAGTTCCGCTTATCACATATATGAACGACTCTATGCCCTCCTGCGCTGCCCAGGGCTTTGCCGCGCCGCCCCCCGGCTGAAGCTCGGCGACATATTCAACAAAGCCTGCGCCCATTTTCGGCGAGGCAATAATGCTCACCCGGCTGTTTTCTATCCCCGGAATAACATTGTTCACAAGCCCGTCCGGCGGAATCAGCGCCCAAAGCCCCGGCTTAACGATCGCCCTGGTGGAAAGAAGTCCGTCAGGATAACCCATAATCACACGTCCTTTCGTTTTTTCATAGTGAATACTAATATTTAATCGAACTATAGACAAGATTTTCGAAAAGAAGTCTATAGGGCGGTTAAAGATTAGTATGATGAACTTGTCGTCGGTAAGGGTCACGCTGTTGTATCGTTCATTGTTGAACGGATATCGGACTATCCCCAGCTCCACCTCGTGATTTTCCATCATTTTCAGCACTTCGTTGCTGTCCCCGGTAAAAAATTTAAAGGTGGTTTTTTCGTTGTCCGACAGGAACTGCACGAGGTATTTGTTGACGATATAGTCCTCAAGGGAGTCTATGCAGCCGGCTACACAGTCAACGTCGATTCCATAAAGTACCTTGATGTCTTTCATGTCTTGTGTTCTCCTTTTCATAATAGGTTATGTGTTCAGCCTTCTGAACAGCAGGATCAATTCTTCCACCTCGTTGTAGCTGAATTAGGTTCGTTGTCCTCTGGGCTTGTTTATATAATACCTCATTTCTGCATTTTTGCCCAATACTTTACGCAAATCGGATTTATATCTTTTTGATATAATACACGTTTACCTTATTTTTGAGTAATATAATCAGAGAAAAATGCAAGATTATTTCAAGATTTAATTCATTTTTTATTTGATTTTTTCATAATCATCTTTCTTTGTGGAAAAAAATCAGTATACAATGTACAAAAATCATCTTACGCGCTTATGCCATTCCACCGAGCGGTCACACAACGGCATTTATTCCGCTGAAACGCTGGACAATTCCGGCTTTTTGTGGTATAATAAACGCAGAGCGTTTATTATATCTATTTCAATTATCCTTGCAGATACGCAAATCAAAGATTTGCTCCCTGCATATCGGACAATTATACCATAACCTTGCGGTTATGGTATAATAACATATAAATGTTTTACGCTGCCGGTGATCGACAGAAACAGGAGAGAGTATCAGCGCCGATCACGACAGTACCGGGATCGAGGGCTATACCAAATTACCGGGTATACTCCAGTCGACAGAACAGACAAACAAGTAAAAGAAAAATACAGGTGAATTTATGAGTGTTATTATTGATATCCTCCTGCTTCTGGCGGGATTTGTACTGCTGATAAAGGGCGCCGACTTCTTTGTGGAGGGTGCCGCTTCCCTGGCGCGGAGGCTTCGCATTCCATCGCTGGTGGTGGGGCTTACAATAGTCGCGATAGGCACCAGCGCCCCGGAGCTTGCGGTCAGCATTTCCGCTTCGCTGGGCGGTCAGAATTCAATGGCGGTGAGCAACGTTATCGGTTCGAACGTGTTCAACCTGCTAGGCGTACTCGGCGTTTGCGCGCTGATAATCCCCCTGGGCGTTACCCGGGACATTCTCCGCCGCGATTATCCGGTGTCTATAGCGGTATCTGTGCTGTTCTTCCTTATGCTGCTGTTCGTGGGAGCCGCCGGAGAGATAACGCTGTGGGAAGCACTGCTTCTGATAGCGCTGCTGATAGGGTATGTTTGCTGGACGGTGATGTCGGCTCTTAAAAACCGCTCCGCGGCAGACGAGGCGGCGCCGGTGAAATTCGTGTGGTGGAAGTGCGCTGTTTTCATCGTCGCAGGCGTTGCCGGTATCGTATTCGGCGGAAACCTCGTGGTAGACCACGCTTCCGCACTGGGCAGCGCAATCGGCATGAGCGACAGCCTTGTGGGGCTTACCATATGCGCTGTTGGAACTTCGCTGCCGGAGCTTGTGACCTCCGTCGCCGCATGCAGAAAGGGAGAGAACGACATGGCTATCGGCAATGTAGTCGGCTCCAATATCCTGAATGTGCTGTGTATCCTTGGCGTTTCCGGAGCTATCTCCCCTATAACTGTTTCGGGAGCCGACCTCGGAAATACGCTGGTGGATTTCGGCGTGTATGTTGTGGTGTGCGTGCTGACATATGTATTCTGCCTGACCCAGAAAAGAATAACGCGCGCGGAAGGTGGGGTACTTGTCGGAATGTACCTGCTTTACATGGCATATGCGATAGTCCGTGACGCGGTGGGCGGAGAACCGTTCACCGTGCTGCTCGGCGCATAAGAATCAAAGGCTCTGCGCAATTGCACAGAGCCTTGATTTTATGCCTTTTTCCTGTTGTTCTTTTCGCTCTTGACGGGCTTTTCGGTCTTTTTTTTCACCCTGTCGGAGATCTTCTGGAATTCCAGCGCTTTGTCGATGCTTCCCTGAACCTTGAGCTTTCCGGTGGTGAACGCCCAGACAGGGTTCATCTCGCCGCTCATAATTTTGAGGAAGTCGTCTGCGGTCACGATGAATATGCAGTCACGATCGTAATACTCATACGGCTCAACGTATACCTTTCCCTCCAGCAGCTCTATGTAGAACGCACCGGAGCCTTCTCCGATGATGTTTACCTGCACCGCAAGGTGTCCCTCCAGACCGCTGAGGTCGTTGGAGTATATTTCTTCTCTTACCTTCTCGAATATTTCCTGAAATGTCATGTCGTTTCTCTCCTGTTATGGCTATACCGCATAATTATTGTCGCACGATTGTGCAGTCAGTTCAACGCAACATATCACATTTCACTTATAGTTCAAGTAACGTTTTGCGCTGAACTGGTTTTTCGTCAGATTGTACAACTTGCGGTGTTCGGCGGAAGCAAAGCGAATTCAAGCCGAACACTCGTGAGTGCAGACAGGCTGGTCTTTCGTTAGTCTGGCGCAAAATGAAACATGATCGTTAACGCATTATGTGATATTTTGCGCCAAACTAGCCCCTCTGTCACTAGCGTGACACCTCCCCCACCGGGGGAGACCACGCCTTTCAAGCGAAATTTGTGCGGTATGCAGGTTTGGCGCAAAATGAACCATGTTTGTTAATGAATCATGTGATTTTTTGCGCCAAACTAGAAATATGCAAGCAAGCATGATCGTTCTCCTTATATCAGTTCAAGAATTTCGCCGATAGTTCTCTTTTCGTCCTCAATGCCTCTGAAAAGAACGCGGCAGAGGTAATAGTAGAAAAACTCCATTTCCTGCTTTGTAACAGCGTCCACGCGGTATTCGAAGTTGAAATTCAGACCGTTGTCCTCGGGGCAGTGCATTACAGTAAGGTACAAGGGCTGAGCCGCAACGCCGTTGGTGTACCAGAAGGACTTGTA
The DNA here is from genome assembly GCA_022766785.1 of Oscillospiraceae bacterium. Lineage (GTDB taxonomy): Bacteria > Bacillota > Clostridia > Oscillospirales > Ruminococcaceae > CAG-115. Next base: position 4,118 of record JALEOL010000018.1, read on the forward strand.
GTCAACATCCGGCATTTTCACGGTGTTGTTTTTCAGCGTCAGCGGCTGGTAGGTAAGGCTTATACTCTCGTAGCTTGCGCCGGGCTGTATCTTCCAGTGCTGTCCCTCATTCCGCAGCCGGTGTAGCCGTGGTTTATTATCGCGAGTCTGTCCGTGGGCTGCTCCGCCGGGAAATACAGCGCGGTCAGCTTCAGCCCGTCGTAGGAAGTGATCTCCACCGGCTCCAGCGGCTGCTGCTCCAGCCATTCCCGGTTGGGGACCATGAACTTCTTGGGAAGCACTGATTAAATCTGGTGCGCAGATTGCGCAGTCAGTTCAGCGCAATACGTCTCATTTCACTTATAGCTCAAGTAACATTTTGCGCTGAACTGGTTTTTCGTCAGATTGTACAAATTTTGCGCAGACAGGCTGACGCCTTTCAAGCGAAATTTGTGCAATATGGCGGAAAATATGCAAGCAAGATGCGTGCCAAGCCGTCAGGCGTGATTTAATCAGCGCTTCCCTAAATATCGGCCAGCGCTGCTGATGCGGCGCTGTTCATTTAGGGATCCTCTAAAAACCGGGACACGAGCAGATTTTCGTACATGACTTGTATCATATGCTAGGCGTCAAAACGAAGTAATACTGTATGTATTTCAAGTTTTGACAACGACGCAGATGATACAAGGGATACGCTGATTAAAGCGTAGCGTAACAAAATCAGCCGCGTGAGTTCACTCGATTGAACGTGGCGATTTTGTTTTAATCAGCGTTTCTCTGGTCATAGAAAAGCTGCCGTGAAGGAGGTTTTTAGAGGTTCCCTCCAGAAACCGTTCATCATTCGATAGTACGGTTGATAAGAACCGGGTCAAAGCCCACGCCGTCCGCTGAAACCAGACGGTATTCTAT
>JALEOL010000033.1 GCA_022766785.1 Oscillospiraceae bacterium
GTCGCGCTATAACGAGTCCGGGCTGGTGCTTTCCTGGTGGAAAGTCAACGGCGCTGAGCGCTATGAGCTTGAAAAGCTGGACGGCGGCGAGTTCAAGCCATTCATGACGTTCACTGACGGCTCGCTGTCCGTCGCTCTCCCGGAGGACACCACCGGCAGCTTCCGCATAAGGGCTGTGGGAAGCTCCAAGGGCGTTGATATTCCCGGCGGCTGGTCTGATATTATTGAGATCTGATTTTTTTACATAACAAATACCGGGGAACGTATGCTCTCCGGTATTTGTATTAATAGCATGAATTTGTGTGGAATTGGGAGTCGGTGCAGAAAAATAAAAAAAGAAAGGAGGCCGTATTGCGATTACCTTGAAAAAATCAGGGTGTTCGTAATACGACCCCTCTCAAAGAGTGAGTCAAAAATAAAACCTTCTCTGTAAGCCCGAAGGAGTTAACGCTTTTAATCAGCAGCTTTACCTGATCGAAACGGTGAGCCGGAACGGAAATACCGCAAGGTTTACCATATCGTATCACGCTAGGTACCGATCTCTGTGCGTTGCTTCGGACTGTATTCTTCCGGAATACAGCGGCTTTGCCTGCGCAAAGAAACCTGCTCCCGCCGGGGAAGCTCACCGCACTGCCCTGCGCCCTTACCCGTCTGCCGGACTTTGCAGAAAGGCTGTGATAGCTGATCCCGTGTGTACCCGGAAATAAGGCGCATGATATGAGATGATCCTCTTATAATACGAACGCACCGCCGCCCTGCGGAAGCACCGCCGGAGGTACGCCGGAACTCTGCCGCTCATGATATCCACTGTCAACGCTCCCGATAGCGGACTGCGAATAACACTCGCTGCTTCTATTCCTCTTTATTGTAACGCATTTCGGGAGAAATGTCAAGTGCTTTTGGCAAATTTCCAACACAAATACACGTTTGCTAAGCGTTTTTTGCGGAGTTACCCGGTCAGAACGACACAAGCTCCCCAAGTATTGCCAGAAGATATCTCCCGAAATTCATTCTGCGCACCTCCTCAGCGGCAACTATCTCCGACCGGAACACCTCCGTGCCGTCCAGCGTCACCAGATATTCCCCGAGGAACTGCCCTTTCTCCACCGGGGCTTCTGCGCCCTCCACAAAGGTATAGCTGTATTTCACGTCCGCGCTCCTGCCTTTTTTTATCACGCACTCGCTGACGCTCTCCACCACAGGGCGAACCTCGGGATATTCGCCCCGGTCTACCATTATCGGGACAAGCTCACGGCTGTCCACCTGCGGCGTGAATTTCTCGAACCCGGAAAAGCCATAGTCCAGCAGCTCCTCCGCCCGGTCGAACCTTTCGGGGTCGTCGCCGCAGCCCAGCACCACCGCCACCAGGCGCATTCCCCCACGCTCGGCGCAGGCGGTAAGACAGCAGCCTGCGCCGTCAGTCGTGCCGGTCTTTCCGCCAAGGATACCGTCATAGGTCCGCACCAGCTTGTTGGTGTTCAGCAGCTGCGTTTCGCCGCCCCTCAGATAGTCGAGCCAGGTCAGCAGCCAGCCCCGGTAATACTCCTTTTCCATAAGCTCCGCCGTCATAACCGCGATGTCCTGCGCGGTGGAGTAATGCCCCTCGGCGTCAAAGCCCACGCACCCGGCGAATTTCGTTCCTTTAAGCCCCATGGACTTCGCGCGTTTATTCATCAGCTTCACGAACTGAGCCTCGCTTCCGGCGGCGTGCTCCGCAAGGGCAATGCAGGCGTCGTTGGCGGAGCTTACTATCACAGCTTCAAGCAGCTCCGCCGCGGACATTTCCTCCCCCGGCTCCAGCCAGATAACAGAGCCTTCCGCCGACGACGCATACGCCGAAGCCTTCACCCGGTCGTCCAGCTTCAGCGTTCCCTCGTCAATGAAGTCCGCCAGCACCAGCAGCGACATCACCTTGGTTATCGAAGCTATCGGGAGCTTCTCGCCGGGGTTGACGGAATACAGTATCTGCCCGGTGTCCGCTTCCATAAGCACTGCGGCGCGCGGCGCTGACGACTGTGCGTTATCCTCCGCACGGACATTGATCGGCAGCAAAAGCGCCGCCGTGCATATCACGCTTATTATCCTCTTTATGATAGTCATAAAATACTCCTCTGTTTATCCGCACATTTCCTCAGGTCAAGCCCTCTGTTTATTTCTATGCCGCTGCGGTGAAAAAATTCTGTTTTTTTTGATTTTACCTATTGACAAAACAGAATATCCGGTGTATAATACAATCAAACAAGTGAACAGTTGTTCAAATGATATATTGAAAGGGAGAGCGCAAATGGAGAACGACGCACCGCACTGCGACTTTATGTGTGTTCACGCCGATACGGTGAACAGGATAACTTCCACGATGCCGGACGAGGATCAGCTTATCGACCTTGCGGAGCTTTTCAAGGTGTTCGGGGATTCCACGCGGATAAAGATACTCACGGCGCTGAGCCACGGCGAGCTTTGCGTATGCGACATGTCAAGGCTTGTGGGAATGACCTCCTCGGCGGTGTCCCACCAGCTGAAGATACTCCGCGGCAGCAAGCTGGTCAGCTGCCGCCGTGACGGGAAAACGGTGTTCTATTCCCTTGCGGACGACCATGTTACCACCATACTCCGGCAGGGGTTTGAGCATATCAGCGAGCCTTCCGGGACAGCATAATACAGAGTACGATCGATACCTTCGGGTGTCATTATCACAGTGAGCCATAATTTATTTCGAACAGGAGAGAACGATATGGAATTCTGGGACAGATTTGCCGGGGTGTACGACCTGGCGCAATGTATTAACAGCAGCGTATACAAGCAGATGTGCGGAATAACCGAGCGCCTTACCCCCGTGGGTGCAAAGGTGCTGGACTGTGCGGCAGGCACCGGGGAGCTTTCCTTTGCGGCGGCGGAAAAGGCGGAGAGCGTACTTTGCACCGACCTCTCAAAGAATATGCTGAAACAGGCTCAGCGTAAAGCACGGGCGTTCGGGACGGACAACATCGGGTTCGCCGAGCGGAACATATTCGACCTGCAGGATCCCGATGACACCTACGATATCGTTATCGCAGGGAACGTGCTGCACCTGCTGAGCAATCCGGGGGGCGCGGTAAAGGAGATGTACCGTGTGCTGAAGCCCGGCGGAAAGCTGCTTCTCCCGACTTTTATGACAAAGAACCAGGCAAAGCCCATTCTGGCATTATACAAAAAGCTGGGGTATGACGCGGAGTGCGACTATTCACCCTCGGAATACCGCAAAATGCTGGAGGAATGCGGTCTTGGGAGAGTCCGCACGAAGCTGCTGCACGGACTTGTGCCCTGCTGCTATGCGGTGATAATAAAGGACGAAACAAAAGACATTTCCTGAACAGAAAGGACGCACTACAATGAAAAAGACATTCAAGCTAATCGACCTGGACTGCGCGCACTGCGCCGCAAAAATGGAGGAGGCTATCAAAAAGCTCCCCGGCGTGACCGGCGCGTCAGTGAATTTCCTCCAGCAGAAATTAACGCTGGAAGCCCCGGACGAGCAGTTCGACGAGATACTGAAGCAGGCGGTGAAGTGCTGCAAGGCAGTGGAGCCGGACTGCACCGTAAAGATCTGATAAATCTACAGCGAGGTAAACAGCCATGAGCAGAAAGCAGAAAAAGATGCTGGCGCGTATAATCACCGCGGCGGCGATATGGGCGGCAGGCTTCGTCCTGGAGCATGTTTTTGACCTGGAGAGCGCCGGGCGGTTCAGCCTGCCGGGACTTGCACATCTGGCGATATTCGCGGCTGCTTACCTTGTCATAGGGTGGGATATACTCTGGAAAGCGATACGCAATATCGCCCGCGGGCAGGTTTTCGATGAGAACTTCCTCATGGCGATAGCATCAATAGGAGCAATGGTGATCGGCGAGTACGACGAGGGCGGCGCGGTAATGATACTGTACCAGGTCGGCGAGCTGTTCCAGAGCGTTGCCGTGGGAAAGTCCCGGCGCTCTATTGCCGAAATGGTGGACATCAACCCGGAATATGCCAATGTGGAGCGTGACGGAGCGATATCCGAGGTGTCGCCGGAAGAAGTGTCCGCCGGGGAGATCATCGTAGTACGCCCCGGAGAGAGGGTGCCGCTGGACGGAACGGTCATTTCCGGCTCATCAGAGCTTAATACCGCTGCGCTCACCGGAGAAAGCGCCCTGCGGTCGGTCGCCGAGGGGGACGATGTGATCAGCGGCTGCATAAACACCAACGGGCTGCTGAAAGTAAGGGTATCGCGCCCCTATTCCGATTCCACCGTGGCAAGGATACTGGAGCTGGTGGAGAACTCCACCGAGAACAAGGCAAAGACCGAGAACTTTATCACCAGATTTGCGAGGGTCTATACTCCGGTGGTGGTTTTTGCGGCGCTGGCGCTGGCAATTATCCCGGGACTTATCGTCACCGCAATGAACGGCTTCACCGACTTTTCCGAATGGCTGGGGGAGAACGGCTGGGTTTACCGTGCGCTGTCGTTCCTGGTGGTGTCCTGCCCCTGCGCTCTGGTTATCTCCGTGCCGCTGTCCTATTTCGGCGGTATCGGCGGAGCCTCAAGGCACGGCATTATGATAAAGGGCGCGAACTTCATGGAGGAGCTTGCGAAAGCGCAGACCTTCGTTTTTGACAAGACCGGCACGCTTACAAAGGGCAGCTTTGCGGTGTCCAGAATAGTTGCAGTTGGAATGTCCTCTGATGAACTTCTGGGGATCTGCGCCGCCGCTGAAAGCTATTCCACCCACCCGATAGCGCAGTCGATGATCGCCGAGGGCAAAAAGCGCGGTCTTGCGGTTTGTGCGGAAAACGCCGGGGAGATAGCCGGCTATGGCGTAAAAGCCACGGTGAACGGCGCTGCGGTGCTCGTGGGGAACTTCCGCCTTATGGAACGCGAGAATATACGGGTGTCCTCCGTTAATGTCCCCGGGACGGTCGTGCACTGCGCAGTAAACGGGAAGTACGCCGGATATATCGTGATATCCGACGAGATGAAGCCCGGCGCTCCGCAGGCTCTTGCTGAACTGAAGAAGAGCTGCGGCGCAAAGACTGTAATGCTCACCGGCGACAGAAAGGCAGCCGCCGAAGCCGTCGCAGGGGAAGCAGGCGTTGACGAGTACCACGCCGAGCTGCTCCCGGACGGAAAGGTGGCAAAGGTGGAGGAGCTTTACAAGGCGAAGCCCGAAGGCTCCACGCTGGTGTTCGTGGGGGACGGAATGAACGACGCTCCGGCGCTTGCCCGTGCTGATGTCGGCATTGCAATGGGCGCAATGGGAAGCGACGCTGCGATAGAAGCCGCTGATATCGTGCTGATGAACGACAATATCGAGAGCCTGCCCACGGCGGTGCGTATCTCTAAAAAGACGCACTCTATCGTCATGCAGAATATCGTGTTCGCTATCGGGGTAAAGGTGCTGATAATGCTGCTGACCGCGGTGGGTATCACCAATATGTGGGTGGCGGTTTTCGGCGATGTGGGAGTTGCAGTGATCGCGATACTCAACGCCATGCGCTCCATGAGGATAAAGTGACCCCCTTGCGTAATATTATCTATCCGTCGGAACGGCTTCCGGCGGATATTTCCTTTGTATTGGTATCTGTGGAATGAAGCCGCCCTCGTTCGCCGGTTTTTTGTGAAATAGTTACAAATCGGTTACAATTGCTTGCATTCTATCGGGATATGTGCTATAATATACACGAATATATGTGAATTATTAATGAATTCAGTGTTTATTATTTGGGAAAAGTAACGGAGATGTAATATGCAGTCAGAAAAGACAACAGGCAGTGGTCTGTCCATATTCGGCAGGATAGAAAGCGCCGGAGAATATCTGTTCACGGTATTTATGGTGATGCTTACTGCGATAGGCGGAGCGCTGTCGAGGTTTCTCACGGCTGTGGGAAGAAAGCTCGCGTGGGCAGGCGGCAAGCTGCTTGTTCTGCTTAAACGGCTGGGCGGCAGGATAGCGGAGCCGTTCAAGCGATACATAAAGGTTTTCCGTATCGGAAACGGCGAGGTGCGCCGCGCCCGGGAAAAGGGCGTGCTCCCGGCGTGCGCCGCAGGCACCAGGATGACCGGAAGAATACTGTTCGGAAAGCGCGGTGTGATCGTCACGCTGTGCAACTGGGCTTTGCCGGTAATAAGCTGCGCGTTCCTGTTCAGCGTGGTAAGCTACGCCAACAGCATGACCTATGCCCTCAGGCTCTCCGTCAACGGCGACTTCATGGGCTATGTCACCGACGAGTCTGTTTTCAACGACGCGGAAAAGATCGTGCAGCAGCGTATCACCTACCTCGACAGCAATACCGAGATGTTCTCCTTTGACAGCTCGTATGAGGTGGAAATGGTGGGCTACGGTTCAACGCTCACAAAGTATCAGCTTGCGGACAAAATGCTTTCCTCTGTGGACGCCGAGATATCCTTCGCTTACGGAATGTATATCGGCAGCTCTTTCTATGGCGCTCTGGAGAGCAAAGACCGCGTTGAGCAGACCCTCGAGAGCCTGCTGGACGTATACCGCGAGGGCGGAGAGGAGACCGTGGCTTTTGAAAGCAAGATAACCTACGAGCCGGGGCTTTACCTCACTGAAAGTATCGTCAGCGAGGATTCGATAATAAAGCTCATCACCACGAAAAAGACGGTCGCAGCCTATTACACCGTGGTGGAGGGGGATTCGCCCCTGGGCGTTCTTTCAAAGCTGGGCATGACCGAGGAGGAGCTGGCGAAGCTCAACCCGGATTTCTCGCTGGAGAGCTTCCTTCAGATCGGCGATAAGCTGCTCATCACGCAGGAGGAGCCGTTCCTTGCCGTCACTGTTACCCGTCGGGAGACCTATGAGGAAAAGACCGACTTTGAGACTGAGTACGTTGACGACCCGACGCGTTACCAGGGTTCCTCCGTCACCACCCGGGACGGAGAGAAAGGCGTGGAGCGCGTTACGGCTGATGTTTCCTACGTCAACGGCGTGGAGACCAGGAGAAAGGTGCTCAACCGCGTGACCGTCAGCGAGCCTGTATCCGAGATAATCGCACTGGGCACAAAGGAGATACCCTCCGGCGTTATTGCTCCGATACCGCAGAACAGACCCGTGGGTCAGTTTATCTGGCCGGTTGGTGGGTCTGACGGCGGTCAGATAAGCGAGATGATGTACGGCTACGGCGGCTACTACAACCACGGCGGCATCGACATCGTAGCGCCCTACGGAACGCCGATTTTCGCAGCGGAATCCGGTACGGTCATTCTTGCACAGTGGTATTACGGATACGGAAACTGCGTAATGATACAGCATGACAGCGGAATAGTCACGGTTTACGGTCATGCAAGCTATCTGCATGTTTACCAGGGGCAGAGAGTCACCGCCGGCGAGCTTATTGCGGACGTAGGCTCCACGGGTCAGTCCACTGCGAACCACTGCCATTTCGAGGTCAGAATAAACGGCGTTCAGATGAACCCGATAAACTATCTCCCGTGGCACCAGCGGGCGCCGTGGTGCGTGGAATACTGATACGAAAATAAATTATGGGAGGGCGAGAAACCCTCCCGTTTCGTATTCCTGATCAGATTTACGGCGGCAGCCGTGCTTATCTCCTTTTTATGCAGAACAAAAGGCGCTCCCTGCAACCTTTGGGAGCGCCGTGTTGTTTTATTTATGAGGGTGTATCAATCGCTGCCGGGATCCGGTTTTTCCCCGGGCTGCCACACTGCGTCCACGGGGTAGGGTATCTCGAATACCTCGTTTATCGCGGAAACATCTATCTGCATGTTCAGCGTAAGAGTTTCCCCGGATACCGTGGTGACGGTGCCGCTCTCGGTAAAGCTCACCGGGATACCGTCCGGGTTTATTTCAAGCCTGGTAGTCAACGCCGCGAAGCTCTCGATATCCTCCTCAACGCCGGGCATGGAGGCGTCGTTCAGCTTTGAGGCGTCGTAGTCGTAGGTTATCTCCGCGGAGCCGTCGGCATTCACGGTAACTTCCGCCTGCTGCACCGCCTCCGCCGCCAGGAAGAACATTCTGCCCTCGGCGTAGGGATAGCGGTATTTCCGGTTATATACGTTGTAGATGTAGTTCTCGTCCCCGGAGCTTATCACCGTCCACTTTTCGTCGCCCTCCTCCTTGTAGAAGAACTCCGCGCCGTCGCTGTAGCCGTACTGGGTCTCGCCGTTCCAGCTGCCGGAATAACTCAGCACCATTTCATCGTTCTGGTTGAAGAAGAAGCTGAACTCCATGACCTGCTCGCCACTGTCAAGGTCGGTCATTGTGACCTTTGCGCTGTCCAGCGTTTCATACTTCTCCCGTGCTGCCTTGAACCTGTCGTATCCGTCCGGCAGCTCTGCGGTGCAGCCCGTCAGCGCCAGAACTCCGGCGGCAACAGCGGCAGCAGGTATTGTTCTTCTCATTTTTCCTCCAGTCCCGTTTGAACGTCCAACGTCCCGAACAACGCACTATTATGATCACATCTGCTTTGCGAATGTAAACGTTTTACCTATAAACAAACAAAACAGGGCAGACCCGGAAGACCGGAACCTGCCCCTGCGTCCGCAAAAGCGGAAAATATATACTGTAATGATCGCCGGCCAGCCGTTGTATATATCGGCTGAACAGCTTTACCCCCGAATTACTCGGAGAAACCGCCCTCAACCAGCTTTACAAGGCCGTCAACAGCAAGCTGCTCATCGCTGCCGTCAGCAATGATGCGGATCTTTGCGCCGCCGACAATACCAAGGGAAAGGATACCGAGAAGGCTCTTTGCATTTACTCTGCGCTCCTCCTTCTCTACCCAGATAGAGGACTTGTATTCGTTAGCCTTCTGGATAAAGAATGTTGCGGGTCTGGCGTGGAGACCTACCTGGTTCTTGACTTCTACATCTTTCATGCACATAGTTAAAACCTCCATTTTAAAAAAAGTTTCAGTTCTGCCGTGACTCCGGAGAGGCTGTGCCCTCCTGTGTGTTTTCTTTCTTTTGAGTTCTACATCAAGAGATCGCAGCTGATTTCTGTCTTATCTCTTGGTAATAGTATATCCAAAAAGATTTATTCCGTCAACAGAAAATTTTAATTTTAGCAGATTTAACGCCGATTTTCTGTTTTTTGCAGAATAAATCAATTTCATTTCGGCACTTGATTGTTTATTGTGTACAAAAAACTTTCAACAAAACAATCAACATAAACATGAATTTTCAACCGTGCCCGGGTAAATCACGCATTGAACGGCTTTTTCGGGGGATCGGCTTATTTTTCTCCGGGTCAGCTTTATGATATCATTATGTGCAATTTACACAATCAAACTCTATGATACCTCGTATCAGTTACTTTTCCGATAATTTTCACACACCGCGCCGCTAATAATATTGAAATCCTCCGGGATTTGTGATATACTATAAAATGTATATGTATATCTATTCATGTTTTTTATATTTCTGAAAGGATCGCACATGTCACGTTTTGATAACAAATTATGCCCCGTCTGCCACACGCCGCTCACGGAAAAATCAGACGTGGTGGTATGCCCCACCTGCGGTACGCCGCACCACAGGGCATGCTATCTTTCGCTGGGGCACTGCGGCGTTGAGGAATACCACGACCGGGGCTTTGAGTGGAAAGGCTTCCTCCCCGGCGAGGAGCCTGAAGAACCCCCCGCACCCGAAATGGATACCCGGGAGCTTCCCCCCGAGCCGGACAGCGAATTCTCGGACTCCCACCGCGCGGATTACCCCGGCGGCACGACCCCGGACAGCGACCAGGGTATGAACGGTCAGCCCATGAGCATAGAGGATCTGCTGGAACAGCTCCAGCGCCAGACCATGGACGACACCCGGGGCGCTGACGGAGTGAGCAGCAGGGAGCTTTCCACATATGTGGGGCGTTCCGTTATGCACTATTCCCAGGCGTTCGCCTCGTTCCGCGCGCCGGTGATCCCCGGTCAGAGACGCAGGAAAGTGTTCATAAACGTCTGCGCCGGTCTTTTTGCGCCGATACATCAGTTTTACCGCAAGATGGACTTGCTCGGAGTGGTAATTCTGCTTATCAATGTGCTGTTCTATGTTCCGTATTACTTGTACAATGCCGGAATTGGCACCATGGAAACGATGTCGGGTATCCAGACTGCCGCACGGGTGCTTTCCTTTGTCGGAATGATACTCGTCTGCCTTTTCGGGGATTACCTCTACTACCGCCATGCGGTAAAGCAAATTCGTCAGATCCGCGCGAAATTCGACGACGGAAAGGCGGAGGGCTACTACGAGGCGCTCGCCGCAAAGGGCAGCCCCTCATGGCTGCGCGCTATCGTCGCTTCTCTGGCGGTAAGCCTTGTCCTGACGTTTGTATTCTTTCAGCTGGGGCTTGGCGCGTCCACCGGCTCGGTGTAATACTAATAACCATTTAAACTCAGGAAATCTTTACAGAAATCCAGCACCGCTATCTTCGTTTAAACGGTTATTAGTATAAGGCAGCGCCGCATTATCAACGCGATACCCCCTGATATCTGTTAAGCGAAAAACGCCGATACAGCTGTCCGGGCGTCAATATTAATAAAAAAGGGGCAGCCGAAAGCCTTTTACGGCGGCATTGTACAGCCTTCCGTGCGGTTTCGGTCCACCCCGAAGAAAAGGAAGAACAAAAATGAAGCTGATCATCCAGATACCCTGTTATAACGAGGCGGAGACCCTTGATGTCACTATCCATGACCTGCCGAAGCATATCGACGGCGTCGACGAGATAGAGTACCTTATAATAAACGACGGCAGCACCGACCGCACCGTAGAGCGCGCCAAGGAGCTGGGAGTGCACCACATCGTCAGCTTTGTGCACAACCGCGGACTTGCCAAGGGCTTTATGGCAGGAATAGACGCGTGCCTCAGACTGGGCGCTGATATAATCGTCAACACCGACGCCGACAACCAGTATTCCGGCGCGGATATTGAGAAGCTGGTGCGCCCTCTGCTGGAGGGAAAGGCGACAATGGTTATAGGCAACCGCCGCACCGACTCTATCGAGCATTTCTCGCCGCTGAAAAAGAAGCTCCAGAAGCTGGGCAGCAGCGTGGTAAGAAAGGCGAGCGGCACCGACGTTGTGGATACCACCAGCGGCTTCCGTTCCTATACAAGAGAGGCGGCGCTGCGGCTCAACGTGCTGTCCGACTACACCTACACCCTGGAAACGATAATCACCGCCGGCGCTGACCGCACAAAGATAATGTCGGTGGACATCAACACAAATCCCGAGCTGCGCAAGAGCCGCCTGTTCAAGTCCATGTGGGGCTATATCAAGCGCTCCAGCGGCACGATAATCCGCAACTACGTCATGAGAAAGCCGCTGAAGACTTTCCTTGCCATGGCCGGGATATTCATTCTCGCAGCACTTGTGCTTGCGGTACGCTTCATCGTTTATGCCTGCCTTGGAGAGGGCGGAGGTCATATCCAGTCCCTGGTGCTTATGGCGGTGCTTGCCATTGTCGGCTTCCAGATAGGGATATTCGGGCTGGTGGCGGACGCTATTTCCGGCTGTCGCAAGGTCATGGACGAAACGCTTTTCCATGTGAAGCGCATTGAATACAACAACACAAACTCCAACTACTCGAACTACAACCTTTGCAGCTATACGAAAGAGGAAATCAAGAAGTGATACAGGCATTAAAGCGCTTCTACACCAACTTCGGCGACAGAGGCGTAATGTTCATCATGTTTGCGTGCAGCGTGGTGATGCATTCTCTGCTTGCCATGTGCATGGAGCTTCCGGCGGTCAACCCCGACGAGATCGGAGTGGCGAGCGTTTCGGCGTTTTATTCCGGCAAGGACTGGGCGATGCTCATGGAGAAGGTCTCCTATTACTACGGCTATGTCCAGGCGCTGTTCTACGCTCCGCTTTTCATGCTGTTCAATAACCCCTATGCGCTGTATAAGGCGTGCCTGGTAATGAACGGCGTACTTATCAGCTTCATTCCCCTTATCGCTTACTATGTTGCAGGCAGGGTTGGAGTAAAAAAGGTCTGGCAGAAGCTCGCAGCCGCGATATGCTCCGGGTGCTATATCACATATATCGCACACTCAAAGTTCATGTGGAACGAGACGATATGCAGCCTGCTGCCCTGGCTGCTGTTGTGTGTGCTGTTCCAGGCGGTGGACTGCAAGAAAGCCGGCGCGCGCTGTCTGTGGTCGGCTGCGGCAGGTATTCTGTGCGCTGTGTGCTATGGGGCGCATTCCCGTCTGCTGGCGGTGGTGATAGCCTTTGTGCTCACCGTTATCATCGTCAGGGTATTCATGAAGCGCACGATACTCCTGCTGCCGGTGTTCCTGCCGGTGACGGCGCTTTCCTTTGTGGGAGAGCACTTCGCAAAAAAGCTCATTCAGCAGCTCGTGTGGCTGGGCAACGCCTCCGGCAACACCATGGAGAGCGAAGCCGGACGTGTGCTGGGGCTGTTTGAGGAGGGCGGTTTTTCCCGGTTCATCTCAGCCCTGTTCGGGCATCTGTATACGTTCATGACCTCCACGGTGGGTATCGGCGCTGTGGCGGTGGCTCTTTTCGTGCTGATGACGGTGACTTACATCTCCGAATGGCACAGCGGCAGAAAAAAGGAAAACGTTGACGGCGTTGAGGTAATGACCGCGGCTCAGCATAAATTCAGCCCGAGAATGATGCTGCTTGTGATCTACGCATTTCTTGCGGTGGGCGGCTCTATGCTGCTTTCGGTGCTGTTCAAGTTCAATTCCACCCAGATAGGCGATATAAAGGATCTCACCATGTTCGGGCGCTATACCGACAACGTGGCTCCGCTGGCGGTGTTCTTCGTGCTGATGTTCCTGTTCAGGTACGGGGTTACGCTCAGACAGACCGCCTGGGGCGCGGCGGTGTACGCCTACGTCTGCCTGTGCTTTTTCGTGATATCCTACCCACAGGTGGAGGCTGCAAGGGGCTATCGCGAGTCCCCCATGCTGGGACTTATGCCCTGGCGTGTCGGCGAGGATTACACCAGATCATTCACAGCCGACAGCTTCATCATAATGACCGCCGTGTCGTTCTCGGTGCTGGCTGTCATCGCGGTGTTCGCCTCCTGTGCGAAGAAAGGCGGAAAGGGCTTTATATCCGGGACGCTGTGCTGTCTGTGCGTTTATACCACCCTGTTTGCCGGGATAGTCTACCTGCCCGACCGCGCGGAGGAAAACCTCTCAAAGACCGAGCCTGCAAGAATGGTATCCACGCTTCTTTATAACGAGAGCGCTTCTCCGCTCATCGTGTGCTTCAAGCAGAAATCCCGCAACGCCGGACTTATACAGTTCCTCAATCCCCGGACGCGCGTCACGATAATCCGCAAGGACAAGAATATCCCCGACAACTGCATTATCGTAGCCGACGAGGAGACGCTGCTTCCCCTTGACCCCGACGACTACGACTATATCGGCACCGAGGGCGGACTTTCGGTATATGCCCACGGCGAAACGGCAAGGGATTATATGAAATACAAACAGTCGGCAGATATCGCCGGGCTGTCCGCCTCGGGAGAGGTGCTGCCGGCGGCTGAAATGCTTTCGGACTGATGAACGGAGGTCAGTGATTTGATCAACGAAGACAACAACAGCCAGCCTGAGCTTGACATAGAACTCGGCAATACGGCGGACGGTGCAGCTCAGCTTAGTTCTCCACCGGAAATACCGGAAACCGTACCCCCGGTAAGGACAAAGAAGCCCGGGGTGCTGATAAGCGACTGGTTTCTGATGCTGGCGCTGTATATCATCACGCTGGTGATACATGTGCTGATGACCCAGGTCACCACGATGTTCAACCTCACCCCGGACGAATACGCAGTTACCGGCGTGGCGGCGTGGGCTAACGGCTACGACTGGTCGGCGACTGTTTCCGCCGGGGGGTATTACGGCTATTTCCAGAGCTTGTTCTACATTCCGGTGTTCAGCCTTGTGGAAGACCCCATGACCCGTTATCATGTGATGATACTGATAAACGGCTTCATCATGAGCTTTGTGCCGGTGATAGCTTACTACCTGTCGCGGAACTGGTTCGGGGTGCGCAAGCTTTCAAGCGTTTTCATCGCGGTCATCTGCGGAATGTACCCCAGCTATCTTCTTCTCACAAAATACACCTGGAACGAGACCATGTGCTGTATCCTCCCCTGGGTGTTCGCGCTGCTGATGTTCCTTTCGCTTAAAAGCCACAAGGATACCTCGCACAGCTTCCGGGCGGTGTTCATGCAGCAGCTGTGGGCGGTGCTTGCAGGGTTCGTGCTGATAGCGGCGTATGCCTCCCACGGACGTATGCTGGCTCTCACCGCCGCAGGGATGGTGCTTGAGCTGGTGGTGCTTATCGGCATGAAAAAGCGTCTGTTTTCCGTGATAGGGTTTTTCTCCGGCACGGTTGGGTTCTTTATTATCGACAGCTTTGTAAAAAAGTTCATTCAGGCAGGGCTGTGGCTTTCGGAGACCAAAACCAAGGCGTCGGTCAACACCATTGAGAACATGTTCGGGCGTATCGCAGGTATCGACGGGGAAAAACTCGCGCATTTTCCGCAGACCCTGTTCGGGCATTTCTTCTACTTCATAAGCTCCACATGGGGCTTCGGCGCGATATGCATCGTGCTGATAATTTCCGGCATCGTGATGTATCACGTCACCGCAAAGCGCGCAAAGGCTTCCGGTGCGGACTCCTCCGGAAAGGTGCAGACCTACATCAGCTCCGGTCTTGCGGTATTCTGCTGGTTCGCGCTGCTGTGCATGGGTGCGATATTCGTTGTCAGCGTGATGTTCAAGGCGACCTCAACGGTATACGATACCCGTGCGGATACCGCGATATTCGGGCGTTACATCGAGACGTTCTTCCCCATAGCCATATTCCCGGCGCTGGTCATGATATACCGCAGGCGCTTCACCGCAAGGCACTGCTTCGCCGCGCTGCTCACCGGGGCGTTCCTGTGCGTCATGACCGAGATGTTTACCGTTTCCGCTGTGGTGGGTGACGGGGAGACCACTAAATCCATTGTCGGCGCAATGATACTGGGTATCGGGCCGCTTCGCATAGGCGAGGGGCTTAAAGACCCGTTCACCGATATGACCTTCATCAAGATTATCGGCGTGGTGATGCTGCTTCTGCTGGCGGTGGTGATACTCCGCCTGATAAAGAAGAAGGAAGAGTCGATGTTCAACTTCATCGCCATACCCCTGGGTGCGCTGCTGATATATTCCACCCTGTACGGCTTCGACAACTACACCATATCGCAGGGAAAGAACGCCTCCTACGGCTCGAAATACGTCACCGAGGCGCTCTCCATGATAGAGGACTGCCCCTATAACGATGTGCTGTGCTTCTCAATGAAAGGCGAGCGGTATTCCAAGGCGCAGTTCCTGTTCCCGGATATGCATATCAGACTGGCATCCAGCACGAAAAAGCTCCAGGAGCTTGAGACCTGCCCCGATTTCATCATCTCCGGGCGCGAGAACAATCTCAACATGTGGCTGGACGACGTGTACCTGGTGGGGGATATCAACCACAACGTACAGCTTTACGCCTGCTCAAACGAGGCGATAAGCTGGGCGAGGGCAGAGGGACTGACGCTGACAGAGCCGGGTGCGCTGCAATACACCGGCGGAAATATCCCCGGCACCAATTCCGTATCCAGGAATGACGACAGCGCAATGCTGCCGGAAGGCTCCGCAGTCTACACCAATTATTTCACGCTCTATAACAAGGGCAGCTACACTGCCTGCGTAAAGGGCGCGAATATCAGCGAGCTGAACATCGCGCTCACCTCCGACAAGAAGTCGAAGGATATCCCCTATGAGATAACAGAGCGCGCCGCAGACAGCATTGTGCTGAAATTCAGCATATCCGCAAAGACCGAGAACGTCCAGCTGAAGCTCACCAACAAAAACGGCGGCGAGGCGGTATCGGTGAACAGCCTGTCGGTGGAAATGTCCAGCTATCTCGTCAAGGAATACGACGGCGATTCCCTGCACAAGGACAACGGCGCGCTGCTTAACGGCACCTCCGTGGAGCTTCCCGGATCGGCTGCGGTAAGGACGAGCGACCTCATTATCCGTGAGCCGGGCGACCTGGCGTTCCGGGTAAGGGGCAGCGGACTTGAGCAGCTGACGGTATCCCTCACGGCGAACGGCGAGGAGCTTCCTTTCGAGATCGACACCGACAATAATGAGTATATAATCAATTTCACGCTGCCAAAAGCCACCGGGGATCTCAGGCTCACCCTCACCAACAGCAGCGCAGAGACCTGCTATGTTGACAGCGTGGGGTATATCCGCAGATCCGCACAGAAAATTGCGACCCTGCCCAAGACCGCAGGAGTAAGCGTGGTGATCTCATAATGCCGATAATCAGGAAAAACAACAAGACAATGCGCCCGGCTCAGACGCTTTGTATCGGGTTTCTGGCGATAATACTCATCGGAGCGGTGCTGCTGTGGCTGCCGTTCTCCTCGAAAAGCGGCGGCACGCCTTTCTTCGACTGCCTGTTCACCGCCGTTTCCGCCACCTGCGTCACCGGACTTGTCGTGGCGGACACCTTTACCAACTGGACGATATTCGGGCAGGCGGTAATAATGCTGCTGATACAGATCGGCGGACTGGGCTTTGTGACGATAATCACGTTCTTCAACGTCGCCGCCGGCAGAAAGCTGGGGTTCCGCACCCTGGCGAACGCCGCAGACGGTCTGACGGACAGCACGTTCCAGGGCGGCAGGCGTATTTTCATCAGTATCATGAAATACTCCATGATATTCGAGGGAGCCGGGGCGGTGCTGCTGGGCTATGCTTTCTTCCGGGAATACGGCGCTTTCGGTATCTGGATGGGCGTATTCACCAGCGTGACCGCGTTCTGCAACGCAGGCTTTGACCTGTGCGGCATCGGCGGAGCGTATTCCAGTCTTACCAATTACTCCGGCGATCCGCTGGTGGTGATGACCGTGGCGCTGCTGGTAATTCTCGGCGGTCTGGGCTTTATCGTGTGGGAGAACTTCCTGAACCTGCGCACCGTAAAGAAGCTGAGCCTGCACACAAAGGCGGTGCTTATCTCTACCGGCGCGCTGCTTGCGGTGAGCACGCTGTTCTACCTGCTGGCGGAATGGGACAATCCCCTGACCCTCGGCTCAATGAGCTTCGGCGAGAAGCTGATGAACTCCTTCTTCTCAGGAGTGACCACCCGTACCGCCGGGTACAATACCATATCTGTAAACGATATGTCGGACTTCTCAAAGCTGGGGAGCTGCATATTCATGTTCATAGGCGCTTCGCCTGCTTCCACCGGCGGCGGTATCAAGACCACAACGGTTCTGGTGCTGATAATGACGGTGGTATCCTACCTGCGCAGCAAGAACGATGTGGAGCTTCTCGGTCACAAGATCGACAAGCTGGCGGTCTACCGCACGCTCACCGTAACGCTGCTGTCGCTTATGGCTGTGATACTGTGCTTTTCGGTGCTGTATTTCACACTGCCCGAGGACGTCAGCGGAGTTGACTGCCTGTTTGAGGCGGTGTCTGCGTTCTCCACCGCAGGGCTTTCTGCCGGGCCTACCGCAGTGGCAGGCACTCCGGGACGTATCCTGCTGATGATAACGATGTACGTCGGGCGCGTCGGGCCGGTATCGCTGGTGCTTTCCATGCTGATGAATTCAAGGCGGAAGAATATCGTGCTGCCCGACGGTCAGATAATCGTTGGCTGATATACCACGACCAATACTTTAGGCAACACCGCATAATTATTGTCGTGCGATTGCGATGTCAGATTTTTCGTCAGATTGTGCAACTTGCGGTGTTCGGCGGCAGCTAAGCGCGTTCAA
The DNA here is from genome assembly GCA_022766785.1 of Oscillospiraceae bacterium. Lineage (GTDB taxonomy): Bacteria > Bacillota > Clostridia > Oscillospirales > Ruminococcaceae > CAG-115. Next base: position 17,789 of record JALEOL010000033.1, read on the forward strand.
GCCGAACACTCGTGAGTGCAGGCGGGCTGGTCTGTCGGTCAGCCCCTCCGGCACTGCGTGCCACCTCCCCCACCGGGGGAGACACGCCCGTCAAGCGAAATTTGTGCAAGATGACGGAAAAGATGCAAGCAAGCGTGCGGCAAAGGCGTTATCCGGTAATTGTGCGGTGTTGCCTTTAATAATCCACTCCGAAAGGAAACGATATATGGAAACCGAAACCTTTTCCCTGGGGCCGCTTACTATGTATGTGTCCGAAGATCACCGTTTCGGCACGGACGCATTCCTGCTGGCTTATTACGCCAATGTCAGACCCGACAGCGTTGTGTGCGACCTTTGCACCGGCTGCGGAATAATACCTTTGATATTCTGCAAGAACGTGAAGCCCCACCTTATTTACGCCGTGGATATCCAGGAGGAAGCGATCGAGCTGCTCCGAATGTCCGTGGAAAAAAACCACCTCGAGAATACGCTCCAGCCTGTGCTGGCGGATCTGCGCGAGCTTAACCAGACCCAGATAGGCTTTGAAACTATGGATATCGTCACCGCAAATCCCCCGTACATGACCAGCGGCTCCGGCTTTGAGAAGCTGGCAAGACCGCAGGCAATAGCACGCCACGAGCTGATGTGCACCGTTGACGATGTGTGCCGCGCCGCAGGAAAGCTGCTGAAATACGGCGGACTGCTGAAGATGTGCCACCGTCCGGAGCGCCTTGCGGACGTGCTGAACTCCATGCGCGAGAACAAGATCGAGCCGAAAAGCATAACCTTCGTGTTCAACAGCGTTCTTGACAAGCCCTGGCTGTTCCTTGTCACCGGAAAGAAGGGGGCGAAGTCCGGCATGATCGTTGAGAAGCCCATGATACTGCGCAACGATGACAAGTCCTACACAGAGGAGTACACAAGACTTTATGACTGACACAGGCAAGCTGTATGTGGTGGGAACGCCGATAGGCAACCTGTCGGACTTCTCTCCCCGGGGGATAGAAACGCTGGAAAGCGTGGACTATATCGCCGCGGAGGACACCCGGGTGACGCTCAGGCTGCTCTCCCACTTCGGCATAAAAAAGCCGCTGCTGAGCTATTACAAGCCGCACGAGGCGGAGAAAAGCGCAAAAATACTGGAGCTGCTCCATGACGGGAACACCGTCGCCCTGGTGAGCGACGCAGGAATGCCCTGCATATCCGACCCGGGGGTGTATCTTGTGCAGCGCTGTCATGAGCAGGGGATACCGGTTGAAAGCGTCCCCTGCTGCAACGCCGCCATTACCGCTGTCGCGATAAGCGGAATAGATACGGCGCGCTTCACGTTCGAGGGATTTCTCCCTGTGGACAAAAAGGAGCGCCGGCAAAGGCTCGCGGATATCGCCGGACTGCCCCACACGCTGATCTATTACGAAGCGCCCCACAAGCTGCGCCAGACCCTTGCGGACTTATCCCAGGCGCTGGGCGGGGACAGAAAAGCCGCTCTCTGCCGGGAGCTTACGAAGCTGCACGAGGAAGTGGTCAGGGGTACTCTCGCAGAGCTTGGCACACTGTACGAAACCACCGAACCCCGGGGCGAATACGTCATTGTGATAGAGGGAGCAGCGCCGGTGCAGCAGGAATCCATGTCGCTTGAACAGGCGGCTGAGCTGGCAAGAAGCTACGCAGACGGCGGCATGAAGCTGTCAGAAGCCTGCAAGACCGCAGCCCAGGCAGCCGGAGTATCGCGCAAGGAGCTTTATAAGCTGCTTTCCGGCGAATAAAAGACCATTCCACGGGACTTCCCGTGACATTCAGAAAGGAGAAATACCATGAGCACCATCAAGGAAAGAGTTGAAAAGAAGATCGGCCCCACCGCCAAAGTAGTTATCCCGATAATCAGCGCGGTCGTGGTCGTTGCCGCCGCAGTCGCTTACATCTGCCTGAAGCTGGCGGACGAAATGCGCTACAACGAGAAGTGGAAGGACTATGACGAATGCGGCTTGCACTGAATTGCAGCTGTGAGGACATAGAGAGATCTCTGGGGCAGTATTCTCACTTCGGTGCGCCGGTGAAAGATCTGTCCCGGTTTTCTGCGCTTATGCATACGCTGGGCGACCCACAGGACGATCTTCGCTTTGTCCATATCGTGGGCACCAACGGGAAAGGCTCTGTGGCGGAATTCTGCACCTCGGCGCTTGCCGCCGCAGGATATACCGTGGGGAGATTTACCTCGCCGTATGTGAACAGCGTGTGCGAGAGGATCGCCGTTGCTTATCCGGACGGGATATACGAGATAAGCTGCGCTGACTTCGCCCGGCATCTGAATACCGCCGCCGAAGCCGCTGAAAAGTGCGGCGGCATGGAATTCTCGCAGTTTGAGATCATCAACGCCGCCGCATTCCTGTATTTTGCCGAAAAGCATACAGATCACGTTGTGCTGGAAGCCGGTATCGGCGGCACGCTTGACTCCACCAACATCATAAAGCCGCCGGAAGCCGCCGTTATCACATCTGTCGGGCTTGACCACACGAAGATACTCGGCTCCACCGTTGAGGAGATCGCGCGTTCCAAATGCGGCGTGATAAAGGGCGGAAACGCCGTTGCAGCCGCAGGGATCCCCGAGCCGGCAATGCAGGTCATTCGGCAGAGGTGCGCTGATACCGGCGCACGGCTCATTATCCCCGACAGGTCGCAGCTTGTGCTTCACGGACAGCCCGGGCTTTCCGGCAGCGCGTTCTGCTATAAGGGGCAGGAATACCGTCTCAGAATGGGCGGAGCCTACCAGACAGAAAATGCCCTGACCGCGACAGAAACGCTGCTTTGCATGGGTATACCACCGGCGGATATCGCAATTGGGCTTGAACGCGCACAGATACCTGCACGAATGGAATTGTTCCGGAACGCACCGGGCAGACACGCGTTCCTGCTGGACGGCGGACATAATCCCCAGGCGGCGCAGGCGGTGCGCTTCGCTCTGGAAAGCTCAGAGTATCGCGGTATCACCGGGTTTATAGGAATGATGAATACCAAGGACTGCAAAGCGTTCCTGCGTGAGATCGTTCCCTGCCTCGACCGGGTGGTATTCGTGGACGGGTTCTCTGACGGCGACGTCCCGGCGGAGGAGCTGAAAAACCTTTCCGGCGCTGAAGCGGAGCTGTTCCACGACCCGAAAGCGGCGCTGGAATACGCCGGAAGCCTGCCGGGTGAGCTGGTATATTTCGGCGGCAGCTTCTATTTCGCCGCCGCGATAAGAAAGCTGCTCATATAGAAAAAACGTGGCGAAGCTCGACCTCGCCACGTTTTGCGTATATTATGCTGACCTTTCCCCGAACTGCACGGTGCAATTTGTGTCAAAGTCGTATTTGACACGAATTTATACTAATAACCGTTTGAACGAAGGAAAAGATTTGCGGAAAGACAGTACCGATATCTAGGAAAAGAAACGCAGGCGTACTGTATGTACGCATTATCCGCTGCGCGGAAAACGCTCAAGTTTCTTTGACGAAGATAGCGGTGCTGGATTTCTGCAAAGATTTCCTGAGTTTAAATGGTTATTAGTATTAATAATGCGCAATATTGCCGTATCATGCGAATTGCCGCCAGCACAAAATTGTTCACACTATTGACAAACAGGGAACGATGTGGTATAATCAATATTCGTGAAACTAACCGTGAGGAGGACGAAAAATGGATATTCTGCCCTGGGTGGGGATAGCGCTGCTTATCCTTGCGATACTTATCTGGATATATATCAGGCTGCACGAAAAGCTGCCGTATGAACTGAACGAAACCATTCTGACAGAGCGCGAAAGGTCATTCTACCGGATACTCCGGCCTGTCGCAGACAAGCTGGAGCTTCAGATCTGTCCGAAGGTAAGAGTGGCGGATATCGTGTCGATAAAAAAAGGCACCCGGGACTGGCAGAAGTGGTTCAACAAGATACGCTCCAAGCACGTTGACTTTCTGCTTTGCGACTATGATATGAACATTGTGCTGATGATCGAGCTGGACGACCGCAGCCACGAAACGGAACGCGCGAAGCGAAACGACGCCCTCAAGAACGCTATTTTCGGCGAACGCCTGGTGCGGATCCGCTCCCTGAAAGAGGATCCCGAACCGCCGATCGTCGCCGCACTGAAAAAGCTGGACAGGTGAATTTCGGTTTCCCGGAAAAATGTCAGCAGATTTCCTGTAACCTAAATTGCCTAATATCTTAACCCTTCAATGAAATTTGTGTGAAAAGATGAAATATTAACAAAAGGCACTTGAAAAGTTGAAAACTTTATGTTAAAATGAATATGTAAAGCAACAGACGTTATACTAAAACACTCGATTGTTAAAAAATAAACAAATCTGAGGTGATCACTTTGAGCAATTCACACGATCAGATCAGCTCCGGGGACGCCGGAATGCTGTTCAATGCAGTGGAAAACAGTGGAAATATTGCATATACTATGAGTTTCCGGCAGGGATTTCCGGTGAGGATACTTGCGGGCGGGAGCGAGTTCGGCGGCGCAGGCGATACCGTGGTAATGGGCGAGACGGTGCACCCCGATGACTACCAGCCGTTCTGCGAGGTCATCAGCCGTGTGATAGGCGGCACCGCCGATGAGATCAAGGTTCACGCGCGTATGAAATGCGCAGGCGATTACCAGTGGTATTACATAACCGGAAAGGCACGGCGAAGCGGCGGTCATCTTGACTTCATAGACGGAATGATGTTCAATGTCACGGAGTATCTCGACTGCGAGGGCGAGGACAATGTTATGCGCCGCTACCGCAGCAAGCACACCGTGTCAATGGAGCAGGCGGCGTATACTCTCAGGGATATTCTCGGGGAGGACTACCTTGTCAGGATACAGCAGCCCTTCTCACAGACAAAGGGGCTGTATTCCGCGATAATCGACAGCGACGGCACCGTGATACTCCCCAAGGGGCAGGACGCAGGTCAGAACCTCAATAAAATGGACTATCAGCGCCGCAAGAATATCCGGGTGCGCCACCAGCCTCTTGGAAGCTGGGTGATCACCGGGGAAAGCCAGGACATCATCGACGGAAGCGCGACTCTGCTCGAAACTATGGCGCATACCGTGTCGGGCGTGGCGAATTCCTACGTTGCGCTGGTTGACGAAATGGAGACCTCTCAGAACGCCAACAAGCTGCTGGGGCAGAATTTCGAGGATCAGATCCTTGTGAACGGCGTATATTCGATATTCCTGCAAAGCCCGGACACCAGGACTGCGATAAAGAACATCACTATGCTTATCAGCGAGCATTTCGGGCTGTCGGAGATACAGTTCTGCAGCAATGAGAACAACCCTGCAAAGACCTACAAGCTGGATCGCTCCGCGGCAGTGGTGCCGGTGGTGGGGAGCTTTTCGCTGCGCCCGGAAATACGGGAGGAGCTGGATTACAGCGGAATAGTCTGCACCGACCAGAACAGCATCGGCATGACCTCGTCAAAGAAGAACCTCAGCTGTGTGCTTGCCCGGACATACGACCAGGGCAGCAATCGCGGCGTGCTTCTTTACATAGCCAGGGACTCCGGCAAGGAGTGGACTTCCAGGGAACGTTCCCTGATAAAGAGCCTGACCCAGCTTCTTTCCACCGTCATATACAAGATGTTCCTGGAGGACGAACTCAGCAGCTCACGGGTGCGCCTGGAGCGGCTCGCATACTACGACGCAGCCACCAATATCCCGAACCGCAGCTGCTTTGAGCACGAATTCACCCAGGGTATTGCGGTGGGGCATTTCGGCGCGGTGATCGCTGTGGAGTTCTCAAACCTGAAAAACATCTCCGAGATATACGGCTTCGGATACGCCGACGATATCCTGCGCAGCTGTGCGGAGTATATTACAGCGATACCCTGCGGCTGCCTGAAGAAAGTGTTCCGCTTTTCCAGCGATATCCTGTTCGTTGCGATGAGGGGAGCTGAGCGCGAGGAGGCGCGGCAGTTCGCCCAGGCGATACTGACGAAGTTCCGTTCGCCGTGGTACCTGCATGACAACGAACACCACATGCGCGTCTACGCAGGCTTCGCGATGTACCCCGACGACGCAGAGAGCGTCCCTGCCTGCGTCAGTGCGGCGACTCACACTCTGCGGCTTGCCAAGGAACGCCGCCTGGAGGACGCCGTGTGCTATTCCGAGGGTCTGGAGGAGGATCTCACAGACAACCGCATGGTAAAAAAGCTGATAACCGACGCGGCAGAGCACGGCTTCCGCGGCTTCTATTGCCTGTATCAGCCGGTTCTGGAGATGAGCACCGGGGCGCTCCACTGCTGCGAGGCTACCGTTTTCTGGGGTAACAGCGACATGACCGTTCCCCGGGAGCGCTTTATGCCGATAATCGACCAGCTGGGGCTTTCCAAGAAATTCTACAGCTTCATCTGCAACATGATATGCAGCTTCTGCGCAGAAGTCAGGAGAAAGGGATTTCCGGATTTCCGGGTTAGTTTTGCGATACCGGAGAATATTCTCAGCGGAGAGACCTCTGTTGACGTTCTCCAGAGCAGCCTTGTGTCCTGTTCGCTGCCCCCGTCGGCGGTAAGCATCGCAGTTTCGGAGGGCGAGGGGACGCTCACCGGCAGCGCATATCTTCAGCAGCTTTCCGACATGGGCGTGAATATCATCGCGGACGACACCGGCACGGGCTACTTCACCGCAGAGCTTCTGGAAAATTCCGCTGTTAAGACCGTGAAGATCAAGGCGTCAAGGATGTCCGGGGACGCTATCTCGGCGTCGTTCGTGCGGTCGGTGATAAAGCTCGCCCGGGAGAAAAACATCGCCGTGTGCGCCCGTGACGTGGACAATCCGCAGGATCTCACTGCGCTGGGGGGATTTGACGTTGACCTCATCGAGGGTATATTCAACGGCAGACCGCTCCGGGACAAGGACTTCATCGACAAAATGACCCAGACGGCGATCTGACTTCGCCGGGGTGAATTACACAAAATCGCCGCCGGAGTGCACAGCGCATTCCGGCGGCTTAGTATCATATGTATTCTGCGGTGACGGTCATTCCGAGTGCGGACAGCTTTCGCTGTAATTCCTCCGAGCAGCTTTCCGGGAGCGTTGCCACGGCGGAGATAATGACCTGCTTTTCTCCGGAGACAACTCCCCTGAACCAGTCCATATTCTTCCCGAACTTTTTCAGCCAGTGGTCGCAGTCGGCGTGATTGCTTGCATAGCCGCGAAGGTGCGCTTCGTGGTGGCTGATGATGTTCTCGGGCTTTATGGTGGGGTAGTTTTTCATGAGCCGCTGACACAACTGTACCGCCAGCCCGAACGCCTGCTCAAAGTACTGCTTATCCGTCAGCCCGTCCTCGCAGATCTCAATCTGTATGTAAGCCGGGCTGTAATTGTAGCTGCCCTTTGAGCCGTTTCCGCAGCCCCAGCAGCAGATATTCCAGGGCAGCAGCTTCGCCGCCCTGATTTTGCCGTTCTTATCCAGACCTATCACGGCATGGGGGCATAACTGTATATCGGCACTGTCATAGTAATTCTTGTACGGGTTTTCGCCGCAGATGTCCGGAGCGTTGACGTACCGCCGCAGGTTCGGGTTATTCGCGCCGGTGCTGTGGACGATAATCCCGGCAGGGCTGCCCTGTGGCATTTTCCGCGCCGCCTTGTAGCAGAGATTATTCCGGGCGTATGTCTCAAAGGTTATCGCCATTGCTGCCACCGTCCTTGTTTGAGCTGTCTGCAAGCCCCTCGCCTATGGTGTAGCCCACCACTGCCGCCGTTGCCATAATGCAGCCGCTTACGGTAGTCGCAACCTCGTCGCCGCCGCCGAACGCGAGTATCAGTCCCGACACCAGCGCCGCCACGGACACCCACCACTTACGGCTCGTCAGTTTACGTTTCCAGTCAATTTTCATGGTGCTTTTCCTCCTGTTCCAGATCCTCAATGCGGTGATTTATGACCTTTATCTGCTCCTCTATCACCGGCATTCTCCGTGCGAAATTGTTGTGCTCTGCGACCCTCTGTTCAAGCTGCTTCAAGCGGTACGCCGTCAGCTTGCTGCTGACCAGTATACCGCCAAGCGAGCCGCCGAGCGTTCCCAAAAGCGATATCATCGCCACGATTATGTTGCTGTCCATATTGACCTCCTGTCTTTTTTCCGGGGAGCGAACGTCCCTCCGTAATGCTATTCTAAGCAATACAACACTGCATTTTACTGCAAACAGCAAAAAAACGGCAGAGCCGCAAAAGCACTCCGCCGTTTTGTATAGAAAAATCTCACCCTATACAGAACCCCCCCGAAGAATAACTCCGGGGGTATGTATTACTGCATTCTGTTGTTCTGGTTGGGGTTGTAGTTCTGGTTTGCGTTGGGGTTGTAGCCGGGGTTCGGGTTCATGTTGGGGTTGTAGCCGGCGTTCGGGTTTACATTGGGATTGTAGCCGGGATTGGGGTTCATGTTGGGATTATAACCGGGGTTCATGTTGGGATTGTAGTTCTGGTTCATATTGGGGTTGTAGCCTGCGTTGGGATTATAGCCCTGATTCATATTGGGGTTGTAGCCTGCGTTGGGATTATAGCCCTGATTCATGTTGGGATTGTAGCCGTTCATGTTGGGATTGTATGCGTTGGCAGTGCGCGCCGCGTTCATGTTCTTTACAGCGTCAAAGGAAGCCTTGATAGCAGAAATGGTGAGGGTCGCTTCGCTGGGGGTAACTGTATGGATAAGGTAGCCCATGCTTAACATGATAAGCGAGATAGCAGCAAGTAATGCACTGGAGGTGAGGGTGAAGTTCATGATGAACGCCAGCAGAGCCGGAATAAGATTGATCAGTGAGGGGATATCAATGCGGTCAGAGGACAGCTTTGTGAATACCGCCTGAGAAATAGCGCATGCAAATGTAAAGATGACAGCAATTCTTGTGAAAACAATTGCGCCTAACACAGCAGATGCCGCAGAATAAAAACTCCTTGATAATGCAGACATTGCGCTTCCTCCCAGTACAAGCACTGCGATCATGGAGAGAAGTGCGCCGAAAGCCACTCCAAGACGCGACCAGAGCGCGATTGACGATGCGAGTTGTTTGTTCATGGAAAAAATCTCCTTTTGATTTGTCATTTTAATGCGACTAAATATTACCGCATGATTTATTTTATCATATTATTTTGGGGTTGTCAATGGTTCTTTGAAAAAAACCTCCGCAGAGCAAGCCCACGGAGGTAAGAAGTTACATTCTGTTGTTGTTCTGGTAGTAGCCGCCAGCCGGGTTCTGGGGGTTAGCGTTCTGGGGATATGCCTGGTTGGGGTTGAACTGCTGATTAGCGTTCTGGGGATATGCCGGGTTGGGGTTGTATGCCTGGTTTGCGCCCTGGGGGTATGCCTGGTTCGGGTTGTATGCCTGGTTTGCGCCCTGGGGGTATGCCTGGTTCGGGTTGTATGCCTGGTTTGCGTTCTGGGGATATGCCTGGTTCGGGTTGTATGCCTGGTTTGCGTTCTGGGGGTATGCCTGGTTGGGGTTGTACGCCCGGTTAGCATTCTGGGGGTAGCCCGTACTAGGCGCATAGGCGTTTGCATATGCGGTCTTGGGTGCGGCGGAAGCTCCGCCCTTAATGCGTGTGATGATAGAATCGGTGGGGAATACCGCGCGGATATTGAGTATCGCGATAAGCAGTATAAAGATCATTGCTACCACGAGATTTGCGCCGACCTTTGCCATAGCACTGCTGCTGGAGCCGGACATGATCGCGCTCTGAGCCGCGGACATGATGTCCATGGAAAAGTTCATTATGAACGCCACCAGAGCGAGTGCAGCGTCGATCACAGAGCCGACGATGTTCTCCTTTGCAAGAAGATTGAATACCACCGCCGCAACAGCGCAAATAAACAGGATTATCGCGCCTGCACGCATGAAGTCTATCGCGCCCATAGCAGTCTGCGCCTTGCCCAATATCTCGGAATTTCCGTAAGAGGAGCCTGAGAAGATGTTGGAGAAAGAGTTTATGCCGAGATTGATAAATTCGGTGATCGTGCTGACGATCACGATAAAGCCGATCAATGAAAACAGCGCACCCAGCAGCTTGCCGCATCTGGAAGCCATGGCGAGTACGGAATATGTTTTGTTATTCATGAATTATCCTCCTTATCAATGTGCTATCACATTCTGCCGCCGTTTTGCGTGTTGTTATAGCCGTTGTTCTGATAGGAGGCGTTCGGCGCGGCATAGCCGTTATTCTGGATACCGGAGTTCGGAGCAGAATATCCGCTGTTCTGGTATCCGGCGTTGGGAGCCGCATAGCCGCCCTGGGTGCCTGCGCCGGGGGCTGCGTAGCCATTGTTCTGGTAGCCTGCGCCGGGGGCTGCATAGCCGTTGTTCTGGTAGCCTGAATTGGGGGCTGCGTAGCCGTTATTCTGGTATGCGCCTGTTCCGTAAGTGCTGCCGGTGTATACGGCTGCTTTCCTTCTGGTGAATATCGGGTCGCCGGGGAAAGCGGCACGCAGAACGACGCCTGCGCTGAGTATCAGGAATATCATCGCGGTGAAAAATCCGATGATCGCACCAGGAATATCCGAGCCGCTCACATTGCTGAACTTGTTCATTGGATCGGCGATAATGAAGTTCATGATGAAGCCCACCAGCGCCACAAAAACGTCGATGAGCGATCCTGCGACGTTTTCCTTGGCCACGACATTGAATATCACAGCCATTATTGCGAAGAAGAACATCACATACGCACCAACGCACATGAAATTGATCGCGCCCAAAACGGTTTCACTTGCCTGCTGGGCGCTGCTGATAGCGGAGGAAGATGAGCCGTAGCCGTAGCCGTAGCTATAACTGCTGGAAGCTGAGAGGGTAGCATTTAATGCGTTCCCGACAGTGCTCACAATAACAATTAATCCAATTATTACAAAGAGCGCCCCGAGAAGTTTTCCGACCCTGGACACTATCGCCAGGACGGAAGAAGTGTTACTGTTCATAAGAATCTCCTTTTCATATAATTATATCGGTATATTCTACCGTATATATTTTATCACTTATTTATCACATTGTCAATCACCGAAATGAAAAAAGTCGATTTTCGGCAAAAAAATCGCCGCCGGAATAGTATTTCCATATAAAACAAAACGGCTCTGTCAAAGATATTGGGGCGATCATATTCACAGCCAGAAATACCTATCCACCATATTATCAAAAAACGCTCCTTCGGCGGAAAAAAGGTTTTGTCTTCAAAAATCTATGTCTGTGATATGAAAAAATACCACCGCAGTGACTTTCAGTGATATTTGTGTTCTGTAGTGTCAACCATTTTTGTGCAAAATTTTTGTTTTATTTCATAGTCCCCTATCCACGTTTTCAGGAAATTTCCTTGCTGTCGTTTTGCACAAAAAACACGCCAAAACTTTGTGCAAAACACCGCCCTTGAAATGTAAACGTTTTATGATATAATATAAACAGGGCTGAGAGAAGCCCGAGGGCGTGAATAAACCGCTTCAAGCGGAAGTAATACTATGGAGGAATACCAATGAACTACGGACATTTCGACGAACTCAACAAGGAGTATGTCATCACCCGTCCGGACACACCGTCCGCATGGGCAAACTACCTCGGCGACCCCGAGTACGGCGCTATCATCTCCAACAACGCCGGCGGCTACAGCTTCGTTAAGAGCGGCGCAAACGGACGCGTTATCCGCTACCGCTTCAACGGCGTTGCAAACGACACCCCCGGCAGATACGTTTACCTGCGCGATCAGGAGACCGGCGAGTACTGGTCTGCTTCCTGGGCACCGGTATGCAAGCCCCTGGACGAGTACAAGAGCGAGTGCCGCCACGGTACTGCTTACACCGTTATCACTTCCGAGTACAAGGGCGTTAAGTCCGAGGTGACCTACTATGTTCCCCAGGGCGCTACATACGAGGTATGGGCGGCTAAGGTGACAAACACCTCCGACAAGCCGAAGAAGCTGGCTGTCACCGGTTACTGCGAGTTCGTGAACGACCCGAACTACGAGCAGGATCAGGTGAACCTCCAGTATACCCTGTTCATCACACGCACCTATTTCAAGGGTAACTACATTCACCAGATGCAGAACGAGATCTACAACCCCAACAGCGGACGTTTCCTCGGTCTTGCGGCTGCAAAGGTAGACGCTTACTGCGGCGACCGTGACGCATTCGTAGGCTCTTACCGCAGCTACGCTAACCCCAGGGGCATTGAGGAGGGTCTCAAGGGCGACCTCAACTACAACACCAACTCATGCGGCGCACTGGAGAGCGACATCGTGCTCCAGCCCGGCGAGACCAAGGAGCTGACCTACGTTCTGGGCGGTCAGAAGACCGAGGCTGAGATCAACGAGATCATCAGCAGATACGAGAAGCCCGGCACCGTTGACGCAGAGCTTGCACAGCTCAAGGAGTTCTGGCACAGCAAGCTGAACAACCTCCAGGTACACACCCCCGACGCGAACTTCAACAACATGGTGAACACCTGGAACGCATACAACTGCTTCATCACCTTTATCTGGTCGAGAGCGGCTTCCTTCCAGTACTGCGGTCTGAGAAACGGCTTCGGCTACCGCGATACCGTTCAGGATATCCAGGGCGTTATCCACCTTGCTCCCGAGATGGCAAAGAAGCAGATCGAGTTCATGCTCTCCGCACAGGTAACTAACGGCGCAGGTCTGCCGCTGGTCAAGTACGACCACAAGGCAGGTCAGGAGAACCACCCGGACGAGAACGACGAGAACTCCGTATACGCAAAGCAGACAGGTCACCCCAGCTACCGTGCAGACGACGCTCTGTGGCTGTTCCCGACCGTTTACAAGTACATTTCCGAGAGCGGCGACAGCGCATTCCTCGATGAAGAAATATTCTATGCGAACGACGGCGAAAAGGGCACTGTTTACGACCACCTGAAGCGCGCTATCGACTTCTCCATGAACCACCTGGGCAACCACGGCATGCCCGCAGGTCTGCACGCAGACTGGAACGACTGCCTGCGCCTTGGCAAGAAGGGCGAGTCCACCTTCGTTGCATTCCAGCTGGTTTATGCAGTGAAGATACTCCGCACCTACGCAGTTGAGAAGAACGACGCCGAGTATGTAAAGTACCTCGACGAGATCAAGGCTAAGCTGGACACTATCCTCTCCGCATGCTGGAACGAGGACAGATGGATCCGCGGCTACAAGGAGGACGGCACCGTTATCGGTCAGCGCACCGATCCCGAGGCTTCCATGTGGCTCAATCCCCAGAGCTGGTCTGTCATCTCCGGCTTCGCTACCAAAGAGCAGGGCGAGAAGGCTATGGACAGCGTTGAGCGCGAGCTGAACACACCTTACGGCGCAATGGTAATGTATCCGCCCTATGTAAAGCACGGCTTTGACGGCGCGCTGATGCAGTGCTTCAACAAGTGCACCAAGGAGAACGCAGGTATCTTCTCTCAGCCGCAGGGCTGGCTCATTCTGGCAGAGTCCAAGCTGGGTCACGGCAACCGTGCATACAAGTACTGGACAGAGGCAGCTCCGGCTACCTACAACGACAACGCAGAGCACAGAGTGCTGGAGCCGTATGTATACGGTCAGTTCGTTGAGGGCAAGGACAGCCCGTTCGCAGGACGCGCGCACGTTCACTGGCTGACAGGTACCGCTTCCACCGTTATGGTAGGTACTACCGAGGGTATCCTGGGACTTAACCCCGAGACAAAGGGTATCGTTATCGACCCGTCTATCCCCTCCGAGTGGAAGGAATACACCATGGACAAGACCTTCCGCGGCAAGAGACTCCACGTTACCGTAAAGAACCCGAACGGCTCCGAGCACGGTGTGAAGTCCGTTACCGTAAACGGCGAGAAGATCGAGGGCAAGCTGATCCTTGACTCTGTACTCAAGCCCGAGAACGACATAGTTATTGAGCTGTGATTAATAATTATTGCTATCCCATCGTAAGGTGGGATATGGTATGGAGGTATAATATATGATTTGTAAGCATTGCGGGAATAATGTTGATGACAACATGGCGTTCTGCGGTTTCTGTGGCGCAAAATTGGAGCGCCCGATTCAGGAAGCGCAGTATCAGCAGTCTGTTCAGCCACAGTATCAGCAGCCTGCTCAGCCGCAATACCAACAGCCGGCACAGCAGGCGGAGGTTCAGCACGGTGGAGTGGCAGTAAAGAGCAGGCGCAGCAAGAAGCCGCTCATCATTCTGCTGATCGCTCTGGCGGTGCTTGTGGCAGGCGGTGCGGTTGCAATGTTCCTGATATTCGGGAACAGCACAGATTCGTCCGGTTACACATCGGCAATTCTCACGAAAATGGGCGTTGTGTATAATGGCAAGTTGGTCGAGGACAGCGGCGGAGTTAATCAGTTTCTGGCTTCTTCTCTTTCGGGCGATACCTTTGCGGTAAAGGATGCGGACAAAAGATGCGTCTGCGTTCTGAAGAACGGAAAGCTGATCAGAACCAATGTAAATACGGAGAACGGTATTGGTCTGGGCTTTTCGCTCGCAGCTTCCGGCAACGGTATTGCATACTACACCGCAGACCTTGGCGTGGAACTGATGGATACAAACACCGGAGAGATCACGGTCATTGAGGAAAGCGGTAATTACACCGGCGTCACTATCTCCCCCGACGGAAAGACCGTGGCATATTCGGACTCAAAAACGATATTCCTTTACACAAACGGAGAATCGAAAAAGCTTATGTCGGCAAATATGTTCCTCGGCGTGGTGGCTGTTGCAGACGAGGGTAAGTATGTATTTGCATATAATTTGGTCAATGACTTCACATTGTACTGTCTTGACAGCACGGGTGAGATCCTTTCTTCAACTTCCATGTGTATGTCACCGTTTGTAACCAATAAGGATAACACACAGGTCACATACAGAATGAAGGAGGGTGATAAGGCGGTTTATATTTATGACGCAGTCAAGGACGAGACATATTCCTACCCTTACAGCGGAATGTTTACGAAAACCAGATTGCCGGTGGGTGAGTTCATATACGACACCGATTATAATTTGCTCAACAGCATGACCTCAAATGGTTCGATGTATCCCACCATGCATTTCAATATCGAAGATCTGACCCACTGCTTAAGCTTTGACGGCGGTCTTTATCAGCTTGATGGAGACGATTCAAAGGAAATAAGCCTGAACGGTCAGAGAGTCAGACATGTTGCCACTATGGCAGACGGAGGTATCGTATATCTTACATGCAACGATTCTTTATCGGACACAACATATAGTCTGGTATTGGAAAAAGACGGAGAGACAGATGACGTCGGCGTTGTAGATGGCTTTGGCGTATCGCCGAGCGGGAAAACCATTTTCTACTTCACACAGGACGGCAGGCTGATGCAGTACAGAAACGGCGAAAGCCGGGAGATAGCGGAGAACGTATGTACGGAGAACTATTTCGTGGGCTTGGATCAGATCGGAGTTGGCATCCCCACCGTTCTTGGAGATGATGTTATCGTCTATCCCGGCAATGACAGCCAGTGGTATATCTACAAAAAAGGAAAGACCGAGCCGGTACCCGGAGAGATCCCCCAGTTTTACAATACTGCAAACGGTATATACATAAACCCCACAGGATATAATATCAGGATCGGCAAGAACAGCTTGTATTTCTTCACCGATACATACCTTGTATATCAGAACGACAGCGATCTGTTCATCATCGATCCCAACGGCAATACTTCCCCTCTTGAATAAGCAAGAATAAACCTATATCCCCTGCTTCGGCAGGGGATTGAGACCGTCGAAAAAGTCCCGTTGGGACTTTTCCGCCGAACATCCGCACTGCCCGCACTCACTGACGGCGAAGCCGTCAGATCGAACAGTTGTGCGGATAGAAGTATTTTTTTGCCCCGGCAGAGCTGGGGCAAAAAATGGATTTCAATTGGTCATTTTCCTCCGGAAAATGACTTTTTCGACAGACTGTATCCCCTGCTTCGGCAGGGGATTTTTGCATTTACAGGAAATTTTTTTGCAAAAAAATTCAAATACCCCTTGACAAAACGGATAAAACAGATTATACTGTATATACAACACATTAACAGTTAAGGGAGAGTGAGTTTATGTCGCTAAAGGTCGAAAACATAGTAAAGACCTATGGAAACTACAGGGCAGTGGACGGGCTGAGCTTTGAGATGAAAGAGCCGGGCGTGTTTGCTCTGCTGGGCACAAACGGCGCCGGAAAAACCACGTCTATCCGCATAATGCTGGGAATGCTCAGCGCGGACAGCGGTTCGGTCACATGGCACGGGAAGAAATTCTGCACCGCGAACGAGTCGATAGGCTATCTCGCGGAGGAGCGCGGACTGTATCCTAAATACAAGATAATGGATCAGCTGCTGTATTTCGCTTCCCTCAAGGGAATGAAGAAGCCCCAGGCGATGAAAGCGCTGGATTACTGGTTCGAGAGACTGGGGGTGCAGGATTACAGGAATATGCGCGCGGAGCAGCTCTCAAAGGGCAACCAGCAGAAGATACAGCTGATAGCGGCGCTCGCCCCGGATCCGGAGCTGCTGATACTCGACGAGCCGCTGAGCGGACTTGACCCGGTGAACGCCGAGCTGTTCAAGAGCGTTATCCGCGAGGAGATCAAGAAGAACAAGTACGTCATAATGTCCAGCCACCAGATGTCCACCATAGAGGAATTCTGCCGGGGGATCGTGATACTTAACAAGGGAAAGACCGTGCTGGAGGGCGACCTCAACGAGATAAAGAAAGGCTACGGCAGGGTAAAGCTCACGGTAAAGTGCGAGGGCGACATCACAGCGCTTGCGCAGGAATGCGGACTTACCGCCACCGAGGAGACCCCCAACGGCTCCAGCTATAATGTTCAGAGCGAGCAGCAGGCGCACGCACTTCTGGGAAAGATCATGGAGCAGCATATCCCGCTGATAAAGTACGAGCTGCGCGAGCCGTCCCTGAACGAGATATTCATAGAAAAGGTGGGTGAGTCTGATGAAAAATAACAACACAAGGGGCTGGAAAAAGGTATTCGGCTTCACGTTCATACAATATGTCAAAACAAAATCATTCATCGCCGGAACGATAATCATCGCGGTGATAATGATGCTCCTTGCCTCCGGAGTGAACCTTATCCCCAAATGGCTGGGCGCAGGTGAAATGATATCCGGAACTGACCCGGAGACTGAGATAATACTCAACAAGGTGTATGTCGCAGACAGCACCGGCACGCTTACCGATGAGGATATTTCCGGACTTACCGCTCTCGGATTTCCCCAGCCGGAGCGCTCCGACGACGTTTCCGGGCTTATCAGCAGGCTATCCGATGATGAAGCAGGCAAGGTTCTTGTGACTGTTACCGCTGAGGAAGCAGACGGAGCGATACTGGGCTACGCCGTCAAGACCTACTATTCCCCCGAGACCGACGGCGACTCCGTGGACGCTGTGTCGTCGGCGGTAGTGTCGGTGATGAAATACCGCAGTATGCTGGATATCGGAGTGAAGCCGGAGGATTTCGCCGCCACCCAGAGGTACTATTCCACGTCAAAGATACAGGCAGGCTCGGACGAATGGGGCGTGTTTGAGTCGATGATAAACTACATTGTTCCAATTGTGTTCTCGCTGGTGCTGTTTATATTCGTATTCGCATACGGTCAGACCGTGGCGCAGGCTATCGCAACGGAAAAGACCTCCCGGGTCATGGAGCTTCTGCTGACTTCTGTCAGACCTCTCGCGGTGGTTATCGGTAAGGTGCTGGCTATGTGCCTTGTGTCGATAATGCAGTTCCTGGTGCTGCTGCTTGCCGGCGGCGCGGCATTTGCGGCAACCGCTCCGTTCGGTATCGGCGGAGATATCATGAAGATGATGCAAGACCCGGCGCTCCAGACCGGTCAGAACGCCGAGATCGCACAGGCTCTCAACAACAGCTTCGGCACGCTGAGTCCGCTCACCTTTATCCTGATACTGGTGATATTCATTCTGGGCTTTATGCTGTTCGCGCTGATCGCCGCACTGGTGGGGGCTTCCGTCAGCAGAATGGAGGATCTTGCCCAGGCTATGCAGCCCTATTCTCTGCTGGGTGTATTAGGATTCTATCTGGCATATTTCCCGATAATGTTCACCGCCGAGAGCTTTGACACCGGCGCAGCGTCAAGCAACGGTATGCAGATGTTCTCCTATTTCTTCCCGATAAGCTCGCCGTTCTCGCTGCCCTCCGCGCTTCTGCTGGGAACGCTGTCGCTGCCGCAGGTGCTCATTGCGATAATTGTGCTTGCCGCTTTCGTGGCGCTTATCGCGGTGATAGTCGCAAGGGTATACGAGATGATAATCCTGCATAACGGCAGCCGCCTGAAAGTCAAGGATATCCTCACCCTCGCATTTGGCAAGAAATAAAGCAGTATCCCAATAATACAAAAGCCGCCTTTTCGAAGATAGTGAAAAGGCGGCTTTGATTTGTATTGGTGTGGAAGTATTAGTTGGAGGGATTCACGTCGATAGAATCGTAGAGATCGATCAAATGAGATGAGAAATCATAAGCGATCTCAACATAGCTGCCGGCGTCTTCTATAAAACTCTTGATGCTTGAATATGTGCTGTCAGGATACTCCACCGGGAGAGCTTTGGCCATTCGTGTAAGGTAATCCTTGGCTGTGCTGAGTTCCGGATAATCTCCGCATTTGTTTGCGGCTTCAATGAATTTATCCTTCGCCAGATCAAAGTAGGACACAGCGAAAATACAGTCGTAGTAGTAATCCCAGATACTGTCGTTGTCCTGGCTGAATGTGTATTCGCAGCCTTGGTCTGCGTAATCAGAACCTTTTAAAAACAGGTCTGAGATAGCATTAAGCGTGCCTTCCAGCTCTTTGATAGTTTCACCGCATCTGCTGCACTTTCCGAGACGGGTGGAGTGACCCAGCGGTTCGCCGTCTGTTTTGCCGCAGACCGTACATGTCCTGCCTGTGGTGCAGGTGGCTTCCGTCCACTGATGTCCCACCGGTTCGCCGCGTTCTTTTCCGCAGATCACGCACAGCTCCGGATTTTCGCAGTCCGCCGCCTGGAAATGGTGCTGGATACACAGGTGGGTTACATTATAGATAAATCTCACACCGCCGTATCGGAACAGTATTCCCGTCTGCAATGTGATGAAGAACGCCGCTATGCCCAGCACCAGCACACCCAGAACAATGAACAGCGCGATAGGCTTGCGGCGCTTTTTTACAGGCTTCAGAACCGCTGAGCCGTCCGGCTGCCACGGCGCTGCCCCGGGTATTTCTGCGCCTGTGGGCGAGTTCCACTGAGCGCCCGGGAACGCAGTGCTGTCCGCAGGCGCGCCTGTGGGCTGATATCCGGGGAAAGGCGGCGGTGTGACGTCCATCGGGTCAGTGGGAGCGCTCTCTGTTACTGTTCCCGGAGTGACTTCGGTCTGAGCGGCTGGGTTTGGTACAGCGTTTGCCGGCGGCTGCTGAGGGATATTCAGCTTGCGTCCGCAGGCTGTGCAGAATTCGCAGTCGTCGAGTATGGTTTTACCACAATACGGACAGAACATTTTCTTTCCTCCCGGGCGTGGTTTTCTTGATGTCGGAAAAGCACGGATTTTATATTTTTATGATTATACCATAAAAAGATTTGTTTTTCAAGGTAAAAAACGACGCAGTTTCCGCAAAAATTTTCAGGCGCTTCCCCAGACCTATGATCTGACGGAAACGCCTGTGATTTTTCTGTTAAAAGCCAATCTGAATATCAGGCAGCCTGCGAGTCCTCGGAAGTACTCTCTGTTATGCTGCCGCATATGACGCAGCGCTGTCCGCCGTCGGTCTGCGGTTCATAGTGGTGCTGAATGCACACGCCGGTCAGCTCGTGGAGCTTTTTGATAATCCCGGCTTCATACAGCGTGCCGGTGAAATACATCACAGCTCCTGCCGCGACCGCAACTCCGAAAAGCGCGGCGATGATACGCAGCACGATTTTGAGCGGCGTGAAATTTATCACCCTGATCGGCTTTACGGTTGTCATGGCTGGATCGTCAGCGTTCCCCAGAGTCGGCTCTGACTGCTGTTTCCTGCCGGTGACGAGCGCGTCGTCTATGCCCGGGGAAAGAGCAGCGCGCTTGCTGTTCTGCACGCCGTAGATCGAATTGTAATACTGCTGGATAGTATCCGCGCCGACCTCCGGCATGCTGTCCTCCTCAAATTTCATGGGAGGGGCGCTTGCCGTTTTTTTAGGCTCCTGCGGCGCTGTCCGGCGTGGGATAGCCTTGTCGCTGGGAAGCACAGGCGCAGGCTTCTTGACAGCGCTCTGTGCGGTGTCGGGGATATTATCGCCGGCTGCTGCCCCGGGCTTTTTGTCAGCCTTTGGAACCGCCGCGGTTTTTGCCGTGTTCTGCTTTTGAACCACGGGCGTGCCGCAGATATGGCAGAACATAGAGTCGTCGTTGAGCGTTGCACCGCATTTTTTGCATATCATGATATTACCTCTCTATAATTACAGAAGGTCAAGGATATCAAGTGCGCATCTTGCGTAATCCTGGGTCGCGTAGGTGAAGTCAATAAGGTCGTCGATAAAGTTTGAAAGGCTGTTTGTGGAATAGTTCGGCTCGGTGGTGGGGAGATATTTCACCATGTTGTTTATGTATTTCTTCAGATCGGCGAATTCGCTGTAGTCGCCGCATTTTATTGCCGCCTCGCGGTATTTGCTGGAGGCGAGCACAAAGTAGTTCGTGGCGTTCACGCAGGCAACATAATATGCAGATGAGCTTGAAGCGGAGGCGTTCGCGATGAGCTCGTACCCGATCGAATAGTAGCTGTCGCCGTCGTTGCACAGACCGAGTATCTGATAGAACGTGCTTTCAAGCTCGGTAACTTTCTCGCCGCACCTGCCGCACTTCCCGAGACGGGTGGTGTGCCCCAGGGGAGAGCCGTCCTTTGCGCCGCATACCGTGCATTCGCGCGCGGAGGTGCAGGTGGCTTCCTGCCAGCTGTGGGGGAGAGGATCGCCCTCGGTCTTTCCGCAGACGGAGCAGGTTTGGGGCGAGGTGCAGGTAGCTTCTGCCCACTCGTGCCCCAGAGGTTCGCCCTGTTCATTTCCGCATATCTCGCAGCGTTCGGGGTTCTCGCAGTCCGCGTCGATATAGTGGTGCTGAACGCAGAGGTGGGTGATATCGTAGATAGTCTTAACTCCGCCGGAACGGTACAGGAAACCGTTGTTCAGCGTGATGATGAACGCAGCGGCGCCGCCCAGAAGAATAACCCCCAGTGCCATAAGCACGATTATCAGAGGAGTTTTTTTCTTCTTCAGTGGCTTGACTGCCGCGATCTCCGGCTGGGGCTGTCCGAATGACGGAGGTATCGGGGTGAAGCCGCCGGGATCATTGCCGTAAGATCCGCCGGGAGCATTTGCCATGAACCCACCCCGGTCATTTGCAGAGGGATCTTCGGGAATTCCATTGGCGCTGTTTGACGGGAAATCTCCGGGTACACCAAAAGGAGCGTTCACGTTACCGCCTGCTGTGTTGTTCCCGGGGAACGGCGGCGGAGTAATTCCCATAAGCTCCGGCGCAGACTGTGTGCTTCCGGTGGGCTGGGGGATATCATTCACGGGGTGCGGCACGCTGATGTTCGTCCGGCTGCCGGGAAGCTCCTCGTTCGGGACGGGAACGGAAACCGGAGCAGGTTCAGTGCTGCCGCCAACGGACGGCATTTCAGAACCGGCGCCAGTTGCGACCGGCATTCCACCCTGTGCGGCGGTGACTTCCCTGATCTCCTCGGGTTTGGGGGCATTCAGCTTTCTTCCGCAGGTGGAGCAGAATTCGGAGCCGTCGTTGAGCTGGCTTCCGCAGTAAGGACAGAACATATGTAACCTCCCGTGCGATTTTGGCACGCATTTAAATAATATATATGAAAATAGCTTTGCGCTTATTATATCATAAAATTTGTTACTTTTCAAGATATTGGAGAGAATTTGTGCAAAAAAAGGGCAGATACGCGACCCGCCCTTAAATTATGTAATGCTGTCAGGAAACGACTATTTTTATCTTCTGCGAGGAACTTCCGCACTTTGCGGTGATGATAGCTGAGCCGGATTTCTTTGCGGTGACTTTGCCGGAGGAGCTGACCGCTGCCACGGTGGGCTTGGAGCTGCTCCACTTGACCGTGCCGCTGCCGGAGACCGAAGCGCCCAGGGAGAGCGTGTCGCCTTTTTTGAGGTTAATGGTGAGGTAGTTTATCTTTGCGCTGGTGGAAGCCTTGGGGTAATCAGCGCGGATAGTTACATTGCTGTTGCCTGCGTCTCCCTCGTACATATATCTTTTGATAGCAATAGTGTATTTGCCCTTGCTTACCGGGAATGAGAGCACTCCGTGATATCCGTCGTTAAGACCGTCGGCGATGCACAATATGGCGTTCTTGGGGTAGCTGTCGGGGAAATAACCGCCGTGGGCTTCCATTACAGAGGAGCTTGTGTAGCACTCGCCGTAGTAATTCATGAGATCGCTGATGATCAGGGATCTTTTCTTGGAATCGAACACTGTGATCTCCAGATACGTTATTCTGGAGTTAAGCTCGATCTCCAGCGTTCCTTTCTTTCCGACTTCAATGTCGTAGGTCGCGTAGCTGCCCTCGTGCGTAAGTAAAACGGTGTCCTCTTTTCCGCTGGCGAGCTTTCCACTTGAAACAAGCTCAGTTCCGAGGTCCTTTGGCGCGTAGCTTGCAAAAGCAGTCACCGACGCAGTTACCGATACCGCTGCGGCACATATCAGTGCAGACAGTTTTTTTAAGATGTTCATACCATTTACCTTCCTTTTTGATAGTCTGCCATATAATTAATGGCTTGAATAGAATTATACCACTGTTTTGTATTTCTGTCAATAATATTCTTACTATTTGTAATGTAAGCGTAGCGGACAATATTATCTGCGTATTTCATAAATGAAACGCAAATGCTCTTTTGTCCTCTCTGATACTTTGTATTTCTTCCAAACACATTGTCAAAACAGAAAATGAAATGAAATCAGAGAAAGCGAGAAAAACCGAGAGAAACGCAAAGAAAACGCGAGAAAACCTGCTATATTTGAAATATATCAGAAAATCCTCTTGACAAACGGAAATAAAGCGAGTATAATATCAAATGTTGCATAGCGGCATTTGAAAGAAAGAAATGCCGGATACTATAAATAAGGAGGAAACAAATATGTCAACTTATATGCCTAAGGCTGCCGAAGTTGAGCGCAGCTGGTATATTCTCGACGCAGC
>JALEOL010000079.1 GCA_022766785.1 Oscillospiraceae bacterium
AGCACCTCATCTGCTTGCATATTTTTCGCCATATTGCACAAATTTCGCTTGACGGGCGACAGCCCGCCTGCGCTCAATTTGTACAATCTGACGAAAAATCTGACTGCGCATCTGAGGCACTATGGTTTTTAGAGGTGACCTTAATACAAATTAGCAAACAATGCAGCGGCAGCAACTGTCATTATACCGGATACCACCACAGAAAGACTGCTCATCGCACCCTCCACCTCGCCGATCTCCATGGCTTTTGAGGTGCCCATGACATGTGCGGAGGAGCCTAGCGCTATGCCCTTTGCGACCGGTTCGGTGATCCTGAACAGCTTCAGCAGAAGCTCACCAAGCATATTTCCGATAACGCCCGTGATCACGATGACCCCGACAGTTATCGGCACGATACCGCCGTTTTCCTCCGAAACGCCTATGCCGATAGCGGTGGTTATCGACTTTGGCAGGAATGTGATGTACTCCTCGTGTGAAAACCCGAACAGCACAGCAAGCCCCAGCACGCTGCCAAGACTTGACAGCACTCCTGCGGTGACCCCGGCGATAATGGCGGCAACGTTCTTTTTCAGCATCTCGAATTGTTCATAAAGCGGAACAGCAAGCGCGACCGTCGCAGGCGTAAGCAGCCAGGAAAGATAATGCGCGCCGCTCTCGTAGGTCTTATAGTCGATATGAAGCAGCAGTATCGCCGGAATGGTGAGTATGATAGATATAAGCAGCGGATTTATAAGCGGCGATCTGAATTTTCTGCGAAGCAGCGAACCCAGACCGTATGCCGCAAGGCTTATCAACACTCCGAAATACGCGGAGTCAGAAAGAAACTCGCTCATGCCCTGCCGTCCTTTCTCCTGCGTGCACGGATAACAGCCTGAGTTATCAGCCCGGAAACCGCCATAACAATAACGGTGGTGACAACGGTGACTATCAGGAACTGTATCCATGACGGAGCCAGGATATCCCAGGTTTCAATAAGTCCCACAGCCGCAGGGATAAACATGATCGGCATTATCTGTATCAGAAATCCGGACGCTTCCTTGACCTCGCTTACTGGAATGAGCCGTGTTTTCAGACAGATAAACAACAGGATTATCCCGTATATCCCGGCAGGAACCGGAATCGGAAGAAGTTCATGCAGGACCTCCCCGATAAACGTTATCATCAGTATAATGCCGAATTGCTTTACATACTTCATTTTATTATCTCCTGTATTCTACACATTTTTCTTCGTCAGAGCCAGCCAAGACCCTCCGCCAGTATCTTTATGCCTAAAATGACAAGTACCGCTCCACCGGTTATCTCAGCGCCTTTTCTATATCTGTCTCCGAAAAGGCTGCCGAGCTTTACGCCGATAGCAGTCACCGTGAATGTAACAACGCCGATGACGCCGACCGCGACCCCCACGGGTATCTCCAGAAAAGCAAAGGTCACGCCCACGGCAAGTGCGTCAATGCTTGTGGCGATCGCAGGCATTATCATGCTCCCCGGGGTAATTGAGGGATCCTGCTTTTCTTCCTCGTCACAGCCCAGAGACTCCCGGATCATGTTTCCTCCTATGAAAACGAGCAGCGCGCAGGCGATCCAGTGGTCGTACTCCGACACGATCTCAGAGAAAGCGCTGCCAAGCAGATACCCTATGAGCGGCATAAGAGCCTGGAATCCCCCGAACCATGCTCCGACTATTATCATATGCCGCAGTTTTATTTTACCCAGTGATAATCCCTTGCACACCGACACTGCAAACGCGTCCATAGAAAGCCCAGCCGCAAGAAAGATCAGTCCAGCCGTTCCCATATATTGCCCTCCTTAATATGTATATCGTTATAATTATACATAATATGGAAGCTTTGTTCAAGGGGAAAAAGCACGGCTCACCGCATATATTGGGGAAAACCGGATTGACACAGGAACAAAAATATGATAAACTAAACTCAATCTAAGATCGGAGCTGATAGAATTGAAAAGAATGATCATCGCACTGGCTTTACCGATTTTCCTTTGTGGGTGCAGCGAAACGAATTCTGAGATACAGACGATATCCCAAGAAACGCTTGAAGCGTCTGTGCAGGCGTCAACGGAGGAATTTCAGTTTCTGGCGACAATGGAGGATATACCGGACGAGCAGGATCTTTACCCGGCTGACCCGCTGGATACGCTGAATATCACGCCGTCAGACTACTTTACCCCCGGAATATGGACTTCCGAGAACTCTGACGACACAGGGAATTTCTACATATTCGACGAGGACGGTATTCACGGGAAAATGATACCCATGGCAGACGCGGACGGGATAGATTTTGCCTATTCGATCAGCGGCAGCAATATTACCATGTATGTCGGCGAAGAACTCACGCCTTACAGCGCTGAGCTTGAACGTATCTCCGAAGACCATGTGATAATACACATGAGCTTCCTGGGAACCCAGGACGAGCTTACATATCTTTCTGAGGTGCCAGAAAGCGGTTTCACCTTCAATCCTGCCGCAAGACTTACACAGATGGCAGAAAAATACTATTGCAACAAAACCGGTATCACCCTCGCCGGGTCAGAATACTCTATCGCAGAAAATGACATGGTGGTTATCGATCTCTGGGTTCTGGACGAAAACGGCTGGCGCAGCGATGTGGAAAGCTACACCGTCAGCATGTTTACGGCAGTCGGCTGGAGCAGCATCACGTTTGACGAGATAGACCTAAGCGTTATAGCGACCGCTGAAACCACCGAGGAAGCACTCCCCGAAGATGATATTCCGGATATCATTGAAGATTTTTCACCGACATAATTCTACAACTTTTTTATTAAGAAGTCAATTCCGAGGGGGATATTCCCGGCTTTCTGCCTGCTTTTTTCAGCGGTATGTTTAATGCTGACATATTCCGCACGACTTTTTTGTGCAGATTGTACATTTTGTAAATAGGATGTTACATATCCACGGTGTTTTTCTTGGTGCTTTTTACAAAAATAATAATTATTACGGTTATATTTTGAAATAGTTATTGATTTTATGAGAAAATCATGATATAATAGTCATCAGCAGGATTTTTTCTTCAATGTCCTGCTCCGCTATAAATACATATCGGAGGTATTTTCAAATGACTAAAATCAGGGAAAAGGCAACCGGAGCGCCTCGTACAACAAAGATAAAGTTCCGTATCCTCAGGCTGTCTATAATCAGTATTGCCGTATGCATTGTCGTGTTTATGTCGCTTATCACACTCAACAATACATATGCATATAACTCCAGCTATGTTGATCAGACAAAATCGCTGGCTGAGGCATACGGTGAGGTCATCACCAATACGATCAACTCTCTCACGCTGGAGATACAGTCTGCGGCAAATGAAGAGTCCGTGTTTGATCAGTCTATCCCTCTTGTTACGCGTAAGGAAAACCTTGATTATCTTGCACAGACTGCCCTTTTCAAGGACTATTCCGTTGCATACGAGGACGGAAACACCTATAACGACACCAATCTTACCGACAGAGAATACTTCCAGAAGGCTCTGAACGGAGAGGTAGCTATTTCTGCGCCGGTGATCCGTAAAACAGACGGCTCTGTCACCACCATGATGGCGGCTCCCGCAGAGCACAACGGCACAAAATATGTTATCTACGGCGGTCTTGATACTGCAATGTTTTCCAACGGTCTTGACCGTATCGACATGGGCGAGGGCAGCAACATTGTCGTTTTTGACAAAAACGGTCAGATCGTAGCCGCAAGCAACATTGAGCTTGTCACCAGCCTTACGAACTACCTCCAGAGCGATAATTCCCATCTGGTAAAGTTCGCAGAAACTGCCATGAGCGGCGAAAGCAACTCCATAAAATACAACGACGGCAACCATGAAATGCTCGCCTATTACATGCCCGTTGAGGGTACGGACGGCTGGACTATCGCGGTAAGCGGGAATTACGACGAGGTCAACAGGACGGTGTTCTTTGCCCTGCTTTTGGGCTTTGGTGCCAGCTTAATCCTCATAAGCCTGGGTGTATATATCTCTATCAGGGTTGCTAACAATATTTCAAACCCTATAGTAAAATCAGCTGAACGTCTCAAGCTCCTCTCCGAGGGCGATGTAAACTCTCCTTTCGTTGTTGACGCTCCCGGTGATGAGACCATGGTGCTCCAGCAGTCTCTTTATAACACAGTCGAGACGCTGCGCACATACATCAACGATATCAAGAATGTGCTTGAACCGCTTGCTGACGGCGATCTTACCGTTTCCTCCAGCGTTGATTACCATGCGGATTTCGTAACTATAGGAACCTCTCTTAATCAGATATCCTCTGCGCTTAATTCCGCTATGACAGCCGTTAAGAACAGCGTCAGCAACATCCAGTCCGGCGCAGGACAGGTGGCGGAAGGCTCCTCCAGCCTTTCTGAGACCGCGATCAAGGAAGCTGAGGCTGTTGACCGCATTTCCAATACCATAAGCTCTATCCAGCAGAAAGCGGACAACACCGCAAACGCTTCCAGCAATGTTGCGGCGCTGGCTCAGGAAGCCAACAGCAGCGCTCATGAGGGCGGTGAGCTGATGAAGCAGCTGCTCGAAGCGGTAGAGAACATCAAGGAGAAATCCGCTTCTATCAAGAACATCATCAAGACTATCGAAGATATCGCGTTCCAGACCAACATTCTTGCTCTCAACGCTTCCATTGAAGCGGCAAGGGCAGGTGAAGCCGGAAAGGGATTTGCAGTGGTTGCAGACGAAGTCGGAAACCTCGCTGCCAAGAGCGCCGAAGCCGCCCAGAACACCACTGCCCTCATCAACGACTCGCTCACTGCGGTGGATAAGGGCACACAGCTTGCCGCTGATGTTCATACCGCAATGGACAGCATCGTGAACGGCATCAGCAAGATCAGCGACCAGATGCAGGAGATAACCGAAGCCGCTTCCGAACAGCAGGCAGCTGTTGCCGAGATCACCGAGGGGATCACCTACATCGAATCCGGAATGCACTCCACCACAGCAACCGCAGAGGAAAGCGCAGCTTCCAGCGAGGAGCTTTCCGCTCTTGCTACTACCCTTGCGGCTGAGGTCGGCAAATTTATCACAGAATGATCTGATATCGGAACAACTTATACAGGGGCAGAGTATACTTTGCCCCTGTTTGTAATTTTAAAAATGATCTTTATTTTGATACGGCACTTGAAATCACAGATAAGATATGATATAATATAATAATGGCAAGGTGTATTTTTATTTTCAAGTGTTCTTATCTTCATTTCCGCAATACGTTGTTATTCTGAAAAGAAAGGGTTTTAAATATGCTTTTCGGACAGTATATAGTTGCATTGTGCATTTCGAGGATCCATGACTCTACAAATCATAAATTCATAAGCTCTCTTAGCAAGAACCTGGCAAAACGCGGCTGCCGACTGATGGTTTTTTCCACTCCGTCTGAACTGTATTGGAATACAATTGACGAAAATGGAGAGAAGTCTGTATTTGAGCTGATAAACTACGATGTCACAGATGTTGTCGTTATCCATGATGAAGCGATAAAGAACAAGATCGTTGTACGGGATATAATCAGCAGGTCAAAGCAGCACAGCATTCCTGTAATCACTATCGGGGGCAGCTATGACGGCTGCTCGAATATCGCTTTCAACTACACCGCCGGATTTGAGAAGATCGTCCGCCATGTGCTGGCAGATCATAAAGTCACTGATTTTCATTTTATTGCCGGGATAAAGGGAAATGAGTTCTCCGAGGAAAGGATCAGAGTTGTCAGAAAAGTAGCCGATGAGCTTGATATCCCATTCTGCGACGCTGATATAAGCTACGGAGATTTCTGGAGCCGCCCCACAGAGGAAGCAGTCGAGGCACTGTTCAGACGCCGCCGCAGGCTTCCCCAGGCTATAATCTGCGCGAATGACTCCATGGCGATCACCACGGTGAACGTTTTGAAACGGCATGGCATTAAAGTTCCGGACGACATGATCGTTACCGGATTTGATGGCATCAGCGATATAAATTACTGCTCTCCGAGAATAACCACCTGCCTTTGCAGCAGCGAGCAGCTTGCCGAATGCATTGCCAAGACCTCCAGAGAGCTTATAGACGGCGCTGAGCTTCCGGAAAAGCTGCTGGTCGTGCCGGAGCTTCTGAGATCGGAAAGCTGCGGCTGCAACTGCGTTCAGGTACTAGACCCCATGGAGGAGCTTACTTATCTGAACAATTCGTTCTTCCGCTTTCAGTCGGAAGAAGAGCACATGTTCCGCATGATGTCCAGGGTGCTTGAGTGTCAGTCATTCACGGATATCGCAGATATACTCGATAAGTATGATTTCTACGACATGGTGATCTGCCTTGATCCTGAATGCCTGAACTCAACTGTGAACCCCTTGAGCAAAAACCGGGAGACTTCTTTCGGAAAATATGTAAAGGTCATATTCAACACAAACGCTTCTGTTCACGGACGATATGAGGATCTGGAAACAGTCAGCCTGCACCCCGATATGAAAACCATGATAACTGAACAAGAGGAACCGCTCATATTCTTCTCGCTGAATTATATGGGGATAACTATGGGGTATACTGCGTTCAACTATCACAATTACGATGTGCAGAATTACTATAAGGCTTCTCAGATCGTCAACACGCTGAACTGCGCTTTTGGTGCTTTACGCGCTTTAAAATACCAGCATTTCCTGTCTGAGAAGATCGAGGAAATGTACCGCTGCGACGGGCTTACTCACCTGCTGAACCGTCTGGCGCTCAAAAACGCATACCCGGGAGTTCTCGGCAAATGCAGCGGCAAAATGACAGTCGTACTCGCCGATCTTGACGGACTGAAATACATCAACGATCACTACGGTCACGATGACGGCGACTTTGCCATATGCACAGTAGCCGACGCGTTGAAGAACAGCTGTCCCCAGGACGCGGTCTGCGTGCGCTGGGGCGGTGACGAGATGGTGGCGCTGATACCAGGTGAGCACTCGCCGGAGAGCATTCATGAGTATATAAATGAGTATATCGCAGGTGTGAACGCTTCCTCCGGAAAGAGCTATACCATATCGGCAAGCGTTGGTGTAATGTCTTTCTGCGTCGATAATTCCACATCATTCGAGGATATGGTAAGAGCCACCGACCAGCTGATGTACAGTGAGAAAAAGCGAAAGAAAACCATGGCATAAAATCAATAGCTTCAAGAAGGTGTTTTTATGAAAGCAATAATTTATGAGTCCAACACAGGCAGCGCAAAGCGATATGCCGAAATGCTGTCGGAAAAGCTGGGAGTACCGGCGTATTCACTAAAGGAGGCACAGAAGGCTCTCCCCAAAGATGAAGAGGCGGTTTTTCTCGGCTGGGTATTCGCAAACAAGATCCAGGGGTTCAGCAAAGCACAGAAACGCTGGAACCTCGTGTGTGCCTGCGCAGTCGGTATAAACCCACGGACCGATAAGTACATTGAGATCCTTAAAGAGTCAAATCCCACAGATATCCCGATATTCTATCTGCGAGGAAAGCTGGATCTCAAAAAACTCAAATGGCTTCAAAGGAAGCTTCTGGAGACCATAAGAGCAGACCTTGAAAAGCAGAACAAGCCGGGCACAGAGGAAATGATCTCAATACTGAAAAACGGCTGCGACCTGGTAAGCGAGGACATGTTAAAGGAAACTATCGCATATCTCCTGATGAATATGTAAAATAACACACTGAATGCGGCGGAATTATCTGCCGCATTTTTTAAAAAATCCGGAATTTTTCTGATATATCGTTGACAATATATGAACTATGTGATAAAATAATACTATGTACTGTTTGATATATCAAGCAGCGGAATTATATAAAAGAAGGGTGATCTCTAAATGAAGCTTAGCGGTTCTGATATAATCGTTGAATGCTTACTGGAACAGGGCGCCGATACCATTTTCGGCTATCCGGGCGGCGCTGTTCTCAATATCTACGACAGTCTGTACAAGTACAGCGACAAGATAAAGCACGTCATTACCTGCCACGAACAGGGCGCGTGCCACGCTGCTGACGGATACGCGCGCTCTACAGGAAAGACCGGCGTTGTGATAGCCACCTCCGGTCCTGGCGCGACAAATCTGGTGACCGGAATTGCCACCGCATACATGGATTCTGTTCCGCTGGTGGCTATCACAGGTAACGTTTCCTGCGGTCTGCTGGGTCTGGACTCTTTCCAGGAAGTGGACATCACAGGCATAACCATGCCTATCACCAAGCATAATTTCATCGTAAAGTCCGTGGACGATCTTGCGGATACTATCCGTCTTGCGTTCAGGATCGCGAATACCGGCAGAAAAGGCCCCGTGCTGATCGACGTTCCCAAGGACATCACCCAGGCAGTGACGGAATATGTCCCCCAGCCTGCGCAGAAGCCTGAGAAGAACGCCCCGCTTTCCACAGACGAAATAAACACCGCCGTGGAGCTTATCGCAAACTCAAAGAAGCCTTACATCTACGCCGGCGGCGGAGTTATCTCCTCCGGGGCTTCCGTGGAACTAAAGCAGCTTGCGGAGATGACTGACGCTCCTGTTTCCTGCTCTCTCATGGGTCAGGGCGCTTACGATGAGACCGACCGCCGCTACATAGGAATGCTTGGCATGCACGGAACGGTAAAGGCGGCATACGCGCTGAACAACTGCGATCTTTTCATAGGTATCGGTACACGCTTCTCTGACAGAGTGACCGGCGATACCTCCGTGTTCGGTAAGCAGGCAAAGATCATTCATATCGACATTGACCCGGCAGAATTCAACAAGAACGTTGATGTTACCACGACCGTAAACGGCGACGTTAAGGAAGTGCTCTCGACTATCCTCTCAAAACTCACTCAGCAGTCTCACCCGGAGTGGTGCGCGGAGATACTTGACGGGGATTTCGGAGAGCCTGTTCAGACCGGCACAAAGGAGCTTCCTGTCACCCCAGAGGCTGTTATCGAGGAGCTTGACAGACAGACCGGCGGCGAGGCAATAATCACCACGGAAGTGGGTCAGACCCAGATGTGGGCGGCGCAGTACTACAAGTGCAGAAAACCGCGCAGCTTCATTTCCTCCGGCGGTCTTGGCACAATGGGCTTCGGGCTTGGCGCAGCGATCGGCGCAAAGGTCGGCAATCCCGGAAAGACTGTTGTGAACATGGCAGGCGACGGCTCCTTTGCAATGAACCTGAACGAGCTTATCACGGCTTCTGCACATGGAGTCAATATTATTGAGATAGTTGTGAACAATAATGTTCTGGGAATGGTGCGCCAGTGGCAGAGGTTATTCTACAGTAAGCATTTCTCACAGACCACCCTGGACGCACGCCACATCGATTATTTAAAGCTGGGCGAAGCGTTTGGCGTTCAGACATTTGTCATCGAAAAGACCGAGGAGATCGCTCCCACGCTTGCAAAGGCACTGGAGATCTCAAAGTCCTCTCCGGTCATGATCGAGGTTCGCATCGACAGAGATATCAACGTTCTGCCGATGATCCCGGCAGGCAAACCGGTTCAAAATCCCATTACATCAATTGATCTGGAGGCGTGATCATGCAGGAATATGTATTATCAGTAAAGGTAGCAAATAAAGAGGGCGTTCTGCTGCGCGTCTCCAGTCTGTTCAGCAGAAGATGCTTCAGTATAAAGAGCCTGAACGCGGCTGAAACAGAGGTTCCGGACGTTTCTCGCCTGACGATCGTTGTCGCAGGTGACATCAAGGTACTTGAGCAGATCAAGAACCAGCTCATGAAACTCCATGACGTTCAGGAGGTAAAGATACTCACCGACGCCGTATGCCGCGAGCATGTGATCGTCCGCGCAGGACGTTCTGTCGAGGACAGGCGCGGTATTGTCGAGGTAGCAAATCTGTTCCGCGCGAAGTCTGTCGATATTGCGGAGGACAGCATTATGCTGGAGCTTACCGGAAAGCCTGAGAAGATAGACAGCTTCATCAGCCTTCTGAAGCCGTTCGGTATCGTAAAAATGGTAAGAAGCGGCATTACAGCGCTGGAAAGAGAATAAGCCCCGGTAGTCTGATCTGACCGGAATATGAACGTAACACAAATTTGATAAATCTTTAACAGAATTATCCCGGGCAAATATACAACGAAAGGCAGGAATTGAGTTGAACATACTTCACCTTAAATATGCCGTAGAAGTGGCAAAGACACGCTCCATAAGCAAAGCTGCGGAGAACCTCTATATGGGTCAGCCGAACCTCAGCCGTGCCATCAAGGAGCTGGAAGAATCCCTCGGGATAACCATCTTCCGTCGCACCACAAAAGGCATTTCCATAACTCAGGACGGCGAAGAATTCCTGCAATACGCCCGGCAGATCGTGCAGAAGGTCGAGGAGGTCGAGCAGATCTACCAGAACGGCAGGCAGAAAAAGCAGAGCTTTTCGGTCAGCGTTCCGAGGGCGAGCTACCTCAGCTATGCAATGGCTGATTTTTCGAGGAGCATGAAAAAGGGCTCCCCGGCGGAGTTCTATTACTGCGAAACCAATCCGATGAACACGATAAACAGCGTTGTCCGGGAGGATTTCAACCTCGGGATCGTTCGTTACCAGTCCTCTTATGAGAAGTATTTCAGCGACCTGTTCAAGGACAAAAAGCTGAATGTCGAAACTATTGCCGAATTTTCATACAGTATGCTGATCTCCAAAAGCGATCCCCTTGCCCAGAAGGACGAGGTATGTCTCGACGACCTCGCTGAATATATTGAGATATGCCATGCCGACCCTTATGTTCCGTCGGTTCCGGCGATAGATATCCGGAAATCGGAGCTTACTGAATTCGTGGAACGCAGGATCTTCGTGTACGAACGCGGCACGCAGTTTATTCTGCTTGCCACAGTCCCTGAGACTTTTATGTGGGTCTCCCCTGTTCCGCAGCAGCTGCTGGATAATTACGGGCTGGTACAGCTTAAAGTCAAGGGCGCTGAGCGGCTTTACAAGGACGTCCTCATTTACCGCAGGGATTATCGGCTCAGCGAATTCGACAAGGAATTCGTGGCGGCTGTCCTCAGGGCAAAAAAGAAGTACAACGTGATCTAGGGCAATACCGCATAATTATTGTCGTTCGATTGCGCCGTCAGTTCAGCGCAATATATCACATTTCACTTATAGGTGAAGTAATATTTTGCGCTGAACTGGTTTTTCGTCAGATTGCATAAATTTGACGCAGGCGGGCTGTCCGCCCGTCAAGGAGAATTTGTGCAATATGGCGGAAAATATGCAAGCAAGCGGATGACAAAGGCGTTAGCCGTTAATTGTGCGGTATTGCCCTAGGGAAGCACTGATTAAATCAAATTCGCCCCGTTCAAACGGCATAATCACGCGGCTGAATTTGGTACGCTTCGCTTTATTCGGCGTGTCTCTAGTTCCGGGTATGCGTTTTACTGATAGCAATATATCAATATTACATTTTACAGGGACAAAATGTTGTGTTAAAATATTAACAGGTGCAGAAAAGGACTAACTATGCCCGGAGCATCTGCGAAATATGATCCAAAAAAGGCAGGCGTAAGCCTCCGCCATGCTGAGCTTATTTTATTGTGGAAATTTCCGACCGCGCCGCGGCTCTACTGCCGTTACCGCAGCCGAAAAATACGAAGCAGGACGTTTGCAAAGCGAGAAGAATGAATAATAAGGAGAAGTTGACTATGGCATTCCACGAAATCGTTGACAGCGTAGAGACCTTTGAGGCAGCCCTCAAAAAGGTAAAAGAAGCGCAGGAAATTTTCTCTACCTATACTCAGGAGCAGGTAGACGCGATCTTCCTCGCAGCTGCGTCTGCTGCAAACAAGCAGAGGATCCCCCTCGCAAAGATGGCTGTTGAAGAAACAGGCTACGGTATTGTTGAAGATAAGGTCATCAAGAACAACTATGCCGCTGAGCACATCTACAATGCATACAAGAACACCAAGACCTGCGGTGTTATCGAGGAGGACAAGGCTTACGGTATTACCAAGATTGCTGAGCCTATCGGTGTTGTTGGTGCAGTTATCCCTACCACAAACCCCACTTCTACTGCTATCTTCAAGTGCCTTATCTCTCTTAAAACAAGAAACGGTATCATCATCAGCCCCCACCCCCGAGCAAAGAAGTGCACCATTGAGGCTGCAAAGATCGTGTACGAGGCTGCTGTCAAGGCAGGCGCTCCTGACGGGATCATCAGCTGGGTCGATGTTCCTTCCCTTGATCTTACCAACCTTCTCATGAAGGAAGTTGACATAATCCTCGCAACCGGCGGCCCTGCAATGGTCAAGTCCGCTTACTCCTCCGGTACTCCTGCTCTCGGTGTTGGCGCTGGTAATGCTTCCGCTATCATCGATTCTTCCGCTGATATCACAGTAGCAGTAAACTCTATCATTCACTCCAAGACTTTCGATAATGGTATGATCTGTGCAACAGAGCAGACCCTCATCGTTGACAAGACCATCTACAACGATGTCAAGAAGGAGTTTGAGAAGAGAGGATGTATGTTCCTCGACAAGAAGCAGGCTGACATGATAAGAAAGGTTATGCTTATCAATGGCGCTCTTAATGCTAAGATCGTAGGTCAGCGTCCTTACCAGATCGCTAAAATGGCAGGATTTGAGATCCCTGAGTCCGTAAAGGTCATTATCGGCGAGGCAACCTCTCTTGAGCCTGAAGAAGCATTCGGTCACGAGAAGCTCACCACTATCCTCGGTATGTACAAGTCCAACAACTTCGATGAGGCTATTGACATGGCTGAGACCCTGCTGAACAACAACGGCGGCCTTGGTCACACTGCGGTACTCTGGATCGACAACAACAAGGAAAGAGCTAAGCTCGACAAGTGGGCTGAGAGAATGAAGGCTTGCCGTCTTATCGTCAACACTCCTTCCTCTCTCGGTGGTATCGGCGATCTCTACAACTTCAAGTTTGCTCCTTCCCTGACCCTCGGCTGCGGCTCTTGGGGCGGCAACTCCGTATCTGAGAACATCGGAGTTAAGCACCTGTTAAATATCAAGACCGTTGCAGAGAGGAGAGAGAACATGCTGTGGTTCCGCGCACCTGAGAAGGTTTATATCAAGAAGGGCTGTCTGCCTGTTGCTCTGCAGGAGCTCAAGCAGGTCATGGGCAAGAAGAGAGCGTTCATCGTTACTGACTCCTTCCTGTTCAAGAGCGGCTTCACAAAGACAATTACTGACAAGCTCGATGAAATGGGTATCGTTCACACCACTTTCTCTGATGTTGAGCCTGATCCTTCCCTCGCTTCCGCACAGAAGGGCGCAGAGGCAATGAGAAAGTTCGAGCCTGATGTTATCATCGCTGTCGGTGGCGGTTCCGCTATGGACGCTGGTAAGATCATGTGGGTTCTTTACGAGCACCCCGAGGCTGACTTCCAGGATATGGCTATGCGCTTCATCGATATCCGCAAGAGAGTATACACCTTCCCGCACATGGGCGATAAGGCTTACTTCATCGCTGTTCCTACCTCTGCTGGTACCGGTTCTGAGGTTACTCCGTTCGCAGTAATCACCGACCAGGATACCGGTATCAAGTATCCGCTTGCTGACTACGAGCTTATGCCTAAGATGGCTATCGTTGACGCTGACATGATGATGAGCGGTCCTAAGGGTCTGACCTCCGCTTCCGGTATTGACGCGGTAACGCATGACCTCGAGGCATATGCTTCTATGATGGCAACTCCCTTCACCGACGGTCTTGCTCTTAAGTCTCTCCAGCTGATATTCGACAACCTGCCTGCTGCTTATGACAGCGCTGCTCCTGACGCTCCCAACGATCCTGTTGCCCGTGAGAACATGGCTAACGCTGCTACAATGGCTGGTATGGCTTTCGCAAACGCATTCCTCGGCGTATGCCACTCCATGGCGCACAAGCTGGGTGCGTTCCACCACCTGCCCCATGGTATTGCAAACGCTCTGCTTATTGACGAGGTTATCCGCTTCAACTCCGCAGAGGCTCCTGCAAAGATGGGCACATTCTCCCAGTACACTCATCCCCACACTCTCTCCCGCTACGCAGAGGTTGCATCTTTCCTCGGCTGCAAGGGCAAGAATGACGAGGAGAAGGTTGAGGCTCTTATCGCTAAGATCGACGAGCTGAAGGAGAGAATCGGCATCAAGAAGACCATCAAGGACTACGGAGTTGATGAGAAGGACTTCCTCAACAGACTTGATGCAATGGTTGAGCAGGCATTCGATGACCAGTGCACCGGTGCTAACCCGAGGTTCCCGCTGTTCAGTGAGATCAAGCAGATGTACCTCAATGCTTACTATGGCAAGCATGTGAAGGTTTGATCAACTATCCTGATTATCCCGAACTGATTTAAGCAGCCGGGCACGAGCTTATTGCCCGTGTCCGGTTGTGTTTTATACGAAATTATTTTAAGGAGGATAAAGCTATGTCTAAAACAATTCTGGCTGAAAGACCGGGCAAGATCATCTACCGGGAAGGCAACACTCTTGTCAAGGAGTTTGACGAGGGATATGCAAAGTTTGATGTTCTGAATGAAGCGCTTAACCAGGCTCGTGTTGAGAACATCGGAATAAACGTTCCCAAGGTGCTTGAAGTTAAGACGATCGACGGCAAGTGGTCTATCGTTTCTGAGTTCATCGAGGGTAAAACTCTTTCTCAGCTGATGGAAGAAAACCCAGCGAAGAAGGACGAGTATCTTGAGATGTTCGTTGACCTCCAGATGCAGGTACATTCTGCAAAGTGCCCGATGCTGAACAAGCTCAAGGACAAGATGAACCGAAAGATCAGCGAGACAGACCTTGACGCTACAACTCGCTATGAGCTTCACACCCGTCTTGAGGGAATGCCAAAGCACAACAAGGTTTGCCACGGCGACTTCAATCCCTCCAACATAATCGTAAAGGCTGACGGCACAGCGTACATAATCGACTGGGCTCATGTTACACAGGGCAACGCTTCCGCTGACGTAGCGCGCACCTATCTGCTGTTCTACCTCAACGGCGACAAGGAAACTGCTGAAAAGTACCTTGACATGTTCAGCAAGAAGAGCGACACCGCAAAGCAGTACATTCAGAAGTGGCTGCCTATCGTTGCTGCTTCCCAGTCTGTAAAGGGCAAGAAAGAAGAACGCGATTTCCTGATGTCCTGGGTAAACGTTGTAGAATATGAGTAATAATTTTGTACTCTGATTTATTTTTACAGAAAAACGTCCGGAGCAGTTCCCTGCCCCGGATGTTGTTTTATACTATTTCCTAATCAACCTATAGACAGATTCTATAGGTTTAACTAACCGCCATGTCGGTTGGAGCGGCGAAGCCGCAGGAAAGTCGTTCAATACTGATTCTGTCAAACCCAAAGGTTTTGACTAGCCGCCTTGAGGGCAGCTCACCTTATAGAGTTTGTCTATAAGGTGATTAAGAATTAGGGAAGCACTGATTAAATCTGGTGCGCAGATTGCGCAGCAGATTTTTCGTCAGATTGTACAAATTGAGCGCAGGTGGGCTGACGCCCATCAAGCGAAATTTGTGCGATATGACGAAAAATATGCAAGCAAGATGCGTGCC
>JALEOL010000085.1 GCA_022766785.1 Oscillospiraceae bacterium
GCCGGAGCCTTTGCGAGGAATCCGGGGTTGTTCAGCTTCTTTGACAGGAACTCGATGTCCTTTTCAGCGGCTTTCTTTTCCTTGTCCAGACGTGCAAGTTCCTTTTCCTTGTCAACAAGCTCGCCCATCGGGATAAATACACGGGCGCTGTCCGTAACGACAGTCATCATGCCCTCGGAAGCCTCCGCCTTTTCGGTCACGGTGAATTCGCCTGCGCCGGCAAGCTTCTCAAAGAACTTCCGACAATCGCTGAACAGTGCGGTGAACTTGGTTTCGACCGTCATGGTGACTTTCTTTGAGGGAGGAACGTTCAGCTCGTTGCGCTGTACTCTTATCGCCTTAATTGTGTTTACCACACGGGTGAACTCCTCCGCAGCCTCGCCGAAATGCAGCTTCTCGTCATACTCGCACCACTTTGCTGTCATGATGCTCTCAGTCTCGGTGCCCGGCATGGACTGCCAAATCTCCTCGGTGATGAACGGCATGAACGGGTGCAGCAGCTTTAATATGCCCTGCATTACGAAAACAAGCACGTTCTGCGCTGCAAGAGCGGTATCTCCACCCTCTGCGATGCGCGGCTTTGTAAGCTCGATATACCAGTCGCAGAATACGTCCCAGATGAAGTCGGTGAGGTTCTGTACCGCAACGCCCAGCTCGAACGCCTCAAGGTTCGTGGTGACGCTCTTTACAGTATCGTTGAAAAGGCTGAGCACCCACTTGTCCTCGATAGGCAGGTTCTCCGGGAGCACCGGTGTGCCGAAGTCCTCGGGGAGGTTCATCAGGATATATCTGGAAGCGTTCCACAGCTTGTTTGCAAAGTTTCTGGAATTTGTGACCTTTGTTTCAGTCCAGCGCATATCGTTTCCGGGAGCATTTCCTGTTACCAGAGTAAGGCGAAGCGCGTCCGCGCCGTACTTTTCGATTATCTCCAGCGGATCAACGCCGTTGCCCAGGGACTTTGACATCTTACGTCCCTGCTCGTCGCGCACCAGACCGTGTATGAGCACGTCCCTGAACGGCTTTTCGCCGGTGTGCTCCAGACCGGAGAATATCATTCTCGCTACCCAGAACGGGATAATATCGTAGCCCGTTACCAGCGTAGAGGTCGGGTAGAAGTAGTCCATCTCCGGGGTCTTTTCCGGCCAGCCGAGGGTGGAGAACGGCCACAGCGCAGAGCTGAACCATGTATCGAGAGTGTCCTCGTCCTGCTTTACGGGAGCGCCGCACTTGGGGCACTTCTCGATCGGGTCGAGGGAGATAGCGGTGTGCTTGCAGTCGGGGTTCTGGCAGTAGTAAGCCGGGATCCTGTGACCCCACCACAGCTGTCTTGAAATGCACCAGTCACGGATATTCTCCATCCAGTAGAGGTAGCCGTTCTCGAAGCGCTTGGGGATAAAGCGCAGCTCGCCGCTCTTTACAACGTCGATAGCCGGCTTTGCAAGCTCCTTCATGGAAACGAACCACTGGAGGGAAGCCCTCGGCTCAACGGTAGTACCGCAGCGCTGGCAGCAGCCGACATTGTGCTTGTGCGGCTCTACCTTTACAAGCAGCCCCTGCGCTTCAAGATCGGCAACCATAGCCTTTCTTGCCTCGTACCTGTCCATTCCTGCGTACTTGCCGCCTACGTCCGCGCTGATCGTCGCGTCGTCGTTCATCATGGAAATTACCGGGAGATCGTGGCGCTGACCTACCATAAAATCGTTGGGGTCGTGCGCCGGGGTTATCTTTACTACGCCTGTACCGAATTCCATGTCAACATATTCGTCCGCAATGACCGGTATCTCCCTGTCGGTGAGGGGGAGCTTCACCATTTTGCCAACGATATCCTTGTAGCGCTCGTCCTCGGGGTTTACCGCCAGCGCGGAGTCGCCCAGCAGAGTTTCCGGACGGGTGGTGGCTATCTGAACAAAGCCGCTGCCGTCAGAAAGCGGATAGTTTATGTGCCAGAAGAAGCCGTCCTGCTCCTCGTATTCACACTCGATATCAGAGATAGAGGTCTTGCAGTTCGGGCACCAGTTTATCATTCTTACGCCGTGGTAGATAAGCCCCTTGTTGTAGAGATCCATGAAAACCTTCTGAACGGCTCTGGAACAGCCCTCGTCCAGTGTGAAGCGCTCTCTTTCCCAGTCGCAGGAGCTTCCCAGCTTCTTTAACTGCTGAACGATACGTCCGCCGTACTCACGCTTCCAGTCCCACGCGCGCTTTAAGAACTCATCTCTGCCTATCTGCTCCTTGGTGAGTCCCTCCTCCTTCATCTTGCCGACTATCTTCGCCTCGGTCGCGATAGAAGCGTGGTCGGTGCCTGGCAGCCACAGCGTGGAATAGCCCTGCATTCTTCTCCAGCGGATAAGGATATCCTGGAGAGTATTGTCCAGAGCGTGACCCATGTGGAGCTGTCCTGTGATGTTGGGTGGGGGGATAACGATAGTGTAGGGCTTCTTCCTGGGGTCTATCTCCGCATGGAAATATCCCTTTTCCTCCCAGTTATGATAGATACGATCCTCGAATTCCTTCGGGGCGTAGGTCTTTGCAAGTTCCTTTCTCATTGCAATGTTGTCCTTTCGTAATTGTCGTGCAAGATGTCAACAATTGATATTATAGTAATATACGCGTCTGCGTTTATTTTTCCTGCTTCAGCGAATTTACAAGCTCCTCGTCCGGGGTGACATACAGCGTGCGGTTGTTCGTGAATATCACCATGCCGGGCTTTGCGCCTGCCGGCTTCTTGACGAACTTCACCGGAACGTAGTCCACAGCAACGCCGGAGCCGCTGCGCCCCTTTGAATGGTAAGCCGCAAGCTGCGCCGCTTCAAACAAAGTCTGCTCTCCGGGCTGTCTGCCCTCGGTGCGGATAATGACGTGAGAACCGGCTATCCCCTGGGTGTGCAGCCAGATGTCGGCGGCTTTCGCGGTCTTTAAGGTTAGCTGGTCGTTCTGGCGGTTGTTTCTGCCCACCAGTATCTCAAAGCCCTCTGTGGAGCGGAAATGCAGCGGCTCGGAGGTCTTTTTCACCTTTTCGTCCGCGCGAACGCCGCCCTTTAAATACCCCTGCTCTCTAAGCTCCCGGCGTATCTCCGATAGATCGCTCTCACTCTCGGTGCGGCTTGCCGCGTCAAACACGCTGTCGATGTAAATAAGCTCCTGCTGTCCCTTTGCGATAAGCTCGGTGAGCTTCTTCTCGGCGGTGTCCAGCTTGCGGTATTCGGTGTAGTATTTCTGGGCGTTCTGCGCCGGGGTCAGCCGTGGGTCAAGCTGTATCTCCACAGGCTCGCCGGTGGTGAAGTCCTCCAGCACCACGCTGCTCTGTCCCTTTTCCAGCCGCCAGATATTCGCGTTTATAAGGTCGCCGCGGACTCGGAAAACCTCTCGTTCACCGCATTCCGCAAGCTCCTTTTTCTGTAATTCCAGCTTGCGCGAGACCCTTTCATAGCTGTTCATCAGCAGCTTTAAAAGGTCGTGCGCCCTCTGCCGGGTGCGCTCCGACTTATCCTGGGAAGCAAAATACCCGTCCAGCAGCCCGTTTGCGCTGTCGCAGTGGGTTATCAGCATGGCAGTGGAATACTGCTCGATATTGATAAAGCAGAAGTCCTTTTTCCTGCCGGAAAGCTCGGAGATCACCGTAAAATCACACTCTCCGCCGGAAAGCGCCGCCTTTATCCTGCCGAGAATGAACCTCAGCCGGTCACGGGCGCTGTCGGTGAGCGCATTGCAGGCGATATCCACGTCCTTTGCGGAGTACCACGCTATCTCACGGGTGAGTATCGGGGAAACTCCCTCCAGCACCGCTGACAGCTTCCTGCAAAGCCGCTCGGGGCTGCCCTCGAGCGCGTCCAGCACCTGCTGCGGCTCGCAATCCAGAAGACACAGCCTGTCCTGCCTGGGGGGAGCCTCATACTGTATCCCCGGCAGCACGCGCCGAACGGAGGAAATATCGTCGGTTATGCGCTTTACGCTGTCGATGACCCTGCCGTCACGCACCAGTATAATATTGCTGTGCCGCCCCATTATCTCGGCGATGAGGGTGTTTGTAACGATGTCGCCGATCTCGTTGGTGCACTCGAAATCAAGCGCCACTATGCGCTCAAGACCGTCCTGGCGTATTGCCATGAGCTTGCCGCCGGAAAGGTGCTTTCTCAGCAGCATGCAGAACATAGGCGGCTGCTGTGGATTCTCAAAAGAAGCGGTGGTGAGGTTCACCCGGGCGCTGACGCTGTTTGCGGAGAGCACTATCTTTTTACCGCCGTCTCTGAACGTCCGCAGGGACACCACTATCTCCTCACGGGAGGGCTGATATACCTTATCCACCCGTGCGCCGATAAGGGGCTGTAATTCGTTTATAACAATATGAAGAAAAGCGCCGTCAAGTGACAAAACAACACCACCAATTTAATTCCGCATTACTGATTCAGACGTATTTGCACGGTTCATGCTCGGAGTCCGGGGTAAAGACCGGAATATCCGGGAACGCACGGCTTAGCAGCGACGCTATCCTGTGGGAAGCGCACTTCTCCGTGCCGTAATGACCTGCGTCGATCAGCGCCATGCCGCAGTTCACCGCCTCTATCCAGACGGAATGCTTCACATCGCCGGTGACAAGAGCCTGGCAGCCAAGCTCCTTCGCCCTTTGCAGCAAATCGCCGCCGGAGCCGGAGCACACGCCGATACGGGTTATCGCATGGGAGTCGCCCTCGCAGTATTTCACGCTCTCAAGGTCGAGGGATCTCTTGCAGTGTTCCGCCAGTGACTTCGCGGTGAAGCCCAGCGGAAGATCCACGACTGCGCCTGCCCCCAGACCGTTAGGCTGCGTCTGCTCCAGAACTCCCACGCTTTCCCAGCCCAGAAGCTCCAGCAGCGCGTCGTTCACGCCGGCTTCGCACATGTCGAAATTCGTATGTATCGCTATCGCGCTGATGTCGTTCCTCACGAGGGAATACACCGGGTTTCCGGCAAGTATCCTCTTCATCGGGTGGAATATCACCGGGTGGTGGGATACGATAAGGTTTGCGTTCTTCGATACCGCCTCGTCTATTATGTCCTCTGTTATATCAAGACATGCCGCTATCCCTGTTACCGCCGCCCCGGAGCTGCCGGTGAGCAGTCCCACATTGTCGTAGCTTTCCGCTGTATTCAGCGGCGCAATGGTGTTGAGAAAGCTCAGCACCTGTTCCACTGTCGCTGACATAGTTGTTCCCCCTTAGTTCTGTTCAAATTTCTCTGCTGCTGCAATAATTCTTTCCGCAAGCCGCCGATACTCCTGCGGCTGATTTTCGCAGCCGCCTGATCTTTCCATACCAGCAGCGTTTTTCAGCAGCTTTTCCGCAATGTGCCTAAGCATAGCCGGATCTGTGATCTTTCCGCAGCGGCAGAACAGCTTGTCCACTTTCTGGCAGATACCGGTGTATTTTACCAGCATAACTGTGTAAAGCCGGCTGCCCTCTCTTGCGGTGCGTTCCTCGATTATCTCAAAGCCGCCGGAATACAGCTCCCGGCGCAGTATCTCTGCCTTTGTCATCGGCTGGAGAATGAACCGGGTGTCCTCCGACAGAAAGCGGCAGCCGGAGATTATCTTTGCGATAAGCTCGCCGCCCATGCCGCATATCACCACATCGTCCGCATATTCTATCTTTTCAAGGCCGTCGGAAAGCACAGAAGCGACGTTGCTCACGCCCTGCTGTGCGATAGTCCGCCGCGCGGCTTCAAGCGGGCCTTCCCTCACATCGGAGGCGATCACCTGCTTTGCGCCGTTCTGCGCAAGGTAGCATGCGAGGTACGCGTGGTCAGTCCCGACGTCGCAGACGGTAACTCCCCTGCGGCAGAGATCGGCGGCAGTCTGGAGCCTCGGAGAAAGAACGATCACGATTACTCGCCCATTACGGAGTTGAGCTGCTCGACTATCTCGTCAGCGTCCACGCCGTGTACCATGCAAGCCTGCTCAACTGTTTCGCCGCGCGATGCAGGGCAGCCCAGGCAGTGCATTCCCATTGAGAAGAAGATAGGAGCGGCAGCCTCGCCGTTTACGTCCAGAATATCTCCGATTATTGTATCCTTTGTAACTTTCATTGCTTTGTTTCCTTTCTTTTACAGTACTGTCCCTGCGAATTTGCCGCAGAG
The DNA here is from genome assembly GCA_022766785.1 of Oscillospiraceae bacterium. Lineage (GTDB taxonomy): Bacteria > Bacillota > Clostridia > Oscillospirales > Ruminococcaceae > CAG-115. The sequence continues at coordinate 6,112 of JALEOL010000085.1, forward strand.
AGATAAATATACATCATATATTATATCACAGCTTTTCTATTTTGTCCAGTGGTAATTAAGATTATTATTCATCAATGAAAAACATTTTACAAACAAAAACGGGTGAGCAACGCCCACCCGACAGTCTGTCGAAAATATTTTGTTTTATTAATGAAAATTGGAATTTAGTGTGGTTCCCCCACAGGCAATACGGCTAAACGAGCAATTCCTACAAGCGTTTTCACACGAAGTGTAGGTTCTCTATAAATTGGAATTTGGCGGGGTAGAGATTTATCGTAAAGACAGTGGCTGTTTGGCGCATTTTAATTTATTTTGTTTTCGCACAGGGACTGAGGAGACACCCATCGGGGAAAGGGGGGAAGTTAGAAAATCCGACAAAAAACGGACGTTCCCCCCATTCCCCTACGGGTTTCTCCTCAGACTCCTCTTCCCCTCTCCCTTTTTCCCCCTTGTCCGGTTTTTCACGGATACAAAGTGATAGAAACCTTAATCGGTGAAAGGTTGCGCTGCCGACGGCATACAGACCCATTCTTATCGGGCAGGTTGTATGCCGAGCAATCCGGGCTTCTTTGGGGCTTCGCCCCTTGCCCCCATTTGGCTAAATTCCAATTTTCAATCCAGTGCACGTTGTTAGATTTCCATTTATCCAAATTGCAGCAGTCAGATACCAGCGCTGTCCCTGAGTATCTGCGAGATATGCTCCATTCTGCTTTTTGAGAGCACCTCTCCCCGGTCGTACTCCCGGAGGAACTCCAGCAGCTCCTGGCTCTCGCGGCACACATAGTCGTTCTCGCGCAGAGACAGCTTCAGCCGGGCGTTTGACGAGGAAAAATACAGCACTGAATCTATCCACACATCTTCTCCGGCGGCGCTCAGTATGCTCTTGACGATATCCCGCTGACGGCGCATCTGCTTTATCGGATTGTCCATCAGCGTTTCAGTCACCTTGCCGTCGCGGTAGTGCTTGCGCTGCGTCCACTTGTCGTCTTTCCAGGAGCCGCTTATCGTGCCGGAATGGTTCTTCACCTCGATGATAAGCACCCCGGAATGACACACTATCAGCATGTCAAGCTCCGACCTGCCGCGTTTGTACCGCACCGGGAGATTGTGGAACACGATGTTAGTACCGTGAAGCTTCTTCACCGTCCGGAAAAGCCGCCGCTCCCCCTTGACGCCGGAATTAAGCACCGCATACTGCCTTGCCAGCACCGCATACGCCACATTGCACAGGAATATCAGGATAATGAACACCGCAGCCACGATAGGAGCAGTATACAGCTTATTCAGGACAAAGAAAACCAGCAGCAGCACCGGCATCACGCCCAGCGCCACCTGCAGGACAAAAAGCACCTTCACCTTTTTGGTGTTGTTGTTTCTTCCTCGTATGATCTTGTTCATCGCGACCTCGCTTTGTCAGAAGCTGTACACATAGCCCGAAAAGAGCGGGATTCTATCAGGCATACGCCTTTGGGCAGAATAGCAGGCTGCCGCAGCGGCACGGCTCACACATTAAATCTGAACAGCGTCACATCGCCGTCCTGCATGACGTAATCCTTGCCCTCCAGCCGGACAAGCCCCTTTTCCTTTGCGGCTGCCATGCTTCCGCAGGACATCAGGTCGTCAAAAGCCACGATCTCGGCGCGGATAAAGCCCTTCTCGAAATCAGTGTGGATCTTTCCTGCCGCCTGGGGAGCCTTTGTGCCTTTGGTGATAGTCCACGCGCGGACTTCCTGGGGGCCTGCGGTGAGATAAGAGATAAGCCCCAGCAGACGATAGCCGGTCTTGATTATTCTCGCAAGTCCGGAGCTTTCAAGGTGCATATCCGCAAGGAACAGCTCCTTGTCCTCATCGCTCATGCCGGAAATTTCCGCCTCGATCTGCGCACAGATGGGCAGCACCTCGGCGTTCTCCTCCTTCGCGATAGCGCATACCGCCTGGTATTCCCTGTTGCTGTTGATGTCCCCGGTGAAATCCGCCTCGGAGAGATTTGCAGCGTAGATCACCGGCTTGTTGGAAAGCAGCGGAGTGTCCTTTATCATCTGGCGCTGCTCCTCGGTGAACGGGTAGCTTCTCGCAGACTTGCCGTTCATCAGGTGCTCGTGCAGCTCCTCCAGGAACTCCACCTCGGAAGCCAGGCTCTTGTCGCCCTTCATCAGCTTCTTCGCGCGGTCGATGCGGCGCTCCAGTATCTCGATATCGGCGAATATCAGCTCCAGGTTTATCGTCTCGATATCCCTTGCCGCGCCTATGCTGCCGTCAACGTGGATTATGTTGTCGTCCTGGAAGCAGCGCACCACATGCACGATAGCGTCCACCTCGCGGATATTCGACAGAAACTTGTTGCCCAGACCCTCGCCCTTTGAGGCGCCCTTTACAAGACCTGCAATGTCCACAAATTCCAGCGTCGCCGGGGTGAACTTCTCGGGGTGGTACATCTCGGCGAGCCTGTCCAGACGCTCGTCCGGAACGGATACTATGCCCACGTTCGGCTCAATCGTGCAGAACGGGTAATTCGCAGACTCCGCGCCTGCATTGGTGAGTGCGTTGAAAAGGGTGCTCTTGCCGACATTCGGCAGACCTACCATGCCTAACTTCATTTCGGGGTTTCTCCTCTTTATTTTATTCACATGCCGTTTATCCGGCAAAAAATGCGTTCTTTTATATTGTACCACTTTTTCGGCAATAATGCAAGTAATAATTTGCAGCACTTTTTATTACCACGAAACGTCTGTTGCAATTACGCCCGAAATAGTGTATAATGAAAAAAACGGCACGCCGCCGGATATCACACAGAACGGAGAACCACATGAAAAAAATTATAACCGCAGCCGCGGCATTTTTAACTGCAATAAGCCTGACCGCCTGCTCGGGCAGCGCCCCCACCGCCACGGTGAAGAAAACCGAAAGCTCTGTACAGGCTGTCACCTGCGGAATGAACATTCCGTTCCCTGCGGACTGGGAGGTGCTCACCGGGGACGACATCTACGATAAGCTGTTCGAGAACAGTCCCGGGAATTTCGCCGACGCCAAAGAGCTGAAGAAAAGCTGCGAAAACAACGGATCATCATACATAGTTTACGCGGCTGACCCGTCCCGGACAGCGCTGATCTCCCTCACCTCCCTGAAAAAAATCCCGGACGAAAACACCGGCGAGAGCCTTTCCCTTGAAGAATACGCCCGCACCAACCACAACGACTCGCTGCTGGGCTGGCAGATAGACGGCTACACGCTCCGGAATACCGGGTTCGAGAACAAAACCATAGGCGGCGCTGACGGCTGGGAGTCGCGCTGCGAGGTGTCCACTGACGAAACGCTCATCATGGGTCAGTCGGAATTCATGTTCGAATACTCCGGCTGCTTCTGTTCGTTACAGGTGTATTACCAGACCCCGGACGCCGGAGAACAGACCGCCGGGATAATCTCCGGCATTTCCGCCGTATGAGACTGAGGGATATTTCAGCGGCGATATTCGACATCGACGGCACGCTGCTGGACAGCTCCCCGATGTGGCGCGACCTGGGGGAACGCTTCCTGCAAAGCCGGGGGATAACGCCGCAGCCGGGGCTTTCGGATATCCTCGCACCGATGACTATTGAGGAGAGCTGCCGGTATCTCCCCGAAAACTACCCCCTCAACGATACCCCGGACGGCGTGCGCGCGGCGCTGCTGGAGATGATATCGGATCTTTACCGCAGGGAATGTCCGCTGAGACCCGGGGCGGCGCAGCTCCTGAACGCGCTCCATTCCCGTGGGATAACGCTGCTTCTCGCCACCGCCGGGGACAAACGGCTGTCGCAGGCGGCGCTTGAACGCCTGGGGGTATTCAGGCTGTTTTCGGGGATATTCACCTGCGATGAATTCGGAAGCAAGAGCCGCCCGGATATATTCCTCGCCGCAGCATACGCCGCAGGCTTTCCCCCGGAAGAATGCGCCGTGTTCGAGGACTCCCTCACAGCGGTGCTCACGGCGAAGTCCGCAGGCTTCCTCACGGCGGCGGTGTGCGATATTTCCGAACCGCAGCAGGAAACGCTCCGCAGCACTGCGGACTATTACCGCCTTACCCCCGGGGATTACCTCGGTCTGCTCTGACCGGACCCACTACACCGCCGCTGCTATGATATCCCCCAGCAGCTCCCCGGTGTATACTGCCTCGTCAATGGAATTCGCGTGGCTGCCTATCTCGATCAGCAGCGAGCCGGTGGAGATATGCTGGTTGTAATTACGATAATCGAACAGCACCGGTCGGGCAAGCCCCGGGTACAGCTTCTCAGAGGAATTCTGTATCGCGCAGGCAAGGCTCAGGTTGCTGAAATAATCCGGCATATTCCCGAAGCGCCCGTCGTCGCACCCGGTTATCACCATGAACTGCGCCGCATACCGCCCGTCTGTCTCCCACACCGGAGCGGTGCGCACTCCTCCGCCGGATATCGCGTCCCGGTGCAGGTCGAGAATTATCTTTATCGAGGGGTATTCCTCCAATGCCGCCCGGATAGTTCCTTCGCTGCGGTCGTAGGAGCCGGTATAGCTCGGGTAGTCGTGGATAGTGCCGTCGTGCAGCACCGAAATGCCGTTCTCCGCCAGCTTCTGCGCCAGCGCCTCGCCCACCCTCACCACATTATGGGCGGAGTCCCGGGTGCGGCTGGGATAGCTGATGTCGTAATAATTGCGCTGGTACGGCTCGTAGCTCTCGGTGGTATGCGTGTGGATTATCAGCACCTGCGGCTCCGGGGTGTTTCGCTCTACCCCGGTCTGCGGCGGTTCGCTCCCGGCGGCGATTATGCTCTCTGCGCTGTCCAGCGTGCAGTTCCACACAAGTCCGCCCCCGGGCAGCTCTATGTAGTCGTCGCCCTGGTATCCGCCGAAATGCTCCCGTACTATCACGCCGCTTTCCGTGCCCTCCGCCGTTCTGTCAACACCGTCGTCGAACTCCGCGATGTTCCGGGATATCACCCGGGCGCGGCTCTCCACTCCCTCCTGCGCCGCGGGAGTACTCACGGTGCTGTCCGCCGTCACCGCTGCGGCAAGGGCGGCGCTTTCCTCCGGCTGGCTTTCCGCGCTCTGCTCAGATGTCGCGGCTTGTCCGGCGGTCTGTTCGGGTCCCTCCTCGGTGAACGGCGGAGCCTCCACGGTGTTCTCTCCCCTGAAAGTTATCCCGGCGGTGAAGTACGCCGTACTGCGCGCCGCGCCTATCGCTGCGGTGAGCGCTGCGTCCGGGCGAAGCCCTCCGGCGGTCATCGTCAGCAGGCTTATCCCTGCGGCGGATATGGCTATCAGTATCTTTTTCCTGTCCATGATGTTTGTCCCTCCAGAATTTATTCACTATAATGTATATGCGGAGGATTGGAAAAATATTACATATTCTTGACAAATTTTTATCCGTGTGGTATATTAAAAATCAGCAGGCATATCCGGTCAGGCGGAATGCCATATCAACAGCGATATGAGGAGACCCCTTTCCGTATCGCCGCAGGGGAGCGAGGCAGAAAAATGAGGATATCAACAAAAGGCCGCTACTCCATCATGCTGATGCTGGACATGGCGAAGCAGCCTGCCGGAGAGCCGGTGAAAATAAAGGACATCTCCGCCCGGAGCGGAATATCCATGAAGTACATGGAGCAGATAGTTTCCGTGCTCAACCGCGCCGGATTTGTGCGCAGCGTACGCGGCTCCCAGGGCGGTTATCTTCTCACCCGGAAGCCGGAGGAATACACCGTGGGCGAGATACTGCGCCTGTCAGAGGGGAGCCTTGCTCCTGTCGCCTGCCTGGACACCGGGGAGATATGCGACCGCCGGGACAAGTGCGTCACGATACGGCTTTACGAGGAGATAAACAACGCCGTCAACAGCGTGGTGGATCGCATAACCCTTGCGGAAATGCTCACCTGGGAAAACCCGGTATGATCGCTCAGGGCTATTGACAACGCGGTAAAATAGTGATATAATAAGAAAGCTGGGGGTACTCTTAGGAGTTGAGAGGGCATTCCGCCCGACCCTTTGAACCTGTTGGTCAACACCATCGTAGGGAAGCCGTGACGAAATATGATCTCAGGACTTCTTCTATATGGAGAAGTCTTTTTACTTGCAGGAGGCTTGCCATGAAAAACTGCCTTACGATCGCCGGTTCTGACTGCAGCGGCGGCGCAGGGATACAGGCTGATCTGAAAACGTTCTCCGCGCTGGGCTGCTATGGCATGAGCGTTATCACCTCGGTGGTCGCGGAGAACACCGAGCGTGTGATCTCCAGCATGGCGGTTTCGCCGTCGGTGATCTACGACCAGCTGGAGGCGGTGTTCACCGATATCCGTGTGGACGCCGTGAAGATCGGAATGCTCCCGGACGCCGGTGCCATGAACGCAGTCGCGGCGGCGCTGATGAAGTTCAGCCCGGAAATAGTGGTATGCGATCCCGTGATAGCCGCCACCGCCGGAGCTGACCTTATGCAAGGCTCCGCAATGAACACGTTCATGAGCACGATCGTGCCGCTGTGCACCCTGCTGACCCCCAATATCCCGGAGGCTGAAAAGCTGCTGGGCTGCACTGTCGCGGACTCTCCCGACATCAAGGCGGCGGCGCTCAGCCTGTTCGCCCACGGCGCAGGAGCAGTGCTGATAAAGGGCGGACATCTCCACGGCGACGCCACAGACGTTCTGTTCGACGGGAAGCAGTTCCACAGCTACTCCCACAGCCGCATAAACAGCAGTTCGACCCACGGCACAGGCTGCACGCTGTCCTCGGCGATAGCGGCGTTCCAGGCGCAGGGCAATTCACTCCCACAGGCGGTGGGACTTGCAAAGGACTACATAACCGGAGCCATTGAGCACGGTCTTGATATAGGAAAGGGACACGGGCCGCTGGATCACTTCTACCGGCTGTTTCCGGATCGTCCCGGAAAGGAATGAGCATGAGAGAATACAAAACACAGATGGAGGCGGCGAAGAAAGGGATAATCACCCCCGAAATGCAGACCGTCGCACAGAAGGAATACATGGAGCCGGAAAAGCTCCGGGAGCTGGTGGCAAAGGGCTGGGTCGCTATCCCGGCGAACGTGCGCCACACCTCTCTTTCCGCAGAGGGAGTAGGCTCCGGGCTTAAAACCAAGATAAACGTCAACCTCGGTATTTCCGGCGACTGCAAGGACTACACCATGGAAATGCAGAAGGTGGACATGGCGATAAAGTTCGGCGCAGAAGCTATCATGGATCTGTCCAACTACGGCAAGACCAACACTTTCCGGCAGCAGCTTGTGGCTAAATCCCCTGCGATGATAGGCACCGTTCCGATGTACGACGCTATCGGCTATCTCGACAAGGATCTGCTGGAGATCACCGCCGAGGATTTCCTCCGGGTGGTAAGGGCGCACGCCGAGGAGGGCGTGGACTTTATGACTATCCACGCCGGGATAAACCGCCGCGCCGTTGAAGCGTTCCGCCGCGACCCGAGAAAGATGAATATTGTATCCCGGGGCGGCTCTCTGCTGTTCGCATGGATGATGATGACCGGCAACGAGAACCCGTTCTACGAGCACTACGATGAGGTGCTGGATATCCTGCGCGAATACGACGTGACGATCTCCCTGGGCGACGCGCTGCGCCCCGGCTGCATCGACGACGCCACCGACGCCGGACAGATCGCCGAGCTTATTGAGCTGGGCGCGCTCACCGAAAGAGCCTGGGCAAAGGACGTACAGGTAATGGTGGAAGGCCCCGGTCACATGGCGATGAACGAGATCGCGGCTAATATGCAGCTCCAGAAGCGCATCTGCCACAACGCGCCGTTCTATGTACTCGGGCCGCTTGTCACCGACATATTCCCCGGCTACGACCACATCACCTCCGCTATCGGAGGAGCGATCGCCGCGGCAAGCGGAGCGGACTTCCTGTGCTATGTAACTCCGGCGGAGCACCTGCGTCTCCCCGACCTCAACGATGTCAAGGAGGGCATTATCGCAAGCAAGATCGCAGCCCACGCCGCGGATATCGCAAAGGGGATTCCCCACGCCCGGGACAAGGACAACGAAATGGCGGCGGCACGCCACAAGCTCGACTGGGAGGAGATGTTCAGGATCGCCGCAGACCCCGAAAAGGCGCGCGCGTACTTTGAGAGCGTTCCTCCGGCAGACCGTCACTCCTGCTCGATGTGCGGCAAGATGTGCGCAGTCCGCACCACGAACATGATACTTGAGGGCAAGGAAGTCAAGTTCTGTTCTGAAAAATAACAGACCTGCCCCTGACGAGAGCAGGGAATAAAAAGGTTTCAGCCGCATTAAGCGGATATGATACACGTCGGACGGGGAGCGCCGTTCCGATGATATTTTCAGCGAGGGAACCCGTGTTTCGGGGTGAGAGGATACTTCTGAGTATCGACCGCACACAGGACGATCGTCCCGTGTAAACGCATTTGCGTACCCGCTGGAAATCTACCTTTTTTCAGCGGAGCATGCGGAAAGAGGTATCATTATGAACAAAACAAACATCAAGAAACTGTCAATTGCAGCGGTGCTTGCCGCAGTCGCGGTGGTGGGCTCAATGCTTTCGTTCCCGTTCCTCGGGGCGAAATGCTCGCCGGTACAGCACCTCGTGAACATCATCGGCGGCGTTTATCTCGGCCCCTGGTGGTCTATGGGTACGGCATTTGTTGCAAGCCTTATCCGTAATATCACCAGTCTTGGCTCGCCGCTGGCATTCCCCGGGAGCATGGTGGGGGCGTTCCTCTCCGGCGTGATGTACCACTGGATATTCAAGGGCAGACCGATGGCGCTGCGGCTTCCCATGGCGTATGTCGGGGAGCTGTTCGGGACTTCCGTCATCGGCGGCATGCTGTCTTTCCCGATATCTTATCTTATTATGAAAAATACCGCCGCCACGCTGTTCGGCTTTGTGTTCCCGTTCTTCATCTCCAGCGTTGTGGGAACTGTCATCGCCGCGGTGATAGTCACCTCGCTAAAGCGCGTAAAGGCTATCGACCAGTTCATGGGCGAAACGCAATAATAAGCCCCCGGAACCGGGCAGTATCACAGACCCAATATTTATCCCAGGCGCTTTCCCGGTGAGAGCGCCTGAGTTTTCACCTTAACAAAAGAAAGGCACACAATGACCCTCATACAGGAAACAGCCCGGGCGATATCTATTCTCCGGGAAAAATCTCCGCTGATACACTGCATAACGAATTACGTCACCGCCGGAGATACCGCAAACATGCTGCTCGCCGCCGGGGCTTCCCCTATGATGGCAGACGACCCGGAGGAATGCGCCGAAGTAACCGCCGCCGCCAACGGTCTGGTACTTAACCTCGGCACGCCCTCGGCGGCACGGGTGCAGGCTCTGCTCAATTCCGGGCGCAGGGCTTTACAGCACGGTATCCCGGTAGTTTTCGACCCGGTGGGCGTGGGAATGACCGCGCTGCGCCGCAGCGCCGCCGCAAAAATACTATCAGAGGTAAAACCATGCGCTATCCGGGGAAATCTCTCGGAAACGGCATACCTCGCCGGAATACCCATGACCGAACGCGGCGTGGACTCCGCCGACTCCGGGATATCTCCCGAAGAAACCGCCCTGTCCGCCGCCCGGAAGCTGGGCTGCGTGTGCGCCGTCACCGGGGCTTACGACGTGATATGCGACGGCGAACGCAGGATCGTGATAAGGAACGGCACTCCCCTGCTGCGGCAGGTGACAGGAGCCGGCTGCATGACCTCGGCGCTGTGCGCGGCTTTCGCTTCGGTCTGCGGAGCTTTCACAGGAACCGCCGCCGGGATAGCGTTCATGGATGTCTGCGGTGAGATAGCGGCGGAGCGCTCCGACGGGCTGGGGGGATTTCACGCCGCGCTGTTTGACGCCGCCGGGAGCGTCACCCCGGAAATTCTCATGGAAAGGCTTGATATGCATGAATGTTGATTATACGCTCTATCTCTGCACAGACAGCGGTCTGATGTCCTGCGCTACCGTGGAGGAAAGCGTGGAAAAAGCGGTGAGGGGCGGATGCTCAGTCGTGCAGCTGAGGGAAAAGAACGCCTCATCTCTGGAGCTGTACCGGCTTGCTCTCCGCGTGAAGCAGGTAACAGACCGGTACAACGTTCCGCTCATCATCAACGACCGGCTGGATATCTGCCTTGCGGTGGACGCCGCCGGGGTTCATCTCGGGCAGTCCGACCTGCCTTGCAGCAAAGCCCGGGAGATACTCGGCGCTGGAAAGATCATCGGAGTATCCGCCGCCACACCTGCGGAAGCGGCAAAGGCGCAGGCGGACGGCGCGGACTATCTGGGCGTGGGGGCGGTATTCCCCACCTCCACCAAAACCAACACTCGCAGCGTCACCCCGGAAATAATTCGTGAGATACGCCGGGCGGTGACGATACCTTTCGTGGTGATAGGCGGCGTGAACGCTGAGAATATCACGCAGCTTTACGGGCTGGGGATAAACGGCGCGGCGGTCATTTCAGCGGTGATAGCCCAGCCGGATATTACCAAAGCAGCGGAAAAAATGCGCGCAGCAGCCGAAAAATTGTAACGTGAAACCGTCACAGAATAAGAATTGGGGAAAACACTTGTTTTCCCCGGTTTTTTTATTCCTGAACCCCCGACCGGCTTTCCGGCGGCAAGAACGGATAAAGCTCCGCGTAGCTGTCATAGCCCTCGTCCCCGGACAGAGCAGGTATCAGCCCGGTGCAGTCCCCGGTGCTGCCGGGGTTCATTGTGGTGTCCTGAAGACGCTGGGCTTCCTCCGGGCGTTCTTCCGGTGGATACGGGATCTTCATGCTATCATCTCCTCTCGTGGTTATTGTCCGCCTGCCGGGGCGGTTAATTCACGGATAATACTGGCAGGTTTTTTGGTTAAAATTTCCGCAAAATCGTGATTTGTGTGAATATTCCGGTTGACAAATCAGAAGTGATGCGGTATAATATAGAATGAGTATGTATATTCGATAATAAGTCTTACAGAAAGGGATTTATAATACAATGGGTTTATTCAAATCATTATTCGGCACCTACTCCACCAAAGAGCTGAAGCGCATCGAGCCGATAAAGCAGGCTGTTCTCGACCTGGCGGACAAATACGCCGCAATGAGCGAGTCCGAGCTGAAGTCCCAGACCGGTATCCTCAAGGACAGGCTTGCCTCCGGCGAAACTCTCGACCAGATACTCCCGGACGCATTCGCGGTATGCCGTGAGGCTTCCACAAGAGTTATCGGCATCCGCCACTACCCCGTGCAGATAATCGGCGGCATCGTGCTCCACCAGGGACGTATCGCCGAGATGAAGACCGGCGAGGGCAAGACCTTCGTTGCCGCCCTCCCAGCCTACCTCAACGGACTGACCGGCAAGGGCGTTCACATCGTCACCGTCAACGACTACCTGGCAAAGCGCGACAGCGAGCTTATGGCAAAGGTGCACAGATACCTGGGTCTCACCGTGGGACTTATCACCCACGACATGGACAACGACGAGCGCCGCGCCGCTTACGCCTGCGACATAACCTACGCCACTAACAACGAGCTGGGCTTCGACTACCTGCGCGACAACATGTGCATTTATAAGAAGGACAAGGTTCAGCGCGCCCCCTACTTCGCCGTCGTGGACGAGGTGGACTCCATTCTCATAGACGAGGCGAGAACGCCGCTCATCATCTCCGGCAGAGGCGACAAGTCCACCGACCTGTACGAAAAGGCTGACAAGTTCGCCAAGACCCTCACCATGAACAAGGTAACGGAGCTTGACGACAAGGAGGACTACGAGAACAACTTCGACGGGGATTACCTCGTGGACGAAAAGGCAAAGACCTGCAACCTGCTGCCCTCCGGCGTTGCAAAGGCAGAAAAGTACTTCGGCGTGGAGAACCTCATGGAGCCGGAGAACACCACCCTGCTCCACCACATCAACCAGGCTATCCGCGCAAACGGTATCATGAAGCTGGACGTTGACTACGTTATCAAGGACGGCGAGATAGTTATCGTTGACGAGTTCACCGGACGACTGATGTTCGGAAGAAGATACAACGACGGTCTGCACCAGGCTATCGAAGCAAAAGAGGGCGTAAAGGTCAACCGCGAGAGCAAGACCCTTGCCACCATTACATTCCAGAATTTCTTCCGCCTTTACGAAAAGCTGTCAGGTATGACCGGTACTGCAATGACCGAGGAGGACGAGTTCCGCCAGATCTACAGCCTTGACGTTATAGAGATACCCACGAACAAGCCGGTTATCCGTACCGACCACCACGATCAGATCTACAAGAACGAGCGCGGAAAGTTCACCGCGGTATGCGACCAGGTGGAGGAATGCCACAAGAAAGGTCAGCCGGTGCTGGTAGGTACTGTTACCATTGAGAAATCCGAGCTTGTATCCAAGCTGCTGAAGGCGCGCGGAATAAAGCACCAGGTGCTCAACGCAAAGAACCATGAGCGCGAAGCGGAGATAGTAGCCCAGGCAGGCAAGAAGGGCGCTGTCACTATCGCCACCAACATGGCAGGCCGTGGTACCGATATAAAGCTTGGCGGTAACGCAGAATACCTGGCTATCCACGAAATGAGAAAACTGGAATACTCCGAGGAGCTTATTCAAGAGGCTACCGGCTTTGCCGAGACCGACAACGAAGAGATCCTCGAAGCCCGCAAGAAGTATCAGGAGCTTAACAAGAAGTTTGAGGAGCAGATCGCGCCCGAAGCAGATGAAGTCCGCGCGGCAGGCGGTCTGTTCATAATCGGCACCGAGCGTCACGAGTCACGCCGTATCGATAACCAGCTGCGCGGCCGTTCCGGACGACAGGGCGACCCCGGCGAGAGCCGCTTCTACATCTCCCTTGAGGACGACCTGATGAGACTTTTCGGCGGCGACCGTGTTCAGAAGTTCATGGAGACCATGAAGTTCGACGAGACCATGCCTATCGAAGCACCGTTCCTCAGCAGCGCGATAGAGTCCGCCCAGAAGAAGATAGAGGGCAGGAACTTCTCTATCAGAAAGAACGTTCTGGACTTCGACGACGTTATGTCCCAGCAGCGTACCACGATCTACTCGCAGCGCTCCAAGGTGCTTGACGGCGAGGACGTGAGCAAGAATATCCACGACATGATGAACACCTCTATTGAGGAGACGGTGAACATGTACTGCTCCGACACCGTTGCCGAAAACTGGAACCTTGACGGTCTGCGCTCGCACTTCCTGAACCTGTATGTAATGGACAGCGACCTGCGCTACACCACAGAGGAGCTGAATGACCTCACCAAGCAGGATATCATAAACTTCCTCAAGGAAAGAGGAGAGCTCATCTACAAGACCCGCGAGGCAGATATGGGCAGCGAGGTGATGCGCGAGGTAGAGCGCGTTTGCCTGCTCAAGACCGTTGACCGCCACTGGATGGATCACATCGACGCGATGGAGGAGCTGAAGCGCGGTATCTACCTCAGAAGCTACGGTCAGAAAGACCCTGTTGTCGAGTACCGTTTCGAGGGCTTCGCGATGTTTGACGAGATGATCGCCGCTATCCGCGAGGAGACCGTCCGCATGGTGCTCACCATTCCCGTAAGGATCCAGAAGCCTATCCAGCGCGAGCAGGTGCTCCAGCCCGACGCCCCCAACGCCGGCGCAAAGACTCCCTTCAAGAACAAGGGTGCCAAGATCGGCAGAAACGATCCCTGCCCCTGCGGAAGCGGCAAGAAGTATAAGAACTGCTGCGGCAAGGACGAGTGATACAGCAGCAGGATATTACCGGAAATATGATACGCAGGAATAAAGCATGAACGTACTAATAGTATACTGTCACCCAAGCAGCAACAGCTTTACCTATCGCGTCAAGGAATCCTTTGCAAAGGGTGCCATTAGCGGCGGAAACAACGTTGAAATAACCGATCTGTACGCCGAGGGCTTCAACCCGGTGATGTCACCCGAGGAATACCGCCGGGAGGCGTTCTACGATGAAAGCCTTGATATCCCCCGGGACGTTCTGGAACAGCAGGCAAGGGTGAGCCGCGCGGACTGTATCGTTTTCATCTACCCGGATTTCTGGACTGCTGCTCCGGCAATGCTGGAGGGGTGGTTTCAGCGAGTGTGGACTTATGGATATGCCTATGGCGCCAGTCCGAAAATTCATCTGAAAAAGGCGCTTTTCCTGGTAACTATGGGCGGTTCGCTGAACGACGGGATCCGGAAAGAACAGCTTGAAGCCATGAAGTCGGTGATGATCGGCGACCGAATGCACGACCGCGCGGAAAAATGCGAAATGCACGTCTTTGACGAAATGACCCGCGGTTATGGCAACGACAAAAACAGGAGCGACCGCATCACGCGCTTTGTAAAACAGGCATACGAGATAGGTTTTAATCTCTGAGACACACAGGAATTTAACACTAAAAGGACGAAGAACAAATGAAAAGAGAAGAATTTGTACAGGAACTGACCGGGGATATAATCCCGTTCTGGAACAAGCTCCGCGACGACGAGTTCGGCGGATTTACCGGATTTATGGACAGCGCGCTCAACATCGACAAAAAGGGCGAAAAGGGCGTTATCCTGCACTCCAGGATACTGTGGTTCTATTCCAACGCATACATGGAGCTTAAAGACCCTGCGCTGCTGGACAACGCAAGGCACGCGTATCAGTTCCTTACCGAAAAGTGCGTTGACAAGGAATACGGCGGCGTTTACTGGAGCATGAACTACGACGGCACCGTAAAGGACGATTTCAAGCACACCTACTGCCAGGCGTTCTTTATCTACGCTCTCTCCAGCTATTACCGCGCAAGCGGCGACGCAGACGCGCTGAAGCTGGCATACGACGTGATGGAGCTGGTGGAGAAGAATTCCACCGACAGCGTGGCTTACCTTGAGACCATGGCAAGGGACTGGAAAAGCGAGCTTGCAAACGACGAGCTGTCCGAGAACGGACTTATGGCTGACAAGACCATGAACACCACCCTGCACATGATGGAGGCTTACACCGAGCTTTACCTCGCAGACCACAGCCCCAGGGTGCTCGACCGCCTGAAATTCCAGCTGGAGCTTACCTACGACAAGATCTTCGACAAGGCAGGCAACAAGCTGCTGGTGTTCTTCGACAAGAACATGGACGTTATCGGCGATATACATTCCTACGGTCATGATGTCGAGGCGACATGGCTGATAGACCGCGCCTGCGAGGTCATCGGCGACCCGGATATTACCGCGAAGTTCGCCGGAATGAACAGCCGTATCGTGAGAAATATCGCTGATATCGCATACGACAAGGCTTCCGGCTCCCTGCTCAACGAGCGTGAAAACGACAAGATCAACACCTGGCGTATCTGGTGGGTGCAGGCGGAGACCGTCATTGGCTTCATGAACGCTTATCAGAAGGGCTACGGCGGCGAGGAATACTACGAGATCTCCTCAAACGTGTGGAAGTTCATTCAGGAGCACATCGTTGACAAGCGTCCCGGCGGCGAGTGGCATTCCCAGATCGACGACCGGTGGCAGCCGGCGGAGTTCAAGCCTGTGGTAGACCCCTGGAAGTGCCCCTATCACAACGGAAGAATGTGCATGGAAATGATGCGCAGACTGGCATAATTGCGAGGAATACCCCTATGAAAAAGATCGCTGCGGCGCTGACTTCACTTGCTCTCCTGCTCACCGGGTGCTCACACAAAAGCACCTCGGGGGAGATACAGCTGCCCATTTACGGCGCAGAGGAGGTAAGATACGAGGTAGCGACGGCACAGTACATGGATCTGTCCCAGACCGAAAGCATAGGCGTAAGCATCGGCTACCCCTATGCCGTCTATCTAACTTATCCGGCGGACGCGCTGGTGGTGTCCTATGACGCGCTCAAAGGCCGCATGGTGACGCAGGGCGAGGTGCTGGCGGTGCTGGATTCCTCCGGTCTTGATTACGACATAAGCAATCAGCAGACCATCGTGAATGCAGCATACGAGTCGTCGCTGTCCGGCGGCAGGGCGGAGCAGCTCCAGTATCAGATCGAGCAGAAAAAGCTGGACATGATGCTTGCCGAAAAGGACAAATACACCATAACCGCGCCGTTTGACGGGATAATCTGCCAGGCGTATGCGGTGGGAGCAGGCAGCGAGGTCGGCGGCGGTCAGGTGTGCTGCGCGGTCTCCGAGGTCTCAAAAACCGAGGTGTATCTCGACAAAAGCTCCAATTTCCGCTTCGGGCAGAAACTGCAGATCCGGGTCGATTCCACGATGTACGACGCCACGGTGGTGGAGGCTCCCGACGTCGCCCCGGCGACAGCCTACGGTGAGTCGGCGAACCGCGTGGTGTTCGACCTCGGGGACGATGTGATGGCGAAGATAGTCGAGGAACAGGAAATGGCGGTGGCGTCAGGCTGGGCGACCGCTTTCGTCACGACGCAGCGCAAAAACGTGCTGGCAGTGCCCGATTCTGCGATAAAGGCAAGCGGCAGCGACAGCTACGTCACGCTGGTGGAAAACGGCGAGCGTTACAAGCTGAAAGTCACCCCGGGGGTAAGTCTCGGCGGCTATACCGAGATACTTAACGGCATATCCGAGGGAGATGTCGTGCTGGCGACCGGAACAGGGATATACACCGAGGCTTCCGCAGTCTGAACATATCCTTGACAAAAATACCGGGCTGTGCTATACTATGGCAACACCGCACAATTAACGGCTAAAGCCTTTGCAGCACGCTTGCTTGCATATTTTCCGCCATATTGCACAAATTTCGCTTGACGGGCGTCAGCCCGCCTGCGCTCAATTTGTACAATCTGACGAAAAATCTGAC
>JALEOL010000086.1 GCA_022766785.1 Oscillospiraceae bacterium
ACCGGCAGATTTTACTCTGCCGGTAAATTGTTTTTTTGAAGCTTTTCTTATGCCTTGTTGACCGATCCGAACAGCTCCATCTTCTCTTTGACGGTAGCCTTGATAGCCTCGAAGCCGGGTGCGAGAAGCTTTCTGGGATCGAAGCCCTTGCCCTGAAGATCCTTGCCTTCCTCAATGTACTTTCTGGTTGCTTCCTGGAATACCAGCTGGCACTCAGTGTTTACGTTGATCTTTGCAACGCCGAGGGAAATAGCCTTCTTGATCATGTCGTCAGGAATGCCTGTACCGCCGTGAAGAACCAGAGGCATATCGCCGACCTCAGCCTTGATCTTCTCCAGTGTATCGAAGGAAAGACCCTCCCAGTCAGCAGGATACTTGCCGTGGATATTGCCGATACCGGCTGCCAGCATTGTAACGCCCAGATCAGCTACCATCTTGCACTCCTTGGGATCAGCGCACTCGCCCTTGCCGATAACGCCGTCCTCTTCGCCGCCGATAGCGCCTACCTCAGCCTCGAGAGAGATGCCGAGTACATCGCAGGTGTTTACCAGAGCGGTGGTCTTTGCGATGTTTTCCTCGATCGGATAGTGAGAGCCGTCGAACATGATAGAGGAGAAGCCTGCGTTGATACAAGCCTTGGCGCCCTCGAAGGTGCCGTGGTCAAGATGCAGGGCTACCGGAACTGTGATATGCAGGTTTTCGATCATGCCCTTTACCATGCCGACGATGGTGGAATAACCGCACATATACTTGCCTGCGCCCTCGGATACACCAAGGATAACAGGAGACTTGCACTCCTCAGCGGTGAGAAGGATAGCCTTTGTCCATTCAAGATTGTTGATGTTGAACTGACCAACAGCGTACTTGCCGTCGCGAGCCTTGTTCAGCATTTCTTTTGCAGATACTAACATGCTTTTGATCTCCTTTGAAATTAAAGTCGGATCCTAAAAATCCCTACAAAATTATTATAACTCATTTTCACGAAAAAAGCAACATATTTTTAAAAATTTTTTTCGCCGTTAAAAATCAGAGGTTTCCGCTTCGCTGGTATAACGGAATATCTCCTCCGTGAGGACATTCTCAAAGCTGTTGAAGCCCTCTTCCCTGCGCATGTTGTAGTAGCTTTCGACCAGCGGGATAACGATACACAGCGCAACTGCGATCACCGCCGCCGAGATATACACGGCGATCTTCTGCCTGCGGCTCCAGCGGTGGATCGGAACAGCGTCCTCCCTGACCTCGAACTGACGCTTGTTCCCGGAAGTGACGCTTCGGATAACATACGCTTTCAGCTTGTCCCCGGCGCTTATCTTAAAGCAGATATCCTTGTAGCTTTTGTCCAGCGCCGTGCGCAGATCATCGGAAAGCCCCTCTATGACCGAGCGGACATACTTTGCGCTTTCTCCGGTTATTTTCGCGATCTCCTCCGGTTCCAGATCGTTCTCCCAGAACATGTGGATAATGCTGCGGACGATGAACGGTTTTTGCAGCACGGTCTCCAGCAGCGACTGCTTCTTTATGTCAAGTTCAACGCCGGTAAGCGTTACGGCAGAGTCATTGCATTCCGCGTTCTTACACAGTGGGAACTCGTTCTCAATAAAATTGAAAAGCTCGGCGCTCTCCGGGTACTCGCCGCAGCGCGTGGTGGTGCGGACATAGATCTCCTTAGCGGCGTCAAAGCTCTTGGTGGTGATAAGCGCCAGCGCGTAGATATCGTCACCGAAAATATCCGTTAGTCTGGTGATCTCCATATCAGGTATTGTGGTCGCTCACATGGAACTGCTTGAGGTTGCCGATCTTCCTGCTGCGCTCGATCATGATCTTTTCGATGTCCTCAACGGTAACGCCGCGCTCAGCCATCATTACGATCATGTGGTACAGCAGATCGTTTATCTCGTTGGCAAGCTCCTCCTTGTCGTTGTTCTTTGCAGCGATGACCATTTCGGTGCATTCCTCGCCGCACTTTTTGAGGATCTTGTCTATTCCCTTGTCGAACAGATAACAGGTGTAAGAGCCCTCCTGGGGGTTCGCACGGCGGTCAACTACCACGTCGTACATATCCTTGAATGCGTCCATCATTATATATCTCCTATTCCCAAAGTATTGAAAATTTTACACGATCACTTTATCCTGGTGAAGAAGCAGCTCCTGTTTCCGGTGTGGCACGCCGCGCCGGTCTGAATGACCTTTATCAGCAGCGTATCGTCATCGCAGTCGCTGTATATCTCGACTACCTTCTGGAAATGCCCCGAAGTAGCGCCTTTGTTCCAAAGCTCCTGCCTGGAACGGCTCCAGAACCATGTGTATCCGGTCTCCAGCGTTTTTTGCAGGCTTTCCTCGTTCATGTAAGCCAGCATCAGCACCTCGCCGTTTTCCGCGTCAGTGATTATCGCCGGGATAAGCCCGGATTTCTTGAAATACTTTTTTACGTCCATATCGTCACCCGTTTCACTTCTTTCTGATATGCTCCATTGCTTTATTCAGCAGCGGAATATCTGTATCGGGATAAGTCCACTTTCCCCTGTCCTCGGGGGGACTGTCCAGAAAATAGCTTGAACTGAGCTCCGGATCGTTATGGGTGCGCATGGAGGAGATGTCGGCGTAATACAGAACGCCGTACTCTACCTCAGAGCCTTCCGCCCTGCCATACGCCGAAACATAAACGACCACGTTATCGGACGCATTCAGTTTTTCAGAGATCAGACGGCGCACCGCAGAAGCAGGCAGTTCTCCCTTTTCAAAGCTGATTGAAGGAAGCTCCAGCGTGCTTTTTCCGCGCTTTTTTACATAAAGCACCTTTCCGCTCATAACAGCAACAAGAGTGACATGTGTCACATGCACCACACTGCTGACCTCTTTTTCAGTGCAATCCTCAAGGAAATTCAGTTCCAAAACTATCACCGCCCGATCAATTACTGTATTCAATGATAATTATAACACATATTCCCGGGAAATGCAAGTACTAATCCCACCAGAAACTCCACACTGATGATTTAGTCAGAGAATCCGCCAGAACCTCAATTGTCTGAACCCCTTGGTCGACAATATCAGTGCAGAATGCGTACTGCTCCAGCGCAAGCCCGACAGCCGCGCTTTTATCCCTGACCGGGCGTGCTGCGAACTCCAGCATGTCATGCGTGATCACCGCCGGAACGGCGCCATATTTTGAGTGCCAGTGTTTTCCCACTGACATCATGGTCTCAGCGTCGGGGCAATCGTTCCAGCCGCCTAATGGCAGCCAGGCAAACACCTCCCACGGTCTTTCTGTGGGGATCCTGGCAAGAATGACCTCGTGACAGCGCTTCGTTTCCAGGTCAATAAACGCCGACAGGACATCAACCTTTCCGCCTGTGTTGCCGGTATCTTCTGTTATCTGTTCCCAATAATCGCCGTAGGCGGACTTCATTTCAGTGAGCGTCTGGGTGAACCATTCCCGCGCGTCAGGAAGCTCGCCAGAAAGCAGCCTATTACGGTACTGATCCGGAGTTTCTCCGTCTGAAAAACCTTCACTAATGATATCAAGCTGATCGACCAGCACATCATCAGGTACGATCATAACGGGAGTGTAGCCGCCGATTCCTTTCTTTGCGAACGCCTCCTCATAATCGGAGCGTATCAGCTGGACTGATTTTCCAGCCGGATAATAGTCACAGGGACAGCCAAGCCAGTCTATGATCTTCTTTGCGTTTTCACTGGGTTTTGCGGAAAACAGCACCATTCTTACCCCCTGACCAGCGTTCTTACAGGAATGTTGTGTTCGATCAGATGATCCTTTACCTCGTCCACCGTAAGCTCTCTGAAATGGAACAGAGACGCCGCCAGCGCCGCGGAGCTTCCCGTTTTCTCAAACACCTCGGAGAAGTGCTCCAGCTTTCCGCAGCCGCCGCTTGCAATGACGGGGATATTTACACGCTCGCATACGAAGTTCAGCATATCTATGTCAAATCCGCCGCGAACTCCGTCAGTGTCAATAGAATTTAGGCATATCTCCCCGGCGCCGCGCTCCTGGATCTCTCTCACCCAGTCGCCGAGGTCGAGGTTCATATCCACCCTGCCGCCGTTGATGAAAACACTGTAGCCGCCCTTGTCGTTGCGCTTTGCGTCTATTCCCACAACAACGCACTGGCTGCCGAATATCTCAGCCGCGTCACTGATGAGCTTTGGGTTTTTCACCGCCTGGGAATTCACCGAGACCTTGTCCGCACCGGCTCTGAGGGTGTCCCGGAAATCCTGCACAGAAGCGATACCGCCGCCTACGCAAAGCGGAACGAACACCTGCTGTGCAGTCCGCTTCACAACGTCCAGCATAACGCCCCTGCCCTCGTAGGAAGCAGTGATATCATAGAAAACAAGCTCGTCCGCGCCCTGTCGGTTGTATTCTATCGCAAGCTCCACCGGGTCGCCGACGTCCTTTACTCCCTCAAAATTAACGCCCTTTACCACCTTGCCGTTGCGCACGTCAAGACATGGGATTATTCTTTTTGCAAGCATAGTATTCTCCTTATCGCATTATTTACGGTCATTCAGCCTCACGGACAGCCTGAGCCAGGTCAAGGCTTCCGGTATATATGGATTTTCCGCAGATAGCGCCATATATCCCGTTCCTTTTCAGCGTCCTGATGTCGTTTATGTTCTGTATACCACCGCTCGCTATCACCCAGCCGCCCAGAGGTGCCAGCGTGTCCTGGAGAGTTTTTGTCATCTGCTGGTTCGGGCCGGACAGAGTTCCGTCCTTGTCTATATCTGTAAATATGAAATACTGCACTCCGGCACGGCACATCTCCACACCGAGATCCAGGTAATTAACGCTGCTGGTCTCAAGCCAGCCCTCGGTCGCTACCATGCCTTTCTTTGCGTCGATACCAACGGCAATGCGCCCCTTGAACTCCCTCGCCGCAAGCTTTACAAACGCCGGGTCTTTTACCGCGGCAGAGCCTAATATTACCCTGGAAATACCTGCGCTGAGGTACATCTCCACTGTGTCAAGGCTGCGTATTCCTCCGCCGACCTCGACATTAAGCCCGGTGTTTTTCGCCACGTCTATGAAGATATCCTTGTTCTGCTGAGTTGCGTCCTTTGCGCCGTCCAGGTCCACCATGTGCACCCACTCAGCGCCGGAAACCTCAAATCCCCTCGCCGTTTCCATGTAGCTGTCAGCTACTTTATGGACGGTGTTGTAATCCCCCTTGAACAGGCGGACGCAGTTTCCGTCCTTTATGTCTATTGCCGGCAGTATTACCATCTTGTTTCTCCTTAGTTGTATTGCGTAAAATTAAACTTTTATGCCGTATTTCAAATCTGTGCAAAGCACCGTAGTATATTCAGCCCCGTTTCGCCGCTCTTTTCCGGGTGGAACTGCGCACCGTACACGTTTCCGCTGAACACCAGCGCCGGCACCTTCATGCCGTAATCGCAGTACGCCGCAACATTGCTGCTGTCGCATTCCGCCGCGAAGCTATGCACGAAGTAGACGTATTCCCCGTCGGCGCACTTGTCCAGCAGCTTGCAGGGAACGTTCTTTTCAAGCGCATTCCAGCCGATCTGTGGTATCGGAAGCTCCCCCTCCGGGTGCATGAGCTTCACGCTTCCGGGAATAAGCCCCAGACCGTCAGTCTCCCCGAACTCGTAGCCTTTCTCGAACAGCATCTGCATGCCGAGACAGATACCGAGCAGCGGCTTTTTCTGCACTTCCTCCCGGATAACGCCGATAAGCCCGGTCTCGCCGAGCATTCTCATTGCGTCCGGGAAAGCGCCTACACCGGGAAGTATCAGCCGGTCGGCTGCGCGGAGGTCGTCGGCGCTGTTGGTTATCCTGTTTTCCAGCCCGAGAAAATCCAGTGCGTTCTTTACGCTGAACAGATTGCCTGCGCCATAGTCGATTATTGCGATCATATTATCGTTCCTTTCGTAGGAATATTTTGTCATGGTTCAGCTTCACATGCTCCATGATGTGTCCGATGTTGCCCTCGCCTGCATACTGTTTCATGTCGAAAAAATCGCAGTCCAGACCGCTCCAGAACAGCGGATTTTCTTCGCCGGAAAGCGCCGTTTCATGGGTGAGCTGTCCTGCATAGACCTCAACATAACACGGATCAAGCGGATAGCTGAAATCCATTAAATGTATAAGCTGTATATCCCTGCGTGTGATCCCTGTTTCCTCAAAAAGCTCCCGGTAAGCCGCCGTTTCTCCGTCCTCTCCCGGCTCTATCTTGCCGCCGACAAAATTTGAAAGCCCCTTGTAAGGCTCTTTGATACGCCGACACATAAGGACTTTATCTTCCTCCGGGGAAAAAACGACGATAAGGTTGTAGCCCTGCATCAGAGCACGCCCTTTGTAGAAACCGTCGTTCCGTCAGAGTTGCGCTTGACCGCAGCCTTCAGTGCGTATGCAAGAGCCTTGAACAGCGCTTCTATCTTGTGGTGGTCGTTACTGCCGTACTCACAGCGCAGATGCAGAGTTATCCCCGAATTGAACGCAAAAGCACGCATGAACTCCTCAGTCAGACAGGTGTCGAACTCCCCTACTCTTTCGTTGGTGAACTGCGCGTTGAACACCAGAAAAGGTCTTGCGCTGATGTCCAGCGAGCAGAACCCGAGGGCTTCGTCCATGGGAATGAATGAGCTTCCATAGCGCATTATCCCCGACTTGTCCCCGAGGGCTTCCTTGAACGCCATACCAAGAACGATCCCAACGTCCTCTGCGGTGTGATGTCCGTCAACGTGGAGGTCTCCCTTTGCATTCAGGACAAGACTGAACCCGCCGTGAACCGCAAGCGCAGTCAGCATGTGGTCGAGAAAGCCTATCCCGGTGGAGATGTCAACAGTGCCGCTCTGGTCGAGGTCGAGCTTAGCGGTGATGTCGGTTTCCCTGGTTTTTCTGGTAATTTCAGCAGTTCTGTTCATGTTCATTACCTCTTATGTGTTTCACAGCGCCGCTGGGTTGAGGGGAATTCACCCCTGCCTTACGGCGGTATTTAATATAATGTCAGTCCTCTTTGCGAACCTTTATAGAATTAGCGTGAGCCGTCAGCTTTTCACGCTCTGCAATAAGGATAATATCGTCCGCAGCGTCAAGAAGTGCGTCCTTTGTATAGCAGATGTAGCTGGAACGCTTCACAAAGCTGTCAACGCCAAGCGGAGAGAAGAACCTTGCCGTGCCGCTCGTGGGAAGAACGTGATTAGGACCCGCGTAGTAGTCGCCCAGCGGTTCCGGAGAATACTGCCCCAGGAACAGCGAGCCAACGTTGTCCAGCCTGCCGATGTACTCCATGGGATTTGCCGCGACTACTTCAAGGTGTTCCGGAGCGATCTTATTTGCAAGCTCAACGGCGTAGTCCATATCATCACACACGATAATAGCACCGTAGTTGTCGAGGGAGCAGTCGATTATCTCCTTGCGTGAGAGGTACGCGCTCTGACGCTCGATCTCAGCACGGGTCTTTTCCGCAACCTCCATGCTGGTGGTTATCATGACCGCGCTTGCCAGCTTGTCGTGCTCCGCCTGGGACATCAGGTCTGCGGCGAGGTACTTCGGGTTTGCGGTTTCGTCGGCAAGAACGAGGATTTCGCTAGGTCCAGCGATCATGTCTATATCCACAGTACCGTAAAGCAGCTTCTTTGCAGTCGCAACAAAGATATTTCCGGGGCCTACTATCTTAGAAACTCTCGGAATTTCCTCCGTGCCGAATGCCAGTGCCGCAACTGCCTGTGCTCCTCCTGCAAGGTAGATCTTATCCACGCCGCAAAGCGCCGCAGCCACCAGTATATCCTTGTTCGCAGTGCCGTCCTTGAGGGGCGGAGTCACCATGATTATCTCTTTAACCCCGGCGATCTTCGCAGGGATAGCATTCATCAGGACGGAGGACGGGTACGCCGCCGTGCCCCCGGGAACATACAGTCCCACACGGTCAAGACCTCTCACCCTCTGACCCATGATAACGCCGTTTTCCTCGGTAACGCAGAAGCCCTCGCGCTTCTGTCTGCTGTGGAACGCGGTGATGTTCTCCACGGCGTTAAGCATTGCGTTCACGAAGTCGGGATTTTTCTCGTTCGCCTCGGTGAGCGCGTCCTGTATAGCCTCGTCCTGAACTCTGTAGTACTGCGCGTTGGGGCAGTCGAATTTCGCGGTGTAGCTCTTTACGGCTGCGTCGCCGTTTTCCTTTACATCTGCGATTATCGCGCGAACGGTCTTTTCAACGTCCGCATTGACCTCGCCTGCGCGCTTTTCGACCTCTGCGAGGAAGTCTTTTTCTGCGCCGTCAGCCCTGATTATCCTTATCATCACAAATTCTCCTCTATCTGCTTCACTATCTCAGCTATGCGCTGCTGTTTGAGCTTCATGCTTACGGTATTCACGATAAGTCTTGCGGAAATGGGCGCAACGTCCTCCCATACCTCCAGACCGTTTTCTTTGAGTGTGGTTCCGGTCTCCACGATATCCACGATACCGTCAGCAAGACCCACGAGCGGAGCAAGCTCCACCGAACCCTCTATCTTCACGATGTCAACGTCCATGCCCTTGTTTTCAAAGAAATTACGGGTGACATTGGGGTATTTTGTCGCGACTGTCTTTACGCCGTAGCCCTCGTAGAAGCTGCCGCCCTTCTTTCCGGCGAGGGCGAACTTGCACCTGCCGAATCCGAGGTCGGTTATCTCAAAGAACTTTCCGCCGTGCTCCATAATGGTGTCCTTGCCGACAACGCCGATATCGCACACGCCGTGCTCAACATATGTAATAACGTCTGCCGCCTTTGCGAGAACCACCTCGATATCCTCCCCGGGAATGGAGAGAATGAGCCGTCTGCCCTTTTCGCGCAGTTCTGTTACATCGTATCCTATCTTGTCGAGAAGGTCAACTGTCTTGTTCTCAAGCCTGCCCTTTGTCAGCGCAATTCTGATGGTCTTGTTCTTCATGCTCAGACCTCCTTTACGGTCACTGCGGAATTCGTGCCGACAATATCCATGCGCTTTATCCCGTGTGACTTTGCGTATTGCAGCGCTTCATCGGCGGTGGAGAACAGCGAATTGAACACCGTCGAACCGCTGTCAATAAGCTCCCTGCAATGATTGAGCGCGGCGATCTCGCAGCCGGGTTCGCTGAATACCAGTATATCTGCCGGTTTCGTGAGCTGTTCGCTGGTGTTTTTGAGGAACACCTTTGCCGCCGCCTCGACATTCACCGCAAAGCCCACCGCCGCAGCGTTCCTGCCGAAATCGCCCAGCAGGTCGTCATATCTGCCGCCGGAAAGCACCGGAAGCCCGTAACCCTCGACATAGCCGCGGAACAGTATGCCGGTGTAGTAATTCTTCTTGTGGGCAAGTCCCAGATCCACCTTTATCCTGCCGGAATGACCCATGGAGCAGAGCGCCTCGTATGTGGCGTGCAGACTGCCAAGCTTTGTGCGAAGCTCCTTGCTGTACATGTACTTCTCAGCTGCGGCGAAAACCTCGCTCTCACCGAAAAGCGACGGCAGTGCGCGAACAGCCTCCGCCGCAGAGCCGCTCATTCCGGAGAGCGCTTCGTTCAGCGCAGGGAAATTCTTGCTCTCAATAAGGGAGTGGATCTGCTCCGCCTTGTCCTCGGGGAGATTCAGATCCTCTATAACGGTGCGGAAAATACCGCTCTCGCCTATCTCCAGCCGGAAATCCTCGTCAATTGCGAAAAGCGCCTGCGCCGCAAGGGAAAGCGCCTCATAGTCCGCTGCGGTATGCTCGCCGCCGAGTATCTCGATACCGCTCTGGGTGAACTCGTCGTCGCGGCCGCTGTTCTTGGGGTTCACCATGAAAATGCTCTGGTTGTAGTACAGCTTGAGCGGCAGCTTCTCGTCGCGCAGCCTTGTCGCCGCAAGCCGGGCTATCGGCATTGTATTATCCGGGCGGAGCACCATAAGCCGGTTCTTTCCGTCCACCAGCTTGTACATGTTCTCCGGCGGAAAATACCTCGTCTTGCTGTTGAACACATCGTAAAACTCCAGTCCCGGGGTGATCACCTCGGAATATCCGTATGCAGTAAAAATCTTTCTCAGCTTTTCCTGTATGGAGCGCTTTGCAAGGCACTCGTCAAACAGCTGATCCCGGGTACCCTCCGGGGTGAGCAGGTCGTATCGTTTCACTTTCTCTTTCCCTCCGCTTTAGCGTAGTAACGTGCTATCACGCTATCATATTACTTTAACAGTATAACACAACCGGGCGGCATTGTCAATAAGCAGCGTATTTTTTGGCAATTTACACAACTGCTTTCAACAATACCGCCTGTCATATCACATATCAAACAGCGACATCTGTGCAGAATTCGGGATATCGCCGAACACTCCCATATCGCGCATTTTGTCCATTACGGTGCTGTTGAGACCGCTTTGCTGCTGGATATCATCGATACACATGTAGTTCCCGGCGTCGATGACTTCTTTCAGCTTGAACGCCGCATTGGCTCCGCAGCCGGCTATCGCAAGATACGGCATACGCAGCTTTCCGTCCTCGATGTGGTAGGTAGAAGCGCCTGACAATTTTGCGTCCACCGGCAGCACGCCGATACCGCGGCACATCATCTCATTTATCAGCAGCAGCGCGTCCAGTGTGCCTTTTTCCTTAACGCCGATGCTCTGCATGGACTGAAGCTCCTTTATGCGCGCTTTCACTGCGTCTTTTCCTTTCAGCACCACGTCAAGCTCGATGTTTTCAGTGTGCTTTGTGAGGGTTGCCGCGTAGAACTCGCAGGGCTTGTTTATCTTGAACCAGCAGAGTTTTACCGCCGCCGTTACATAAGCCGCCGCGTGAGCCTTCGGGAACATATATTTTATCTTCTTACAGCTTTCAACATACCAGTCCGGAACATTATTGTCCTTGAATGCCTGATAAATAGTATCATCAAACAGCTTCAAAGCATTGCCCTTTCGGGTTATCTCCATTATCTTGAACGCAAGACCCGGCTCAACACCCTTGTGCATGAGATAAACCATGATGTTGTCACGCGTTCCGATAACCTCGGAAATTGTGCAGGTGCCGTTCTTGATAAGATCCTGCGCATTGCCTAGCCATACGTCTGTACCGTGCGACAGACCGGATATCTGGAGCAGGTCGGAGAAGTTCTTGGGCTGAGCGTCCTGAAGCATCTGCATTGCGAACGGCGTACCGAACTCCGGTATACCGTAGGTTCCGCAGGGCGCGAAGATATCCTCGGGAGTTACCCCCAGCGGCTCGGTGGAAACGAACAGGTCGTATATCGCACGGTCGGTGGTGGATACATCGGCTATCTTCATTCCGGTCATGTCCTCAAGGTGCTTGTACAGCGTCGGCACATCGTGTCCCAGCTCGTCCAGTTTCAGAATAGTATCGTGCAGCGCGTGGAAGTCGAAGTGGGTGGTTATCATGTCGCTGTCCGTCTTGTCCGCCGGGTGCTGTACCGGAGTAAAGTCGTAAACCTCGTAATTGTTCGGCACAACGACCATTCCTCCGGGGTGCTGCGAGGTGGTTCTCTTTACGCCGGTGCAGCCTATCGAAAGCCGCTCCATTTCAGCGTTGTTGAACTCCACGCCGCGTTCCTCGCAGTATTTCTTGACAAAGCCGAACGCGGTCTTGTCCTGCACTGCGGAGATAGTACCCGCCTTGAAAACGTGATCCTTACCGAACAGTTCTTCCGTGTAACGGTGCACCTTTCCCTGAACCTCGCCGGAGAAGTTAAGGTCGATATCCGGCGCCTTGTCGCCCTTGAAGCCCAGGAACGTTTCGAACGGGATATCATGCCCGTCACGGATCATATCAGTGCCGCATTTCGGGCAGTTCTTCTGTGGCAGGTCAAAGCCCGAGCCTACCGAGCCGTCGGTGACGAACTCGTTCCAGCGGCACTTGGGGCAGCGGTAATGCGGCGCAAGGGGGTTTACCTCGGAGATACCGGACATTATCGCAACGAACGACGAGCCTACCGAACCTCGCGAGCCTACCAGATAGCCGTTGTCCTCGGAGTATTTCACCAGCTTCTGGGCGATCATGTACAGCACCGAGAAGCCGTATTTGATTATCGCGTCAAGCTCTTTCTGGAGACGCTTGGTAACTATGTCAGGTATCTGATCCTCGTAGCCGTACCAGTTCATCGCCCTTGTCCAGCAGAGGTTCTGCAGTTCTTCCTCCGCGCCCTCGATGGACGGGGTGTAAGTTCCCTTGGGTATCGGGCGGATATCCTCCACCATGTCGGCGATGGCGTTGGTGTTGGTTATTACGACCTCTTTCGCCTTTTCCTCGCCGAGATAGCTGAATTCCTCCAGCATTTCATCGGTGGTGCGCAGGTACAGCGGCGCCTGGTTATCGGCGTCCTTGAAGCCCTGCCCTGCCTGGAGTATCTTACGGAAAATCCCGTCCTCCTTGTTCATGAAGTGAACGTCGCAGGTCGCCACGACAGGCTTGCCGAGCTTCTCGCCGAGCTTTACGATACGCATGTTGAGCTGGCGCAGACCCTCGTCGTCAGCCACCCTGCCCTCGCGCACAAGGAACTCGTTATTTGCGATAGGCTGTATTTCGAGATAGTCGTAAATGGAGGCTATCTCCTCTATCTGCTCCTGGCTCTTACCGTCAAGTATCGCCCGGAAAAGCTCTCCGGCTTCGCAGGCGCTGCCTACGATAAGCCCCTCGCGGTGCTTCTGCAATTCGGAAAGCGGCACCCGGGGCTTTCTGTAGAAGTAATTCAGGTTGGAATAGGACACCAGCTTGTACAGGTTTTTCAGCCCGGTCTGGTTCTTGACCAGGATTATCATGTGGTAGGTGGGCTGCTTCTTCACGTCCACATCGCCGAGGATACGGTTGAAATCCCCGAACTTCTCCGGCGAATGCCCCTTGCAGGAAACAGTCACCAGCGAGATAAAGATTTTTGACAGCATTTCTGCGTCGTCAATGGCACGGTGATGATTGAAGTCGCCCAGCTTGTATTCCTTTGCGACCGCATCCAGCTTGTGGCTTTTGAGGTGAGGGAGCGCCGCGCGGCACAGCTTCAGAGTATCCGCATAGCGTATATCATAGGTCAGCCCCTGCCTCTCGCACGCCAGCTTTATGAACGACGTATCGAAATCCGCATTATGCGCCACAAGCACGCCCTTACCGGCGAACGCGATGAATTTCTCCAGGGCTTCCTTTTCAGAGGGTGCGTCCTCCACCATTTCATCGGTTATCCCGGTAAGCTCAGTGATGTTTGCCGGAATGGGTCTTTCGGGGTTCACAAAGGTCTGGAAACGGTCAACTATCTGCATGTTGTTCAGCTTCACCGCGCCTATTTCGGTTATGCGGTCAAGCTCACGGCTGAGTCCGGTGGTCTCGATATCGAACACGATAACGTCGCCGTTCACGGGACACTCGTTGCAGCCGGAAACAAGCGCTCCGGAGTCGTTCACGAAGTACGCTTCCATACCGTAGATAATCTTGAACTCGCCGCCGTCCTTGCGTATCTTCTCGACGGTGTTCATCGCCTCGGGGTACGCCTGAACGTTGCCGTGATCGGTTATGGCTACCGCCTTGTGTCCCCACGCATATGCCTGCTTAACAAGCTCCGCAGGGGGCGTTACCGCGTCCATATCCGACATTGTGGTATGCATATGAAGCTCAACGCGCTTCTCCTCCGCCTTGTCCCTGCGCTTCTTGGTCTTGACCGAAGCGATAGACCACGGGCGTATATTCAGACACTTTGCAAATGTATCAAACTCGAATTTACCGCTGACGATTATCGCCTTTCCGGGCTTTATGTTGCTCTTGATGAGGTCGCTGTTCTCTGTTGGGGTGATCACCTTGAGTATTTCAGAGGAAGTCTTGTCGGAAAAATAAGCCGTGAAAATGAACGTGTTGCCGTCCCGGGAGGTCTTTTCGTCAGTCTTGAATACCTCGCCCCACAGCGTTACCTCGTCGCCCTCGCCAAAGGTCTCGGACATTTTAAGGGGAGCTTCGCTTATTCCCTTGCCGTAAAACAGCGTTGCGTCGCTTTCCAGAACTTCGGACTCAAACGGCAGCTTTATCTCCTTTGGCTCTTTCAGCACAGAGGAGCCGCGCCTGCCGCCCTTTGCTCCGCCGCCCTGGAACTTGTTCTCAGAGGGGGGAGGAGCCGGGGTATAAGGCACCACCTGTACCGGAGGGCGCTCCTCCGCTTTCATGTATTCCTCCATGTCCACCTCGGATACCCCGGTGAACTCAACGTGGATATCCTTTTTGAAAAATCCCTTTATCATTCGCTCAACGGACTTATCAATACCCATCTGAATGAGCATGTCCCTGCCGCCGTTTTTCAGGGATATTTCGCAGTTTTCTCCGTCGTCGTTTATCTCGGCGTTGTCAAGATACCCGTTCACTGCGCCGTTTCTGTCCTTTAACAGGGACAGCACCTCGCTGATGTAGTCCGCAGTGTACAGCGACCCGGGATAGCTTGGATAGATACGCGCCCTTGCTCCCCCTGCCGCCGCGGAGATAAGCCCCTCGGCAGCGAGAATTTCCACCGCAGGGCACAGCTTGTCCAGTGCCAGATTAATAAAAATCTCGTTATTCTGCTCGGTGTAGACTATTTTAAGCACTGTACCGTCTGCCACGCTCCCGGGCAGGGTCAGTCCGTCAAAAAGCTCGCTTAATATCGCAGACATTCGCAAAATCCTTCCTCATTACTTCTCACAGCAGTTCTATCTCTTTTTTCAGTTCCTCAAGGAGCTTATCCTCGGGCACTTTCCGGAGCACCTTTCCCTTTTTGAAAAGAATGCCCTCGCCATTGCCGCCGGCTATTCCTATGTCGGCTTCCCTCGCTTCTCCGGGACCGTTCACAACACAGCCCATGACCGCCACCTTAATAGGCTTGCGGATATCCGCGCAGAGCTTCTCCACCTGCTCCGCAAGCGGGATCAGCGCGATTTTTGTTCTTCCGCAGGTCGGGCAGGAAACTATCTGCACTCCGCCTCCCATATCGCAGGCGCTGAGTATATCCTTTGCGGCGTATATCTCCCTTACCGGGTCGGCGGTGAGGGACACGCGGATAGTGTCCCCGATCCCGTCGCACAGCAGCGAGCCTATCCCCACTGCGGATTTTATAAGTCCCATGCGCTCCGTCCCGGCTTCGGTAACTCCGAGGTGCAGGGGGTAGTCCACCTGCTGAGCCAGCAGTCTGTATGCGGCTATCATCAGCTTCACGTCCGAGGACTTTATGCTGATGACGATATCGTCAAAATCGCAGTCGTTCAGCAGCTTTACATGCCCCAGCGCGCTTTCCACCAGCGCTTCCGGAGTCGGGCTGCCGTATTTCTCCAGCAGGTGACGCTCCAGCGAGCCGGAATTTACGCCTATCCTTATCGGAATATTGTGGCTGCGGCAGGCGTCGGCTACTGCTTTTACACGGTCGGCGCCGCCAATATTGCCGGGGTTTATCCGTATTTTATCGACACCTGCCTCAACGCAGGCAAGAGCAATTCTGTGATCGAAATGAATGTCGGCTACTACCGGGATATTTACTGCATTCTTTATCGCAGGGATAAGCCGCACATCCTCCGGCGTTGGTATAGCCGCGCGGATGATCTCACATCCTGCTTTTTCAAGCTCCGCCGCCTGGGCTGCGCTCTCAGCAACTTTCTCCGCCGGGATATTCAGCATGGACTGAATGTAAATATGGCCATCTCCGAGGGTCAGACCGCCGACCTTTACCTTTTTTTTACTCACTGAAAACCTCCGCTGATGAGCTTACTGATATCTCCGAAAGTCACCACAAGCATGAGCAGCATAAGCAGCCCGAAGCCGACCAGGTGAATTATCCCCTCGACCTGGGGTTTAAGCGGCTTGCGGCGTATCGCCTCAATGATAAGGAACAGGAACCGGCAGCCGTCCAGCGCCGGGATCGGCAGCAGGTTGAACACTCCCACATTCACCGTGATGAACGCAAACAGGTACATGAACGAAGCCAGTCCGTAGCTTACGCTCTGTGATACGACGGTCACAGTGCCGACGGGGCCGGACAGGTCTTTCAGCCCGTACTTGCCCTTGAACAGATCCGCGATAGTGAACAGTATCATTCGGCTGATCGAGGCGGTCTCCCGGGCGCTGTATTCGAGTACGGTAAGGAAATTACGCTCCAGCGGCTGAACATAGAAGCCGTAAATTATGCTGCTGTTCCCCTCCGCGTCAGTTTCTACCTGAAACGGCACGTCCTTCAGCGTGATTATCTCGCCGCCGCGCTTTACCTTGAAATCCAGCAGAAGATCGCCGTTTGCGTTAGTCCTGCCGGAATTGCTCTGCATCTTGTACTGTATGTCGTAGGTAGTCCACACATGGGTATTTTCCACAGAAACGATCTGATCGCCGACCTGAAGCTGTTCACTGCAGATCGAGGTCTCCGGGAACATGCTGATGGTGGTAGTTCCGACATTTTGAACGGCACAGATATATATCATCGCCGCCAAAAAACCGAGTATCAGGTTCATCACCGGCCCAGCGATAATGACTATCATTCGCTGCCAGACCGGCTTTCTGTTGAACGCACGCGGATTTTCGCTGTCCTCGCTCTCCCCCTCCATGGAGCAGGAGCCGCCTATCGGGAGCAGGCGGATAACATACTCTGTTTCCTTGCCCTTTTTCCGCAGAATGACCGGTCCCATTCCCAGCGCGAACTCGTTCACCTGAACGCCGCACAGCTTTGCCGCAGTGAAATGCCCAAGCTCGTGAATGATTATTATAACGCAGAAAGCCAGTATCGCAATTAAGATCTGCATATTACCTCCATTTTCAGCCGCCGAACCGCTGTGCGACGTATTCCTCCGCGGCGGTTCGGGTATCCAGTATATCCTGGAGCGTCGGCTCCGGTATGAATTTCACGCTCCCGAGCGCTCCGCAGACAGCCTCGCCGATGTCGTTGAA
This sequence comes from Oscillospiraceae bacterium, assembly GCA_022766785.1. GTDB lineage: Bacteria > Bacillota > Clostridia > Oscillospirales > Ruminococcaceae > CAG-115. Next base: position 16,858 of record JALEOL010000086.1, read on the forward strand.
CCCTATCTTCCTTTGCAGGAAAAGAGCGACAGCCGCTTCATTCGCGGAATTGACGATACAGGGCGCGTTGCCCTCCATCGCAATGGCTTTCTTCGCCGCGGCAAGACAGATGAACGTATCCTCGTCAGCCCTGCCGAACGTAAGCTCCCCCACGTCTGACAGGGAAAGCCGCTTTGCCGGCGACGTCAGCCTTTCGGGATAGGTCAGCGCAAGCTGTATCGGAATGCGCATATCCGCAGTGCCAAGCTGAGCTATCACCGCGCCGTCCGCAAACTCTACAGCGGAGTGGATTATGCTCTGCCTGTGCACCACGATCTCCACCTGCTCCGGCTTCACATCGAACAGCCGGACAGCCTCGATAAGCTCCAGACCCTTGTTCATCAGCGTTGCGCTGTCTATCGTGATCTTTGCTCCCATGCTCCAGTTCGGGTGTCTTAGCGCCTGTTCCACGGTCACGTCCGATAGTTCGTCCCGCGTCCAGCCATAGAAAGGCCCTCCGGAAGCGGTCAGAAGTATCTTCTCGGGGCGGTTGCTGCCTGCTCCCATAAGGCACTGGAATATCGCCGAATGCTCGCTGTCTATGGGGAGAAGTCTTACATTATTACTCTTTACGCAGTCGGTGACAAGTCTGCCGCCGGCGACCAGCGTTTCCTTGTTGGCAAGCGCGATATCATTTCCGGCTTTTGCCGCCTCCAGCGTGGGGACAAGTCCTACCATTCCCACCACCGAATTCACCACGATATCACACTTCAGCCCGGCAAGGCTGCACAGACCCTCCATTCCGCAGAGAACCTTTATATTCGTGTCGGAAAGGCGCTGCTTCATATCGGAATATGCGTCCTCGCTGAATATGCAGACATACTCCGGCTGGAATTCTCTCGCCTGCTTTTCCAGAAGCCCGGTATTTCTCCCTGCGGAAAGCGCCTTTATTCCGAAACCGTGCATTCTGCAAACGTCAAGCGTCTGAGTTCCGATCGACCCGGTGGAGCCCAGCACCACGATATTCTTCATTTTATTATATACTCCCACAAAAAATATAGTACAACAATAATTTTATCAAAATCCATTCTGAACAAAACCACCCATTCACGCTGGTGAATGGGCAGATAATGATCATGCAAAAATATAGCCGCCAAGCATCGACATGACTACATATAGGAACGGCGCGACAAGAATAACGCTGTCGAACCTGTCCAGCACGCCGCCGTGCCCCGGCATAATGTTGCCGAAATCCTTTACGCTGTACTCGCGCTTTATCACAGAAGCGGAAAGATCGCCAACAACGCCGACAAGGGACGCCACCATAGACAGAGGAATGAGCACCGCGTAACTGAGCTGCTGCTCCCCGAGGATAAAATTGTTATATATCACCAGAAGAATGGTAGTCACAATTCCCACGGTAACAACGCCGCCGACAAGTCCCTCAAAGGTTTTCTTTGGGCTGATATTGGGGCAGAGCTTGTGCTTTCCGAAAAAAGTGCCGGCAAAGTAAGCTCCGGAGTCGCCGAACCAGGCGCAGAACAGCAGATACAGCAGCATAAAAATGCCAAGATCCTTGCCGCATTCGGAATATCTCAGCAGAATGATACTGCTCAGCGCAACCGGAAGAAGTCCCCCAGCAGCACCGCACGCCAGCACCTGCTCGAACCGGACTTCCTTATGGCATTTCAGCATTACCAGCGCCATAAGGAGCACATAGCCCATGGACACTGGCAGAATGAGGAAGTTTGCCCAGTCGATGATCATGACCGCAGGGTAAACTGCGCCCATGACGATACTCGACCATCGCAGAACCGTGAGCTTTTCGCACTTTATCGCGCGTGTAAGCTCCCACACCGCAACGGCTGAGAAAAAACAAATCGCAGCACAGTAAACAAAGAGGTTATCAAAAATCAGTATTGAGACGCCTATCACAATACCGACACCGGCAGAAATCAGTCTCTTGCCCATAAGCAACCCTTCCTCTGGAACTACACACCGCCGAAACGACGGTCTCGCCCGATATATTCATCGATAGCCTGTTCCAGATGCTTTTTTGTAAAGTCCGGCCAGAGTACGTCCATAAAAACGAACTCCGCATACGCTGCCTGCCATATGAGGAAATTCGACAGACGCTGCTCACCGCTGGGTCTTATGACAAGATCGAGCGGCGGCATCTGGGCTGTATACATCAGTTTGTCCATTGCGTCCTCGGTTATGCCAGCCGGAATGATCTCACCGTCCACAGCCTTCTGCGCAAGCAGTCTGGCGGCTCTGACGATCTCGTCCCTGCCGCCGTAATTGAGCGCGACTCCGGCAATAAACCCGGTATTGTCCACGGTGGAGTTCTGGATATCCATAAGCTCCTCCGTGATGTCAGGGGGAAGAGCCGTGATATCCCCCAGGAAAATGAACCGGATATCCTCCCTTGCCGCAGCGCGGATATCCTTGATATACTGGCGCAGCAGGTTCATAATACCGTTGACTTCCTCCGCCGGACGCTTCCAGTTCTCGGTGGAAAACGCATAGAATGTCACGCATTTAACCCCAAGCTCCCTCGCCCAGTTGATCGTCTTTTTGAATACAGCCGCGCCCTGCTTATGTCCGAAATTCCTGGGCAGACCGCGCTTTTTCGCCCATCTGCCGTTGCCGTCCATGATTATGCCGATATGCTGTGGAACAGTAGAATTTGACATCAGATAGACATGATCTCCTTGTCCTTGTCAGCGCACACAGCGTCGATAGTTTCGATGTACTTGTCAGTGAGCTTCTGAACGCTCTTTTCAGCGTCCTTGAGGTCGTCCTCGGTGATCTCGCTGTTTTTCTTCTTTGCTTTCAGCTTGTCAAGAGCGTCACGGCGTACATTGCGCACAGCGACCTTGCTCTCCTCGCAGATCTTGCTGACCTGCTTGCAAAGCTCCTTTCTGCGATCCTCTGTAAGCTGGGGGAAAGCAATGCGGAGCACTCTGCCGTCGTTGGTGGGGTTGATGCCGAGGTCGCTCGCCTGGATCGCCTTTTCAATAGACTTCAGGGTCGAAGCGTCAAACGGCTGAACAACAAGTATCCTCGCCTCGGATACCGAGATAGAAGCCATCTGGTTCACAGGAGTGGGGCAGCCGTAATAATCCACAGTGATCCTGTCAAGAACACCGGGATTTGCTCTGCCTGCGCGTATAGTCGCAAGCTCGCTTTCAAGCGCATTCACGCACTTTCCCATCTTTTCCTTGGCTGTGTCGAGTATTTCTTTCATTTTGGCACCTCTCTGAAATATTATTGCGGCTTATGCTTGGTAACGAGCGTTCCGACATTCTTTCCCATGACCGCGTCATAGATGTTGTCTGGTCGGCTCAGATCGAATACGATTATAGGAATATTGTTCTCGGTGCAGATAGCGGCAGCAGCGCTGTCCATTACCTGGAGCTTCTTCACGAGAATGTCATGATGAGTTATAACATCGTACTTCACAGCGTCGGGGAACTTCTTGGGATCCTTGTCGTAGATACCGTCTACCATGGTAGCCTTTAACAGGATATCCGCGCCAAGCTCCGCAGCACGCAGAGAAGCCGCGCTGTCCGTGGAGAAGAACGGGTTTCCGGTACCGCAGCCGAATATCACGACCCTGCCCTTTTCAAGATGACGAATAGCCTTGCCGAGAATGAACGGCTCCGCCACCTGCTGCATTGTGATCGCAGTCTGTACGCGCACGGTGCAGCCCTGCTTCTCCAGAACGTCAGCCACCGCAAGGGCATTCATTGCAGTAGCGAGCATACCGATGTGGTCTGCCCTTGCCCTGTCCATGCCCTCGGAGCTTCTGCCCCTCCAGAAGTTGCCGCCGCCGACAACGATACCGATCTCAGCGCCTGCGTCAGCGCATTTTTTGATACTGTGGCATATATTTTCAATTGTGGGGATATCAAGACCGCTGCCCTTGTCGCCTGAAAGAGCCTCGCCGCTCAGTTTGAGCAGCACACGCTTATACTTGGGAGTTTCTGCTTCCATTATTATTATCTTTTCCTCCGAATTTATCAGTACAGCCGATTGAGCCGGCTGCCGCAGTCAGGTCAGCCGCTCGCCGACCCGCTGCATAGTGTCAGCAATGCTGTATCAATAATCCAGTACACGGATCCTGCCGAGAAGCTCTGCGCCGTCCGAAACCTTTTCGATAGCGCTGAGAGCGTCCTTCTCAGACATAACACCGGTGGTGAACGCCAGCTCGTTCTCGGGCTGGTTCTTTCTGGAGAGATAGGTGACCTCTCCGAAAAGCGCCTTGATGAGCGCCTTGGTAACTTCCACGTTCCTGGAAGAAAGTCTGACATAATTTGCGCAGGTGAAATCTGTGAAATCCAGAATGAAATCCTGCGTGCTGTCAGCCCAGGTGAGGGACTTGCTGGTGCCGGAATGCTTCACTGCGGAAACGATATCAGAAACGACAGCGCTTGCCGTGGGGAGCTTACCTGCGCCCTTGCCATAGAACACAACATCTCCTGTAGCGTCGCCTCGTACAAGGATAGCGTTGAATACGTCGTTTACGCCTGCAAGCTGGCTTTCGTCCCTGATAACTGCCGGGAAAACGCCGATAGAGATCTTGCCCTCGTTCTCGCGCTTTGCGCAGCCGATGAGCTTGATCTTGCAGTCTGCGCTGTCGCAGTATGCAACGTCCTCAAGGGTGATCTTTGTGATACCCTCGGTGTGTACGCTCTCGGGATAAACATGCTTACCGAACGCCAGCGAAGCCAGAATGCAGATCTTGCGGCATGCGTCGTGACCGTCAACATCGGCAGAGGGATTGCGCTCTGCGTAACCCAGCTCCTGTGCGATCTTGAGCGCCTTCTCGAAATCCATGCCGTCGCGGATCATCTTGGTGAGAATGAAGTTAGTGGTACCGTTAAGGATACCGGCGATCTCGTCGATCTCGTTAGCGGAAAGACATGCATGGAGCGGCTTGATGATCGGAATGCCGCCGCCAACGCTCGCCTCAAAGAAGAAGTTCACGTTCTTTTCCTTAGCGATAGCGAGAAGCTCCGCGCCCTTTGCCGCAACAAGCTCCTTGTTAGAGGTAACAACGCTCTTGCCAGCTTCGAGAGCGGACTTAACATAATCATATGACGGCTTGAGCCCGCCTATGACCTCGGCTACGACCGTAACCTCCGGGTCATTCAGAATAATATTGAAATCCTTGACGAACTTGTCCTTTAAAGGATCATTGCTGAAATCACGGATATCCAGGATATATTTGATATCCAAATCCTGTCCAGCCTTCTTTTCAAGGCTTTCCTTATTCTTATAGAAAACCTCAACTGTTCCTGAGCCAACCGTACCGTAGCCCAGAACTGCGATCTTAGCCATAATCAACTTCCTTTCGGTTCACTTCTTATGCCGTACAGCGTCTTTCACCGGATATGAGGGCATTATGCCTTCGTTCACCGGCGCTGCGCCTGTATACGGCATTGGCGGACTGCTGCTCCGGCAGTATTCTTCGTCTGCCTGGCGGAAAGATTCCGTTCGGCGGGACAACACAGCCAGATTTTTACAGCGCTATGCCGCCATTTATTATCCTATATATTATAGCACAACACAGTGATATTTGCAAGTAGTTTTTTTATGACTTGAAACAAAACTGTGAAATTATTCTGAAAGAATGCTGTCGATCGCGGAAAGCTCGTCCGGTGTGAAATCAAGTTTCTCCACCGCCGCGGCGTTCTCGGTTATCTGCTCCGGGCAGGACGCTCCGATAAGCACCGTGGTGACTTTTCCCTCCCGTAACGCCCAGGAGATAGCCATTTGTGAGAGCTTCTGCCCCCTGTTTGCGGCGATCTCGTTAAGTCTGCGTACCTTTGACAGCTTATCCTCGTTGATGTCGTTCTGAAGCCAGGAATTGCCCTTTGCGACCCGGGAGCCTTCGGGAATGCCGTGCAGATAGCGATCGGTGAGCAGTCCCTGGAAAAGCGGCTGGAACACCGCCAGTCCAACGCCGTTTTCTGCGGCGAAATCACGCAGCCCGTCGGTCTCTATCCAACGGTTGAACATGGAATAGCTTGGCTGATTAATAACGAACGGCGTGTGAAGCTCCTTAAAAATCGACATTATTTCAGCGGTCTGCGCCTTGTTGTAGTTTGAAATGCCGACATAGAGCGCCTTTCCCTGCCTTACCGCGTTATCAAGGGCGAGGGCGGTCTCCTCAATCGGCGTATTCGGGTCGAACACATGATGATAGAAAATATCCACATAATCCAGCTTCAAGCGCTTCAACGACTGGTCGAGGGAGGCTGTCAGGTATTTCCTGGAGCCATTACGGTCGCCGTAAGGGCCGTCCCACATTTCATATCCGGCTTTTGTGGCGATTATAAGTTCATCGCGGTATGGGCGCATTCCCCGGTCGAGTATCCTGCAAAGATTTTCCTCCGCGGAGCCGTTATAGGGATTGCCGTAGTTGTTGGCAGCGTCGATGTATGTTATTCCCAGGTCGAAAGCGGTGTGTATCATTTTCTCCATGTTCTCGAACCTGTCTTTATAGCTGAAATTCTGCCATATTCCAAAGGAAACTGCAGGCAGCTTCAGACCACTGTTGCCGCAGCGGTTGTATACCATTTTATCATATCGGTGTTCGTTGGGTGTGTACATTTTTATCCTCCTGGTAATTTTGTTTTATCAAGAAGCCCCTACGATAACGCAGGGGCTGAAATCTGACAATGGTTCAGCGTTTCTTGAAAAATCCCTTTTTGGGAGCGCTGGTTTCTTTGCGTTCTTCTTCTAGTTCCTTTAGTATCTCACGCTTTAAGTTCTCGCGGAGATTTTCGTAGAGATTTTCGTAAAGGTTGTTATACAATTCGGCGGCGAGCTTCTCCTTGTCGATGAATACAGGTTCCGGTGCATTGATCTTTTTCTTCATTGCACGCTTTATCTCTTCAAGCTCAAAGGACGAGAATGCCGCGGCGGTGGAGGTGAATTCTTCCTCCTCAGGCTCGGGATCGGGCTTGGGTGCGGTCTCCTGCGGCGCTTCTTCGACCGGCTCGGGGGCAGGCTCGGCTGCCGGTTCGAATGCTACAGGATCTGGCACTTCCTCGGCTGCGGCTTCCGGTATAGTCTCCTGCGGCGCTTCTTCGACCGGCTCGGGGACAGGCTCGGCTGCCGGTTCGAATGCGACAGGCTCTGGCACTTCCTCAACTGCGGCTTCCGGCGTGCTCTCCTGCGGCGTTTCCTCGACAGGCACGGGGGCAGGCTCGGCTGCCGGTTCAAATGCTACAGGCTCGGGAACTTCCTCAACTGAGGCTTCCGGTATGGTATCCTGCGGCGCTTCCTCGACCGGCTCGGGGACAGGCTCGGCTGCCGGTTCAAATGCTAAAGGCTCCGGCACTTCCTCGGCTGCGGCTTCCGGCGCGGTCTCCTGCGGCGCTTCTTCGACCGGCTCGGGGATCGGCTCAGGGGCTGGTTCGGCTTCTACAGGCTCGGGCAATTCCTCAACTTCGGCTTCCGGCGTGCTCTCCTGCGGCGCTTCCTCGACAGGCACGGGGACAGGCTCGGCTGCCGGTTCTAATGCGACAGGCTCTGGCACTTCCTCGGCTGCGGCTTCCGGCGCGGTCTCCTGCGGCGCTTCCTCGACCGGCACGGGGGCAGGCTCGGCTGCCGGTTCGAATGCGACAGGCTCGTGAACATACTCAACTGCGGCTTCCGGCGTGCTCTCCTGCGGTACTTCCTCGACCGGCTCGGGGACAGGGTCGGCTGCCGGTTCAAATGCTACAGGCTCCGGCACTTCCTCGACTGCGGCTTCCGGCGTGCTCTCCTGCGGCGCTTCTTCGACCGGCTCGGGGACAGGCTCGGCTGCCGGTTCAAATGCGACAGGCTCCGCAATAACCGGCTTCGGGACTTCCGTTTCTGACGGAATTGCCGCTTCCTGCGCCGGTGCAGTAGCAGCATTCGGCATAATATTCTGATCAACCTTATGACCGCAATGAGGACAGAAACGCGCCTGCGGTCTCAGCTTTTTACCACACTCTTCACAAAACATATTGTACCTCCGGTTCATCATATATACTCCCGGCGCTTTACCGGGGAAATTTACCTGACAGCAGTCTTATTCTGAAAATGCCCCCCAAATGATCACCACTCAGGAGGCATTCTTATTCATCCCTATTATTTACATCTGAGAAAGCTCAGCAAAACACTGCTTCATTGCCGGATAAAGCCTGCGGTACATTGCATATACCTTTTCATACTCGGCGGTGTTTTCCGCGATAGGTTCCTGTATCTTCTCGGGCTTGATGACTGCACGGCACGCCTCGGGAACGCTCTTGTAGATACCTGCACCGACTGCCGCAAGCAGAGCCACGCCAAGCGCAGGGCCTTCCTTGTTCTGGGTGGTCTTTACCGGACAGCCGTAAAGGTCGGCAAGCATCTGACGCCACAGCGGAGAAGTTCCGCCGCCGCCGCACGCCATCATGTCGCTGACGTTTATGTTCATCTCGCGCATTACCTCAACACAGTCGCGCAGAGAGTAGGAAACGCCTTCCATTACTGCGCGGAGCATCTCCTTTTTCTTGTGCATGGTGGAAAGCCCGAAGAACACGCCGCGCGCGTTCGGGTCGAGGTGCGGAGTTCTCTCGCCGTTAAGATACGGCATGTAAAGAAGCCGGTTTGCGCCGATCGGGACGCTGCCTGCTTCCTTGTCCATAATGTAATACGGGTCAACACCCATGGAAAGCGCAGTCTCCATTTCAGCCCACGCGAAATTATCCCTGAACCATTTCAGCGAAAGCCCTGCGGACTGTGTAACGCCCATAACATGCCAGCAGCCGGGAACCGCGCAGCAGAAAGTATGTACTCTGCCCTTTTTGTCAATGGAAATATCCGAGGTATGCGCAAACACAACGCCGGAAGAACCAATGGTCGTGAAAGCCTTTCCGTCCTCGACAACGCCTGTGCCTACTGCCGCTGCAGCATTATCGCCTGCTCCGCCCACAACGGGAGTGCCAGCCTTCAGCCCGGTAAGCTCCGCCGCCTTTGCGGTGACTGTACCGGTGATCTCCGGGGACTCATACACCTTTGCAAGAAGCGCCTTGTCAATGCCAAGCTTAGTCAGTACTTCATCAGACCAGCAGCGGTTCGGGATATCCAGAAGCTGCATTCCGCTGGCGTCGGAAACCTCGGTCGCGTATTCGCCGGTGAGCATAAATCTTATGTAATCCTTGGGCAGCAGGATATGACGGCATTTCTCGTAATTCTGCGGCTCGTTGTTCTTCACCCACATGATCTTTGCGGCTGTAAATCCGGTAATGGCAGGATTTGCGGTGATCTCGATCATTCTGTCGGCGCCTACTTTATCGGTAATCTCAACGACCTCTTTTGCGGTACGCTGATCGCACCAGATTATAGACTTGCGGATCGGCTGATTGTCGGCGTCCAGCATGACAAGACCGTGCATCTGACCTGACAGACCCACGCCCTTTATATCCTCGGGGCTTACCTTGCTCTCGGCGATAACGTCCCTGATACCGTTTACAGACGCATTCCACCAGTCCAGCGGCTCCTGCTCCGCGTAACCGTTCTGGGGAGTGTACAGTGGGTATTCATAGGTTGCACTAGCAACAGGTGTGCCGTCCTCAGAGAAAAGGACAGTCTTTGTACCGGAGGTGCCGATGTCAACGCCTAAAATGTAAGCCATATTTATGATCTCCTTGATTATTCAGTGTTCCCGTGACGGGTCAGAAAAAACGCTTGTGTAAACGTTTATACATTTAAGATTTTAATATATTCTGCATAATTTGTCAAGGGGTTTTCTCCCGATTTGGTGCAATGTTACAAAAAAAACGCGTTAATTCTGTGACCCGGAACGCGCGTCATGAGTAAAGGCGCTTTGGTCAGCTGAATTTTACTTACCGGCAGACAGCGCTTTCCTGACTGCGGACAGCAGCGTATCCGGTCGGAACGGCTTGCTTACCAGCGGTGCGCCGGTGCTCTTTATTTTTTCAAGAGCGTCGCTGTCCTCGGCGGAAGTAAGGAATATCACGGGCAGCTGTGGGTTTATGCTCCGCAGGCGCTCGTAGGTCTGAAGCCCGTCAATCCCCGGCATCAGCAGATCGAGCAGAACAAGGTCGGTATCGCCGCAGACAGCGCAAAGACATTCCTCCCCGGAATGCGCGCTTATCGTGTTATATCCGTTCTTGCGCAGCACAAATTCCGCCATACGGATATTCAAAGGTTCATCATCGGTTATAATGATATTTGACATAGTAAAACTTCCTTTCATGCAAGAAAATTCCATATTTATTATATCACGTCCGATGACCGCCGTCAAGGGTCTTTCGTCATTATTTCCAGAAGGTGGTTGTTTGCTCAGCCGTGATCTGACATACAATTCAGGAAAGCGATTATATAAATATTCTATTAACAGCTATTTAAAATGAGTATAACGAAAAAACGGCGATAGTGTCACATCATGTTGACAATATGTGCTTTATGTGATATAATAACCACATGTGAACAAACAGACAAATGTGCAGAAAGGCAGTGTATCATGGCTATTACAACAAGAAACAACAGCGACAAAAGAGTCATCAGAACCAAAAAGGCTATCCGCACAGCGCTTTTCAAGATAATGGAGAACAAGGATATCGCCTCCATCACTATAAGCGAGCTGACGACCCTTGCAAATGTCAACCGCCGTACATTCTACACACACTACAGCAACATAACAGACATTCTTGACGAAACAGAGTCAGAGATCGTTGACGCACTCACTGCCATATTGTCGCGCTTTGACACCTACAGCCTTATGAACAGCACCTACACCGTGTTCATTGAGCTGAGCCGGCTTATTACCGAGCAGTACGGATTTTATTTCCAGCTGATGAAAAGCGACTTCCGGGGCGTGCTGATATCGCGCATGAAAAACGTCCTCAAATCCTCCACGGATAAAATACTCGGCAACATCTCGATACCCTCCGATGAAAAATACGTCACGCTTCTGGCTTCATTCATCAACGGCGGATTTCTGAACCTGTTCCTTGAATGGAACAAATCCGGCAAGGAGCTTTCGATAGAGACCGCGGCAAAGGTCGCAAGCGTTATGGTGGACTTCTGCGTGAAGAACGTCCCTGAACTGACAAACACTATAAACAATACCGAGTTCCCCAAAAACTGAGCACAAAAACTCCCGGGCATTTTGAAATGCACCGGGAGTTATTTTTATGCTTCGTTCATCGCCTGTATCACAGAACGCATGGCTTCAAGCGGCTTCTCGTTCTTGTCAAGGGTAACTCTGATATGACCCCTGTCGGTGGTTTCCAGAAGCATTCGCTTTCCGTACAGCTTTGATACCGCCGCAATCTTCTTCATGTCGAACTTACCCAGATAGAACAGCAGATCGTCCTTCATCTGGGTGATCTCAACGATATCCGCGGCGCTTGCCATGTTCCTCAGCCGTGCGACCTCGATAAGCCCGACCACCGACTTTGGCGGATCGCCGTAACGGTCTATCAGCTCGTCGGTGACGTCAATGCTGTCCTCCTCCGACTGTATCCTTGCGATCTTGCGATAGCAGTCCACGCGCTGCGCCTGGTTGGAGATATAGTCCTCAGGTATAAACGCGTCTATCTTGATATCCACAAGACACTCCTCCTTGTGGACGTCCTTTTCGCCGCGCTCCTCGCGGACTGCCTCGTCCAGCAGCTGAAGATACATATCATATCCGACATTCGCGAGGTGTCCGGACTGGTTCGCGCCGAGAATGCTTCCTGCGCCCCTTATCTCAAGGTCGCGCAGGGCGATCCTGAAACCGCTTCCGAACTGCGTGAACTCGCGGATAGCGTCAAGGCGTTTCTGGGATATCTCCGACAGGACTTTTCCGCGCTGGAACGTGAAATAGGCATAGGCGCGCTTGTTCGTCCTGCCGACTCTGCCCCTTAGCTGGTGCAGCTGCGCAAGTCCCATGCAGTCGGAATTCTCGATTATCAGCGTGTTCACATTGGGAACGTCCACGCCGGTTTCGATTATCGTCGTGCAGACCAGCACGTCAAGACTTCCGTCAAGAAGCTGCCGCCATATTTCCAGCATCTGCTCCTCGGTCATTTTTCCGTGGGCAACGCCGACCCTGGCTTCCGGAACGAGGGAGCGTATTTTCTCGGCGCAGCTGTAGATAGAGTCTATCCGGTTGTGGATATAATACACCTGACCGCTGCGGCGAAGCTCCTTTTCTATCGCCTGCTTTATAATGCCCCAGTCGTGCTCCATTACATAGGTGGTGATCGGCTGTCTGTCCTGGGGCGGCTCGTCTATGACGCTCATGTCGCGGATACCGCTCATAGCCATGTTCAGCGTTCTTGGGATAGGCGTTGCAGAAAGCGTCAGGATATCCACGCCGTTGAACATGTCCTTGAATTTCTCCTTGTGGGCAACGCCGAAACGCTGCTCCTCGTCGATTATGACCAGTCCCAGATCCTTGAACCTGATATCCTCCTGGATAATTCTGTGAGTACCTATCAGGATATCTATACTGCCGTTTTTCAGGCGGCGGAGTATCTCACGCTGCTCTGCCGGAGTCTTGTGCCGGGAAAGCAGCGCGATATTAATCGGAAAGCCCTCCATGCGGTTGCAGAAGGTCTGGAAATGCTGCCATGCAAGCACGGTCGTGGGAACAAGAACCGCGCACTGCTTCCCTGCCTCGGCGCATTTGAACGCAGCACGCAGAGCGACCTCGGTCTTGCCGAAGCCCACGTCGCCGCAGAGCAGCCGCTCCATGGGAACAGGCTTCATCATATCCGCCTTGATCTCGTCGATGCACCTCAGCTGCGAATTGGTCTCGATGTAATTGAAATGCGCCTCGAAATCTTCCTGGAGCGAGTCGTCCGGTGGGAACTCAAATCCCTTGCTCCTCATTCTGCGTGAATAAAGCTCGATAAGCTCGCTCGCCATCTCCTTTGCGGCAGCCTTCGCCTTTGCCTTGGACTTCTGCCACTGGTCAGAATTCAGCTTGTTGAGCTTTACCGTGCCCACGTCGCCCGAGCCGATGTACCTTGACACAAGATCAAGCTGGGTCACTGGGATATAAAGCACGTCAGCGCCGGCGTAGCGTATCTTGATGTAGTCCTTTGCAACGCCGTCTGTCTCTATCTTGTGCACGCCGTCGAATATTCCTATCCCGTGGGAATAATGCACCACCAGGTCGCCGATAGAAATATCCGCAAGGGAACGTATCTCCTCGCCCTTTTTCTTTTTCGGCGGACGCTTTCTTTCCGCGTGCACTGCGGTGTGGGTGAAAACAGCAAGCTTTGTCGTGCTGTATTCCATTCCTGCGCCCAGGGTGCCCGGGATAACGATCACCCTGCCCTTCAGCGGCTTCTCCGGCTCGGAAGCAAGGTCAGCCTTGAAGCCCTCGTCCTGGAGATCTCCGGCAAGGGTATGCGCACCCTTTTCCGTACCGGAGAATATCACGCAGGAAAAGCCCATGTCGAGATAGTTCTGCAATTCCGTGCGCAGCACCGAAAGCTCGCCGCTCCACGGAGAGGTCTGTATCGCACCCTGGACATCAAGGAGAAGACCCAGCTGCATGTCGCGCCCACGGATAAACGTGTCAAAATAGGCGCTGGTGCGCTCCTCCAGCTCCGAATACAGCTCGCCCTTTGTCAGCATAAAGCGGTCAAGCCCCCGGCAGAGTCGCTTTTCCTCGGTCTGAATGCGCAGATCCTCGGCGTGCTGCGCGGCTATCGCCCGGTAGTTCTCCCTTACAGACGTATTCTCGCAGACGAATACCGCCTGCGCATAGTCGAATATCGTCGCTTCGCTGTCGTAGCACAGGGGAAAAAAACGGTCGGCGGCGCTGAGCGTGATACCACCCCGTAGCTTCTGGCAGTCCGAAGAAAGGCGCTCGCGCATTTCCGGTGCGTTCTTTCCGCGCAGCTTCTTTGAGAGAGCCTCGATACGTTCGCAAAGCTCCTCCGCAGAGCTGAACAGCATTTCGGAAGCAGGAGATATCCTGACAGATTCTATCGGCTCGGTGCGGCGCTGGGTCTCGATATCGAAACTAGTCAGGCTGTCCACGGTGTCGCCCCAGAGTTCAAGGCGGCAGGGAGCGGCGCAGCTCGGGGGGAATATATCCACGATGCCGCCGCGCACCGAGAACTGCCCCGGTCCCTCAATGAGGTCGCACCGTGAATATCCGGCGGCGATAAGCCCTGCGGTAAGCTCCTCCAGTGAGATGTCCATATCCTGCGAAAGAGTAATTGTGCGCTGCCGCAGCACATCCGGCGGAACAGTCAGCTGAGCCGCCGCCTCGGGAGAGCAGATAACAGTGCTGCATTCCCCGAAAAGCATAGCAGAAAGCGCATAGATACGCTTGTGCTCGTACTCCTTAGAGGAAGCCTCGTAGTCTCCCAGAAGAAGCTCCTTAGCCGGATAGAGCAGAGCCGTTCCGGTGCCGTACATCGCGTTGATGTCAGTGCACAGGCGCTGCGCCTCCGCCTCATTCTCGGCTATAGTGAGCACCGGGCGGAGCCGTTCCTTCCGGAGCAGCGCGCCGATGAAATGCGCCTTGTGTATATGCGAAACGCCTGTCACAAGGGCAGGCAGGTCATGTTTTTCGTCAAGGTATTGACTTAGTCTGTGGAATTCCGGGATTTGCTCCGCAGCATAAAAGAATAGATCCATCGTTGTTTCCTCAGGAATTGAATTTGTTCATTGCGTCGTTGATCTTACCGTCAACGATAAGCTCCACGGCGCTTACCGCGTTGTCCATAGCGGCTTCCAGCACCTCCGCCTGCTCCTTTTTGAAGTGACCCAGCACCCAGTCCGCAAGGGAATAATCCGGGTGCGGTTTGGCGCCCACGCCCATTTTAATCCTCGGAAACTGATCCGAGCCGGAGAGGTAGATTATGCTCTTTATCCCGTTATGGCCGCCGTCGCTGCCCTTTCTGCGGATACGGAGCTTGCCGGGCTCCAGCGAAATATCGTCAAAGATGATCAGGGTCTTTTCGGGAGGTATCTTGTAGAAAGCCATCGCCTCAGTCACAGCCTGACCGCTGTTGTTCATATAAGTGGTGGGCTTCATGATAAGGCAGCGCCTGCCGGATATCATAGCGTCACAGGTGAGGGATTTGAATTTCAGCTTCTTGCAGTCGAGCTTATACTTGTCGCACAGCGTATCTATCGTCATAAATCCTATGTTATGGCGAGTGCCCTCGTACTCTGTTCCGGGGTTTCCCAGACCGCAGATGATGAATTCCACCGCGCCCTGCGGCTCGGGGGTTCGCTGTGACTCCAGCTTTTTGAAAATATCGAGAACTGACATATATTATTGCCTTTCGGGGAAATTATATTGTTCATTTTAACGCACAAAGACCACCCCCAGCAATGCTGAGAGTGGCAGTATCTGTGAATTACGGTTAAATGGAAATTACACCAGATCGTTTGCGTCAAACGGGTCGCCGCACTCGGGGCAGAACTTTGGCGGATTTGAAGGATCCTCCGGCTGCCAGCCGCACTTGTCGCAGCGATAGAGAGGAGCGCCTGCCGGCTTGGGCTTGCCACAGTTCTGGCAGAACTTGCCCTTGTTCACTGCGCCGCAGGAACATGTCCAGCCTTCTGCCTGTGCAGGCTTGGGCTTACCGCAGTTCGCGCAGAACTTTCCTGTGTTGGCTGTACCGCACTCGCATGTCCAGCTTCCCTGTGCCGGAGCCGCCGGTGCAGCCGCCTGCTGAGCTGCCTGAGCCTGCTGCTGTGCGCCCATCTGGAACAGCTGCTGAGCGTTAAGGCCGCCCTGCTGCTGAGCCATGTTCATTCCCATAAAGCCCATCATAGCGCCGCCCTGGTTCCCTGCTGCGGTCTTCATCGCGGAAGCCTGAGCCTCGACAAGAGTTGCGGCAGCCATGTTTGCGTTACGCATAACAGCGGTCTTCTGGAGATTGGTGATCATCTCCTGCTGATCCTGCGGAAGGCTGGGCGGATTCATCGCGAAATTAGCGATAACGATACCTCTTGCCTCGCCCCACTTCTTGGAAAGCACCTCGTTGAGCGCGTCGGATATCTCCATAGCCTTGCCCGGGAGCATGCTGGGACGAACGCCCTGCTCGGATATCTTTCCGAGGGCAGGCTGGAGCGCGGTGACGATCTCCGCCTTTAACATGCTGTCGAGGTTGGAACGGTTGTATGTGTCAGCGAAATTACCGCAGACATTAGTATAGAAAAGAACAGGGTTGGTAATACGGTAGGAATATTCACCATTGCAGCGCAGCGTAACGTCCACGTCAAGACCGATGTTGTTATCAACAACGCGGAACGGGATCGGGGTAACTGTGCCGTAGCGGTTGCCCATGATCTCCTTCATGTTGATGTAGTAAACACGCTGATCGTGAGCTGCCTGTCCGCCATAGGATATCCTGGCTCCGATATCCTTGAGAGAATTGAGCAGGCTGTCGCCGAGATTTCCCGAGAAAACGGACGGCGAAAGAGCAGACTTGAACTCGAACACGCCTGCCTCCGCAGCGACCTCAGAAACCTTGCCGTCAACAACGATGAGAGCGCACTGACCCTCGTTCACCGCGATAGCAGAGCCATCGGTTATAACATTGTCGTCGCCCTTGTTGCTGCCCCTGGAGCCGACCCTCTTGTGACCCTTTGCCGCGAGGATATCATTAGGAAGAGAATCACAGTATATGTACTCCTTATACTGATCCGCAAGATTGCCGCCTACTGCGCTGAGCGCTGCCTTTATAAGACCCATGATGTGCTCCTTTCACATGTGGAATAGTTTTATTGCTGATATTTCTATTTTATCGCAAAATCTGTAAATTGTCAAGATATTTTCGCAATAAATTTTGTGCTTGACAATTGCTGTTTCTTGTGGTATAATAATAGCAATCGTTTATCGGTTACTATTCCTCGCACATACGAAAAACCGAAGTTTTTTCTTCGTGCGTATCGGAAATACATTTTCGGGGTGTAGCGCAGTTGGTAGCGCGCGACATTTGGGATGTTGAGGCCGCAGGTTCGAATCCTGTCACTCCGACCATAACCGGACACCAATTTTGATACAATGCGTATCTTGATTGGTGTCCATTTTATTTTTGTGAAATCCCTTATTTAATGGGCTTTTCAAACACAATTTAACGAAAGCAGGCTCTGCGGTGACTGAAAAACGGTCGTCATAGAGCCTTTCCCATTTTATTCCTTTATACTATTTAACGAAAGGTCGTGGGGGTGTGCATTTTGGGCAAGGGGGTGTGCAAATTTTAATTATT
>JALEOL010000051.1 GCA_022766785.1 Oscillospiraceae bacterium
A
This sequence comes from Oscillospiraceae bacterium, assembly GCA_022766785.1. Taxonomy (GTDB): domain Bacteria; phylum Bacillota; class Clostridia; order Oscillospirales; family Ruminococcaceae; genus CAG-115. The sequence continues at coordinate 2 of JALEOL010000051.1, forward strand.
GGAAATCTTTACAGAAATCCAGCACCGCTATCGTCGTCAAAGAAACTTGACGTACATACAGTACGTCGGCGTTTCTTTTCCTAGATATCGGCACTGTCTTTCTGTAAATCTTTTCCCTCGTTTAAACGGTTATTAGTATAAGATTCAGCTTTCTGAAATAAACGATATACATAAAGTAATATCATGTAGAATAATAACGAAACAGAAAGAAAAACCGGATCAAAAGACCCGGTTTGAAAAGAACGAATCAAATTGTATTTCTGGGGTGGCGCTTGTGCCTTGCCTTGTCGGAATACATCAGCCGGTCGGCAAGCTCGATAAGACCGTCGATCGAGTCCACACCCTCCAGCGACGCGGAATAAACCCCCAGCCCCACGTTCACCCTGTATGGCTTTCTGGAGGTGGAATTCAGCTCCTCCAGCACCTTTACAAAGCCGCTGCGGTACTTCTCCACCTGCTGCCGGGCGTCTCCCGGGCAGACCTTTGCGGCGACAAACTCATCTCCGCCGAACCTGGAGCACACAACTCCGCCTCCACAGTATTCCGCAGCAGACTCCAGCGCTCTCGCAGTAATGCACAGCGCGTCGTCTCCGGCGGCATGGCCGAAGTTGTCGTTGATATATTTCATATCGTTAAGGTCGATCGACACGATAAACACGTCGCGCTCGCCGCTTACAGAGTCGTAGCTATCACGGAAGCCGTTGTAGAAGCCATAACGGTTGTATATTTTCGTGAGCTGATCGTGGGTGAACATGAATTCCAGCCGGTGGTTAAGGCTGCTCATATGCTCGTGGATACGCATTGTCTCTATGCAGCGGTCAAGGCTGGTGCAGAATGTGTACAGGCGTTCGTTGTGGTGCTCGTCGTTGACATAGTGGGTGACGATATAACCCAGCACCGAGTCCTGGAAATGAAGCGCCGTTATCAGCAGAGTGTTGTATTCGCTGAACGAGTTCTCAAGCAATGGGATAAGCCGCGCCGCAGGGAAAACCACGCCCTCGGATTTCCGCCCGTCGTCAAACGTGCAGGAGAATACATGCATGTCCCCGAAGCCGCTGAACTGTCCCGGCGTTTCCTTGCTGCCGGTTATGCATTGGTATAATTCGTCCGTCAGGCAGATGACCGTGTTGCGGAAGCAGAACTCCTTCAGCACCTTGTTCACGTTCTCGGGAGTGGGGTCGGACGCAATGCGGTTTTCCATGTTGTTGACGTGTTCTTCGTAATTCAGCGCGTATGAGTAGCTCCTTACAAAGTCGGCGATCACGCGGTTCGAGTTTCCAAGCTCATTGCAGCCGCAGCCGCAGCTCTCGCTGAATACCGGGTCATAGTCAAGGTCGATCTGATATGGCTCGGTGGAGTTCCCGGAGATTATCTCGCCGGAGAGCTTCAGCAGCGTTTTTGCAAGCGCATTGTTGTTCCGGACTGCGGTGGTGAGCCGGGGCTTGTGGAATTTTTCGATCTGTATCCCGTCAAAGCCTGTTACAATTACATCATCGGGGACGTTTATCCCGTGCTCGTTCAGTTTCAGGCAGACAGCCATAGCCATGGAGTCGTTGCAGCAGATGAATACCTCCGGCAGCGGCTCTCCGCTTTCGAAAAACCTGTCCATAGCGTCATAGGTCGGCCCCTCCCAGAAGTCGCAGTACATAATGTCGCGCTCCTGAAGCTCCAGCCCGTGCTCTTTCATTAACTTGCGGCAGGTCTCCTCCCGGACATCGGAAAAGGGATTTCCCTTTGTGCCGGCAACCAGCTTTATTCTCTTGCAGCTGTGCCATGAAAGCACATGTTCGATGATCGCTCCGAACGCCCCCATGTAGTCAAAGGTGACGCAGTAAGCCCCCGGCAAGGGGATATCAACGGATATAAGCGGAACGTCGTTTTTCACGCAGTTTTCAGCCAGCGCCTCCGCGTGCTCCTTTGAGTGAAGCGAAGCCGGAACTATCACCATTACGTCTATGATATCGTAGTTTATCAGGTTGAAAACCGACATGCCCCCGATGTCGCTTGGAGTATTGGCATACAGATCCTCAAAGCACTGAAATACCAGCAGTCTGTATTCCTTGCTGTTGTGGATAAGCGCGGCAAGATTGTCGATGAGCGGCTTTGACGGCTCCTTGTTGATAGCGGAGCACATCACTCCGATGACCTTCACCCCGTTTAGCATTGCGTCACCTCCCTTGCTGTCAGTAATTCGTTATTCTGTCCGTACCTGTCAGTCAGACGTATTCATAGGAATAGCTGAACGGATCCACCGCAGTACCGTCCACACGGGTCTCAAAGTGCAGGTGATTGCCCGTAGACCAGCCGGTGCTGCCGACATAGCCTATGACGTCGCCCTTGTTGACCGTCTGTCCCACGGACACCGTGACAGAGCTGCAATGAGCGTAGACGGTGGAAAGCTCGCCGCCGTGGTCGATTATGACATAGTTGCCGAAGCCGCCGTGCCATCCGCCGTCCGAGTAAGCTGTTATCACAGTGCCGCTCTGCGCCGCGTAGATATTCTTTCCGCCGATGCCTGCATTGCCGACGTCTATGCCGTAGTGATTGCCGCCGCGCCATGCGTCATAGCCGAAATATGTGGTTATGTACTGGAGATTGCTGTCGAGCGGCCAGCGGAAGCCGTCTGAGCTGTAGACCGGCGCGCCGCTGTTTTCTGCCTGCTTCTTGCGGATAAGTTCCTTTATCGCCTGGTTTATCGCCTCAACGTCCTCATTGGAGGCGCTTATCTCGCTGTTTATCTGGCTTATCTGGTTCTGGAGATCCTGGTTGTCACTGCTTAGTGCGTACAGATCGTTTGTGCGTTCATCAGCTATCTGCTGCACCTCGGTTTTCTTGGTTTCGAGATCCGCAAGCTCGGTTTCAAGATCTGCCTTTTTGTCCAGCAGGTCAGCCTTGTCGGCGTTAAGCTGCGCGATATCCTTTTCCAGACCCTCGATAAGCTCCTCCTGGTGGTGGATATCATCCAGCAGGTTGTTCATGAATTCAAGGTTCTGCTCGCTGATGTTCTGCACAACGTCAACATATGTGAAGAAATTGTACCAGTCGTCCGAGCCTTCCAGAATAGGCAGGGTGTCCGCGGTGTTATTCATGTACAGCGCCCTTATCAGCTTCGCGAACTTTTTGAGGTTCTCCTTGTTCTGTGCTTCCAGGGAGGCTATCTCTTTCTGCTTCTCCTCGATCTCACCCTGCTTTTTTTCGATCTCCTGCTCGATGAGGTGTATCTCGTTTTCTTTCTCGCCGATCTTCTGCTGCTGGGTGGTGATGAGCTGACCATAGGTGGTGATCTCGTCGTTTATACCCTCGATCTGCTCCTGAAGAAGCCCCATCTGTGCGTTGTTTTCATCGACGTTTCCGCTCAGCGCGTCGATCTTCTGTTCCCGGGCTTCGTTGTCTTTCTTGATCTGCTCTGCCTTCTGCTCCAGCTGGGCTATCTCCTTGTCGTAGTCGGTGGTGTCGGCAGAAGCGCCGCTCCACATCACCGGAGCCGCCGCTGTGCATATCGCAGTGAGTATCGCACATGCTGTCCGTGCTATTTTACTTGTTTTGAACTTCCCCATAATATTCCCCTCTGAATACCGTTTTGCCGTGAATATGGCATTGTTCCCTTTTATTATACATCATTCATACATAAAATGTCAAGCGCCATATTGTGCTAATTTCGATTTCACAGGATTTTCATAGGAAAAGCCGGATATCATAGGCGAAAATCTGGCAGGTCAGGGATCTTTACCGGCTTCCCGGCGCTCCGCTTCCTGCTTTGAGAACACGCAGCCGCAGTAATTCTGGCGGTAAAGCCCGTATTCCCGGGATAGCTCAATAGAGCGGAGATATCCTCCCTTTTTCTTGAAATCCGACGGCAGCGGCTTCACGGGATATATCCGGGATAATTCCTCGCTTATCTCATTGAGAGCGGCGGCGTTTTTCATCGGGCTTATCGTAAGGGTGGTGCAGAAGTAATCGAACCCGTTCTCCGCCGCGTACTGCGCCGCTTTTTCCAGACGCAGCCTGAAGCACACAAGACAGCGCTCGCCGCCCTCCGGGAGCTGCTCCATGCCCTTTACCGCATTGTAGAATTCCTCCGGGCGGTATTCCGGGACGACCACCTGCGCCGGGTATTTCATCGGGAGCCGGGATACCAGCCTTTGAAGCTCCTCGGTGCGCTTTTCGAACTCCTCCCGGGGAGAGATGTTCGGGTTGTAATACAGCAGCGTTATGCGGAAATACTGCGCCAGGTATTCCAGGCAGTAGCTGGAGCAGGGGGCGCAGCAGCTGTGCAGCAGCAGCCGGGGAGCTTCGCCCTCGGGTATCGCGGAGATCAGTTGTTCAAGCATTCGCTGGTAGTTCTTTTTCTGCATGTTCTCTCCTTATTGATCGCCCCGGGGAGCGTCCGCCCTCTTTTTCTCATAATTCACCACAAATATACCGCCGCATACCAGCAGCAGAGCCGCAAGCGACGTCAGGTCGAACGCCTGCCCGGATTCGTCCAGAAGCAGCGCCGACAGTATCACGCCGCACACCGGGTTCAGAAAACCGAATACCGCCACGCGGCTTACGGGATTGTGTTTCAGCAGCACCGCCCACAGGCTGTACGCCGCAGCCGAAACGAACGCCAGCCACAGCAGCGTGCCGATACCCTGTGCAGTGACGTTCCACCCGGGTTCGGAGGCTCCGCCCAGCAGAAGCCCCAGCGCCGTGAGGATAATTCCGCCGATGATGAACTGCAGCGAGGAATACATCACTGGGTCTGCGCCTGCGGTTGTGAAGCGCTTTATCAGGATAGTAGAGCCTGCGTAGCTCAGCACGGTGAGGAATATGAACCCCTCGCCGTTCCACGCAAAGCCCCCCAGTTCGCCGCCGAGGTTGACGACGATTATCCCGGCAAAGCCGAGCACGCAGCCAAGGAGTTTCCGGGCGGTGAGCTTTTCCAGCCGGAACACCAGCGTTGACAGGAGTATCACAACGAACGCGCCGCTGCCGTTGATTATCGAGGACTTCACCCCGGTGCAGGCGGCAAGCCCCAGGTAGAAGAAAAAGTACTGCAAAACGGTCTGGAACAGGCTGAGCGAGAGTGTTTTCACCCAGTCGGAGCGCACAGGCAGCAGCGGCTTTCTCTCCATCAGCCCCCCGGCGAGCCACGCCAGTATCCCGGCGAGAACGAACCGCACCCCGGCGAACAGTATCTTTGCCCCGGCGCCGCTGTCCTCTATCCCGAACTGCCGGTAGCCTATCTTTATCATCGGGAAAGCGCTTCCCCACAGTGCGCAGCAGAAGAACGCCGCTATCACCACGAACCATATTTTGCTGAGATATTTCTTCATTTATTACTCCATGGAACTGTTGATTTTTTCGCAGAACTGGTATATAATATTCCTGTAATAACTCTACAGGAGGTACATATGAAAGTTTTATTGGTAAACGGAAGTCCCCACGAGCACGGCTGCACCGACATGGCAATGCAGCAGACCGCCGCCGTTCTGGAAAGCCTGGGAATATCCACAGAGATTTTCTGGGTAGGTAACAAGCCCATTTCCGGCTGTATCGGCTGCGGCGCTTGTAAAAAGGGTCTCGGAAAGTGCTGCATAGACGATACCGTTAATCAGTTCGTGCAGAAAGCTGCCGAGGCTGACGGCTTTGTTTTCGGCTCTCCGGTGCATTACGCGGCTATAAGCGGCGCTATGTGCGCGTTCATGGACAGGGCGTTCTATTCCGGGGGAAAAAGCCTTGCGTTCAAGCCGGCTGCCGGTGTCGTGAGCTGCCGCAGGGGAGGAGCCTCCGCTGCGTTCGACCAGCTGAACAAGTATTTCACCATCAACAATATGCCGGTGGTGTCGTCCCAGTACTGGAACCAGGTGCACGGCAGCACTCCCGAACAGGTGCTCCAGGACGAGGAGGGCATACAGACCCTCTCCACCCTCGCCAAAAACATGGCGTGGCTGCTTAAATGTATCGAAGCAGGCAGAGCGGCAGGGATAGAGCACCCCACTCCCGAAAAGGTGATACGCACTAACTTTATCAGATGATATCCCTTTTAATATCCAAACTTCCCCCGGAGGATATCCGGGGGATATTTGTGTTGATAGGTAATTAGTCAGACCTCCGCAGGAACTTCCTCGGTCTCGCTCTCGTCCGGGTGTCCGCCGTCGGGGGTGCTGCCTTTGAACAGCAACTTTAGTATTATCGGCACGGAAATGGAGGACACGATTATCAGCAGAATGACCGCCAGGAAATACCGCTGTTCAACCATTCCCACCGCAAGCCCCTTGTTGGCGACGATAAGCGCTACCTCGCCGCGGGTCATCATTCCCACGCCGATCTTCAGGGAGTCGCGCCAGCTGTTTTTGAAGCACTTTGCGACCAGACCGCAGCCGACGATCTTTCCTATCAGCGAAACGACCACGAACGCAATCGAGAACCACAGCAGGTCAAGCGTGAAGCCGTCAAAGGAGATGTTCAGCCCGATACTTGCGAAGAACACCGGACCGAACAGCATGTAGGAGCTGATGTCCATTTTTCCGGCGATGTATTCCGCGTCGCGCAGGTTGCACAGGATTATCCCGGCAACATAGGCTCCTGTGATGTCCGCGATGCCGAAGAACTTCTCCGCACAGTACGCCATGGAGAAGCACAGCACAAGCCCCATGATAGGTATGCGGCGCTGGTGGTAGTACTTCTTGTCCAGGAACCTGAACAGGTAGTACATAAGAAATCCCACGCCGAAAGCGAACACGATGAACAGCCCGGTCTTGACGAACACATCTGCGATCGCCGAGCCGGTCATGGTGGAGACGTTTTCGTCCTTGCCGCCCTCGATGCCGATAACAACGGTCAGCACGATGATGCCGATGATATCGTCGATTATCGCGGCGCTGACTATCGTGGTACCGATGCGGCTCTTCAGGTGTCCCAGCTCACGCAGCGCCTGCACCGTAATGCTGACGGAGGTGGCGGTCATTATCGTGCCGATGAAAAGCGCCTGGTTCACGACATTTCCGCCCATTGCGGCGTCCGGGACGATATTGCAGTAAACAGTATACATCAGAAAGCCGCCGCCCAGCGGTACGAATACCCCGGCAAGCGCTATGCAGAAAGCCACCGGCCCGGTTTTAAGCAGGTCGCGGAGGTTTGTCTCCAGTCCGGCGGAGAACATCAGGATCACCACGCCTATCTCGGCGAGGGTCTTCAGAAAGCTGTCCGCCTCCACCCAGCCAAGTACAGCCTGCCCGATGATAAGCCCGGCGATTATCTGCCCGACCACCTGCGGCGCTTTCAGCTTTTTAGCGATCAGCCCCATGGTTTTTGCCGAAATGAGGATTATCGCGAGATTTTTAAAACATTCGACCATTTCATTTCTCCCCTTTTAGAA
>JALEOL010000070.1 GCA_022766785.1 Oscillospiraceae bacterium
ACGCATTATCCGCTGCGCGGAAAACGCTCAAGTTTCTTTGACGACGATAGCGGTGCTGGATTTCTGCAAAGATTTCCTGAGTTCAAATGGATATTAGTATGAATATAATAGCTGCGGGTCACGCCTTGTGACCCGTTTTGCGTTTGCAATAACTTACCTATTGCAAGACTATGAGAAATGTGATATAATAAAAGATATGCTGGATATACAGCGATAGTTTACAGAGAGAAAAACACAGAACAAAAGCGAGGAATACATATGATAAAGCTGATAGCGAGCGACATGGACGGAACCCTGCTCAACGACAGAAAGGAGCTTCCGGCGGACTTCTTCGACGTGCTCTGCCGGCTGGAGGAGCGCGGCATAAAATTCACGGTGGCGAGCGGCCGCTCCTACGACGCGGTGGCGCACCTGTTCCCGGAGGAATACCGCAGCCGTCTGGATTTCATCTGCGATAACGGCGCGAACATCTACCACGAGGGAAAGCAGGCGAGGTACACGCCGCTGGAGCGCGCAACGTTCGAGCAGCTGATAAGGGCGTGCGATGAGATCGGCGGATTGAGAGTGCTGGTCTGCGCCGGAAAGGGTACATATCACCTTGAAGCGGAGCCGGATTTTACGGCAGAGATCGCGAAATACTACAAAAATCACATTCCCTGCGACGACCTGCTTTCGGTGGACGATGTGATTTACAAGGTAGCCGTCTGCGACCTGCAGGGAACCGAGAAGCACGCAAAGCCTGCGCTTGACGCGGTAATGGGCGATAAGCTCAACGTGCAGGTATCCGGTCCCATATGGATGGACGTAATGTCCGCCGGGGTGAACAAGGGCAGCGCACTGGCGCAGCTTGCGGAGCTTTTGGGGATAGACAGCAGCGAGGTCATGGCTTTCGGGGATTATCTCAATGACGCTGAAATGCTGAGTTACGCCGGCTGGAGCTTCGCAATGGAAAACGGACACCCGGACGTAAAGCAAATCGCAGCATACACCGCAGGAAGCAACAACGATAACGGCGTACTGAAGGCAGTCCGCAGGTACGCGCTGGGCGAAAGCGTGGAGGAATAATGAACATTCAGATATTCGGCAAATCAAAATGCTTTGATACAAAAAAGGCGGAGAGATATTTCAAGGAACGCGGCATAAAATACCAGTATGTGGATATCCTCTCCAAGGGTCTGAGCCGCGGCGAGCTTGACAGCGTGACAAGGGCGCTGGGGGGCATTGACGCGGTGATAGACGAGAACTCAAAGGACTACGCGCAGATAAAATACCTTCTGGACGAGGCGAAGCCGGATAAGCTGGCGGAGAACCCGAAGCTCTACAAGACGCCTATCGTCCGCAACGGGCGCAGCGCCACCACAGGCTACTGCCCCGAAATCTGGAAGAACTGGGAGTAATGCATGCAGATCGTTTTTATTGTAATTCTGATATTGTGTTCGGCGTTCTTTTCGGCGACCGAGACAGCACTGAACAGCGCCAACAAGATACGCCTGAAAAACATGGCGGACAACGGCAGCCGGGCGGCGCAGCGAACGCTGAACATTCTCGCAAAATACGACAAGGCGCTGACGACGATCCTCATCGGCAACAATATTGTAAATATCGCCTGCTCGTCCATTGCGACGATACTGGCGATACAGCTTGTGGGAGAGAAATACGGCTCGCTGGTGTCCACTATCGCGACGACTGTCATCGTGCTGATATTCGGAGAGGTGCTGCCAAAGAGCATTGCAAAGGATTATTCCGAGAGCTTTGCCATGGTGACTTCCATGGTGATATCCTTCCTGATGATTATTTTCACTCCGTTTTCGGCGCTGTTTATCCTGCTGAAAAAGGGAGTATCCAGGATCTTTAACCGCAAGGAATCCGTCAGCATGACCGAGGAGGAGCTAAAGGTGATGATCGACGAGATCGAGGACGAGGGCGTGCTGGAGACCCAGGAGAGCGACCTTGTTCGCAGCGCTCTGGAGTTTGACGAGATCACCGTTGACGAGATCATCACCCCCCGGGTGCGAATTACCGCCGTGGAGGTGGGAGAAAGCGTCAGCGAGGTGCGAAAGAAGTTCCTGCGCGAGGAGTATTCCAGAATGCCGGTGTACGAGCGCACGCTTGACAATATCATCGGAATAATCACCGAAAAGGAGTTCTTCAAGCAGTACGAAAAGGACAGCGATTTCACCGTGCGCAGCATAATGCAGGAGACGATATATCTCCCACAGATGCAGAAGCTTTCCGAGGTATTCCGAACCATGCAGAAGCAGAAATGCCACATGAGCGTTGTGCTCGACCAGCACGGCGGTACTCTTGGGATAGTCACGATGGAGGACATTCTCGAGGAGCTGGTGGGCGAGATATGGGACGAGAGCGACGAGGTGAGATCCCCCGTGACCGTGGTGGGGAACAACGTTTTCGAGGTGTACGGCGAGGTTTCGCTGAATTCACTGCGGCGCTTTCTTGAAAACAGGGATATCCCGGCGGATATCGAAAGCGAGGCTCACACTGTCGCCGGCTGGGTGCTGGGATTGTTCGGCAGTATCCCGAAAAGCGGCGATGTTATCACAAGCGGCTGCTTTACCGTGACTGTGCTGGAGGCGGCGGAGCTCAGGGTGAACAGGGTCAGGATCGAGATAAAACAGACGGAAAGAGAGGAATGACATCATGACGGAATTCAGGTATGACACCCAGCTTCTCATAGAGGGCGAGGGGCTGGACGAGGACGTTGTAAGCGAATATATCCGCACCAACTTCAGGGGCGACTGCCTGCTGGCGGTAGGCGACGATGATCTGATAAAGCTGCACTATCACACCAACGAGCCGTGGAAGGTTCTGGAATACTGCGCGTCCCTGGGCGAGATCTACGATATCGTCATTGAGGACATGGACAGACAGTCGAGGGGATTGAAGGGCTGATATGAAAACTGTTATCATCGACAACAGCCTGTGCACTCTCCCCATTGACGAGAATGCAAAGGCTCAGCACATTTACCGCTATATACAGGCACTGGCGGAGACCGGCGTAAAGTACATAGAGCTGGATTTCCGAACGGTCATGAAAATGCATGAGCTTCCGGACGGGATAGGGTATATTTTCAGGCTGGGGGATCCGATGTTCGGGGAACTGACCCAGGCGTTTGATTTCAGCTATGCGCTTGTTACGATACAGGATCTTAGATCAAGGGTGAACGTGGGCAGAACGCCTGTTATACTGGAACTCCCGGTGATACACGGGCTGTCAAGGCAGCTTATCGGTCTGGCGCAGGGTCAGGTCTCCGCGCCGATCTCCATGGTAAGGCTCCGTGGGAGCTATCCGCTTATGGACGACAACGAAGCAGGAGAGATGATCTGGCGCGCCAAGAATTCGGTTACAGTGCCGGTGGATCTCTGCCCGATGAACGGGAAAAAGACTGCACTGGATATGGCGATCAAGGCGTCAAGAGCCGGGGTGGACAGTCTGACCATGTGCATGGGGCGCTCAAAGAATTACGCTTCGCTGGAGGATTATGTGTTCTCGCTGATGTCGGTGCACGATGTTCTGCCGAAGGAGATAAGTCTGTCGGCGATGTGCAGGGCGGAGATACTTCATCATATGGTATTCGGAAGCCGCAGCGAGGACTGCATTACGGACATGATGCACATAATCGACCACGACATCGCGAACCTCACGAACGTGGACACCGGCGAGCATGTGAAGCTCCACATCTCCCTGAAGGACAAGATGATGCTGCGGCACACCTACGTTACGGCGCTCCAGAAATTCGCAGAGGAAGAGGATATCCCGGAGGATCTTATGGCGGACATGACGGACGCGATAAACCACTTTGATTTCCACCAGTTCGACCAGGAAACAGTCTACTATGGAAACACACCAAAGCTGCTGAACTGAATAATAATACAGGGCGAAGATGATCTTCGCCCCGATTTGTTTTATTGTATTTCTTCCATAACGCTCTTGTAAGCCGGGCGGATTATCTTGCCCATTCCCACAAGCTCCTCAATGCGGTGAGCCGACCAGCCCACGACTCTTGCGATAGCGAACAGGGGAGTGTACAGCTCCACGGGGATACCCAGCATGTCATACACGAAGCCGCTGTAGAAATCCACGTTGGGACTTACGCCCTTGTATATGCGGCGCTTCTCTGCGATGAGCTGCGGCGCGATCTCCTCGATGTTGGAGTAAAGAGCCATGTCCGTGGTCTTTCCCTTGGCTTGGGCAAGTTTCTCTACATACGCCTTCAGCACGCGCTCTCTCGGGTCGGAAATGGAGTACACCGCGTGACCCATGCCGTAGATAAGCCCCTTGCGGTCGAATGCTTCGCCGTCAAGCAGCTTGCGCAGATATGCCTCCACCTCGGCTTTGTCGGTGGGATCGCTGATGTGGCTGCGGATATCCTGGATCATCTGCATTACCTTCAGATTTGCGCCGCCGTGACGCGGACCTTTCAGAGAGGACATCGCCGCGGCTATCGCAGAGTAGGTGTCGGAGCCGGAGGAAGTCACAACACGGGTCGTGAACGTGGAGTTATTGCCGCCGCCGTGTTCCATGTGGAGCATGAGAACGATGTCGAGAACGTGCGCTTCAAGCTCGGTGTATTTCGTGTCCGGGCGCAGCATTCGCAGGAAGTTCTCCGCGGTGGAAAGTCCCGGCGCCGGGCGGTGGATATACATGCTGCCGTCGTTGTCGTAGTGATTGTACGCGTGATATCCGTACACCGCCAGCATGGGGAATACCGCTGTCAGCATAAGGCACTGGCGAATGCAGTTGTCGATGTCGTTGGAGGACAGGTTCTCGTCATAGGAGGACAGCGTGAGGATACTCTTTGTCATGGAGTTCATGATGTCGTGGGACGGCGCTTTCATGATAACGTCCCGGGTGAAATTCGAGGGGATCACGCGGCATTCGGACAGTATCTCGTTGAATTCCGCCAGCTGTTCGTCCGTGGGAAGCTCGCCGAATATCAGCAGGTAGGCGGTCTTTTCGAAGCCATAGCCGCCGTTCAGTCCCTTTATCAGCGTGTTGATGTTGTATCCGCGATACCACAGCTCGCCGTCGCAGGGCACGCGCTCGCCATTTTCCTCTTTGAAAGACACTATCTTGGAAATGCGCGTAAGCCCGGTGAGCACGCCTTTTCCGTTAATGTCGCGAAGCCCTCTGTTCACGCCGTATTCCTTGAACAGGGTGTCGGAAATGGTATCGTGTTCCTTGCACAGCTTCTGCTTTTCCGCCGCGTATTCGTTGATCCTTTCAAATGCCATAGTGTTCCTCCTTATCTTTCATCTTGCATGGAGTGCCGGTGTTCAGCCGCAGGATCTGGTGAGCTTTTTCAGCAGGGCGTACAGCGTCTGCTTTTCCTCCTCGCTGAGCGGCTCCAGAAATCGGTGCGCCTGGCTGTGCATCTTCTGCGCCAGCTCGTTTGAGTGCGCCTTTCCCTCTGGTGTGAGCGATACGATCGTTTCGCGCTTGTCCTGCTGGTTCTTTGCCCGGGCGATGTAACCGTCGTTCTCCAGCTTCGCAAGCGATTCTGACATGGACTGGGGACTTACCGCGAGCTGCTCCGCAAGGCGTTTCTGCGATATCGTGCTGCTCCTGCCTATCGTCAGCAGTATCCTGTCCCGTTCCAGCAGGCTCTTTCCGCCGCCCAGGAACTCACTTTTGCCGGCGGATATCTGTCCCCTCAGCTTTGCGAACCAGTCGTGGATAAGCCCGGTGAGTTGTTCGTCAATATCCTGCATATGTACCTCTTATACTGTCTCTTGTACTGTCTCTGACTGCATGGCGCGGTCAGGTTTTCGTATCTGCAACAAAATCAAGTACCTTATTATTTTAACACAGAAATCCGGATTTGTCAAGCGTGGTTTGAGACATATTCTGGAAAGTTTGGTGATAAGAATAAGAAAATCAGAATATCGATGTTTTTTACCGAGACTATTGACGGATACAGCATAATATGTTACAATACAGATAATACAGTTACGAACAGGAAAAGAGCGGTTCCAAAGAATAAACCGCACCGGAAGTCAGCTGCTTTCCGGTGCGGTGTGAAGTGAAAACGTGTTTATTCGGCGGTGACTGTTATGGAGTAGCACGGTGTGTCGAGATCCACGTAGTCAGACCAGCTCACAATGAACTTGTATCCCTTGTACATGAACATGGTCACAACCGAGTAGTCCATTTCATTCGTTTCGGGAGGGTCGATATCTCCAACGATCGCATTCAATTCGTTATAGCTCATGTTGCCGGTTATGCCGTCGAGAATAGGGCAGGCGGTGTTGATGAAAAGCCCTGTGACAACGCTGTCCCTGTAGTCTTCAGCCAGGGTCACTGCGAGGGGGTTGAAGGCAAGCTCCGCACCTATGCAGTCGAAGGTGTGAGAGCCTGAATATCCGAACTCGCTGGGAGCAAGCTCGGTGTTGTACATGGTTTCGATATCGCCGATGGTCATGCCGATAAGCTCTGCGACCTGGGGAACCTCAGCCTGTGCGGTCTCTGCGGCGGGCTCGGTGCTCTCCGCTGTGGGGACTGTGACCTCGACCGTGGGTACTGTGGTCTCTGGAGCGGTCGTGGTCTCCGGAGCGTTAGTGGTATCTGTGGTGGTCGCCGTGGTGCCGGAGGTGCTTTCTGTGGTAACTGCGGAGCTGCTTTCGCTGCCGGAATTTCCGCCGCTGCAGCCGGTGAGCGCTATAGAGCATGCAATAAGCAGTGCAGGAAATGCTGTCCTTTTCATTTTTGTGTTTCCTTTCTGTTGTCGGATAGAGAGCCGGGGAGCGTGTTGAATGTCCGCTGTGTGTACCTTTTACGGAGCGTGATATTTCCCGGTTCATTTGCAAATGGTATTATATCACAATTATCCGGTGCTGTCAAGTGGCATATGTCGCGGAGCATATTTTACCGGGACATCGGCGTGTCCGTGTTTTTTGTTATAATTTATACAGGAAAGGTGGTGGCAGTATGACATTACTCCCGATGGGTAACAAATGTCCCAAGTGCGGTGCGAAGCTGAAAAGCGGAGCGAAAATCTGCCCGAAATGCTCAAGCCCGGTGATAAAGCCGGTATCGCTGCGCTGAGATATGCGGCGGATTACTGAATATACACAGTGACGAGGTAGGGTTATATGATGAACACAGAAAAGAACGACCGTATCCTTGCGATATTCCTGCGCGGAATGCGGGGCGAAAAGCTGACGGTATCCTCGCTTGCGAACGAATACGGGGTATCTCCAAAAAGCATATCCCGTGACATAAGCGGAATACGCTGCTTTCTGGCGGAGAACCGGGAGATATGCGGACATGCCGAGCTTGTTTACAGCCGCAGCGACAAATGCTACATAATGCGCTTTGACGATTTCCTGAGGGACAGCGAGCTGCTTGCGGTGATAAAGGTGCTGATAGGCAGCCGGGCGTTCAGCAAGACGGAGCTGCTTGAAATAACGGGAAAGCTGCGCAGGTTCACAAGCACCCGTGACAAGGCGCTGCTGGACAGCCTTATCGCCAAGGAGAAGTACCACTACACCGAAGTGCGGCACGATTGCAGCGAGGGCGTGGTGGAAATGCTGTGGAAGCTTGGCGGAGATATCCGCAGCCGCACGGAGATAACGATAACCTACTACAAGATGAACCGCGACCGTGTGACTCACACACTGCATCCGGTGTCGCTGATGTTCAGCGAGTATTACTTTTATCTGATAGCCTACCGCGCGTCGGATACGGGGCACATGCCGGTGTATTTCCGGGTGGACAGGATAGTGTCCGTGGTGGAGCACCGCACGCATTTTGAGCTTGACCGCAGCATTGACTTTGACGAGGGCGCTTTGCGCAGGAAGATACAGTTCATGTTCCCGGGGGGATGCCGCACGATACGGTTTGAGTTCAGCGGTCCGTCTTTACAGGCGGTGCTTGACCGTCTGCCCACCGCCGTGGTGCTTGAGAAGAACGGCAGAACTGCCCTGGTGGAGGCGGAGGTATACGGCACCGGTATTATGATGTACCTGCTGTCCCAGGGCAGCTGGGTGAAGGTGGTGTCTCCGCAGGATTTCGTGGAGGAATACAAGGCGGAGCTTCGGAGAATGGCGGAGAAATACGAATAGCGATGAAAACCTTGCCGGGAGTGATATTGCCGGGTGCTGGATTTCTGCAAAGATCTCCGGAGTTTAAATGGTTATTAGGGCAACACCGCACAATTACCGGCTGACGCCTTTGCCGCACGCTTGCTTGCATATTTTCCGTCATCTTACCCAAATTCTCCTTGACGGGCGACAGCCCGCCTGCGTAGAATTTGTACAACCTGACGAAAAATCTGACTGCGCAATCGCACGACAATAATTATGCGGTATTGCCTTAGTATAATCAGCGTTTCCTTAACATTGTTTCAGACGTTAATGCACAATTTAGACAAACGAATGCTCCCCATAAAAATGAGGAGCAAAATATATTGACGAGAATTTACTTACCGAGAGCGATCTTCCCCATTGCGTCAGCCTGCATAATAGCGTCGTAAAGCTCGACGGGCTGAACGTCGCCGGCGAGGTTGTGGATAGTCTCACCGGGTGCGCAGGCGTTCTTTGCTATAGTCTCCACCTGCTCCGGAGTGGTAACGCCGATCTCCTCCAGAGTTACTGGCAGACCCACCTCAAGGCAGAAGTCCTGGACTTCCTTGAATTCCTCCTTGGAAGCGCCCTCCAGCACCAGCTGAACCAGCGTTCCCAGTGCAACGCAGCAGCCGTGATCTGCGTGAGCTATTCCCAGAGAGGTCACGCCATTGTAGAAAGAGTGAGCCGCGGCGCAGTTCACGTTGTCCGCGCCAACGCCGGAAAGATAAACGTTCGCCTCGATGATCGCCTCAAGAGCCGGGGTGACTGCGTGTACCTTGCAGGCCTCCACCGCCTGCTTGCCGTAGGTGCGGAGCGTGTCGTAGCAGAGCCGCGCCAGCGCCTGACCTGCTCTTGTGATGCCGGTGCCCTCAAGGCTTGGGGACTCGGTGCGGATAGACGCGCGCCCCTCGAAATATGTACCCAGCGCGTCGCCCATTCCGGAGATGAGGAACTTGACCGGAGCGTTTGCGATGATGGTGGAGTCCACCATTACAGCGTCCGGGTTCGTGGGGTAGAACAGATACTTGTCGAAGCTGTGGTCGTCGTTGTATATTACCGACAGACCGGTGCAGGGAGCGTCGGTCGCGGCAACTGTCGGCAGGATAACGATGTGCTTTCCGGTGTAGTATGCGGTAGCCTTTGCGGTATCCACAGCGCTTCCTCCGCCCACTGCAACAACGGTGTCGATGCCGTCCTGCTCAACGATAGCCTTCATCTTGTTGATCTCGCCGTTGCTGGATACGCCGCCGAAGATCTCATAACGCCTGTAGTCGTCCAGTGTGCCGAAGCTCTGTTCGATCTTGTCGTGACATGCCTTGTATCCGCTGTTGGAACAGATGAACAGCCAGCGCTTGCCCATGTAGCCCATTTCCTCGTGGAATTTCAGCAGGGCGTCTCTGCCCTGAACGTATTTGAGCGGTTCACGCATCGCTCTGAGTCTACCCATCATGATAAAAACCTCCTGTCCGTTCGGGAGACGATCGGATTTTCCCGGGATATTCGGCTTCCCGTATATCTCCCATTGATTAATTTATATCACACAAGGTGGCGCTTGTCAAGGGTCGTTTTGTGAAAATCTGATAAAAAATCTACCGGATTTTTCATCATTCTGACATATTTCACTGACGGGAATTGTGTTGTGGATAAATACGATCAACCCACTGCGTTTTCCTGTAAATAAGCGTCGATGTCGTAATTTCCACGGAAATAGTCAAGCGTGAACTGCTTGTCAATGGAGCTTTCCCAGAACACAACGGTATCGTCTGTGATACAGTCGAAGATGTCGCGAATGCAGGCGCAGAGATATGCTGCCTTCAGCTGCATAGCAGTGCCCCGGAAATACGCCGGGAGAGTGTCCGGAGAGAGCGTGGCGATGTGCTCAAAAATCCTCGCCCTGTCCTCTTTCGGGAAGGTCATGGAGTATCCGTCAACGAAGTAAATCGAGTTTATGTCAATATCGCAGCCGTCGTAGTACATCGCGCCGTTGTACTGCGTCACGTCGTTGCCCAGGGTAATGCCGTATTCGTCGGTGTAGCTGAAATAGTATGAGAAATCCCCGGGATTGAGCATTTCCCACCTGCGGAAGCATTCCTTGTCCAGCCATTCGCCGTTTTCGTCGTAATCCAGACAGTACATCGCGTTTTCAATGATATGCATGAATTCGTGGGCGGTATTCATTTCCAGCTCGTAGCTCTCGGTTATGTCAAGCACCATGAGCTGTTTGTTGTCCTCGGTGGTGACAAATGCGACGGCGTTGTTTATCGACTGGCTTTCGTTGGAGTTCGGTATTATGCGCCCGGTGAGATATATGCACAGCTCGTCATAGCCTGCGGACTTGCTGATAAGCTCCTGGAAGAAGCCCTCCGGGAACTTTGCAAAAAATCCGTCGAGAAGCGTCAGGGCGTTGTTTATCAGCCTGTCGCTCGTTTCGGCGACCACGGCATAGTCGTTGAAATGCCGCACGCCGCTGCTGCCGTAGAGTACTTCTATGGAATATTTCTCCTTTATCTTCTGCGAAAGCTCGGCGTTTAGCCTGGAATAGTCCTCGCCGCACAATGCGTCGTAGCCGCTGCGCTCCGGGATATCCTGCGGCTGCCAGAGCACCAGGCTGTCTTCGCCCGTTTCGGAGGGCATGGTGAGGATAACATCGCTGCCGTATTCACATGCGCTGCTGATGTATGTATACGAGCCGGGCATCTCGGCGGTAAGCTCCGCGGTCAGCCTGCCGCTGTCGGAGTCGTAGCGGTAAAGGTTCAGCACGCAGCCATTGTTATCGTCCGAGGGTGTGCTTTTGAAAAAATACAGGCTTTTATTGCCGGCAGAGGGGGATATCAGGAAAGTGCCCGAAGGCGTATTCAGTACTTTTTTCACGTTCGGGGTGTCAGGGTCAAATACCACCGTGCCGGAGGAATTGGTGCTGTAGTCCTCGATAACCAGCTTTCCGCAGGAGGTGAACACGCTCTCGCTGTCTGAGATATTCAGCGGCGTTACGCTTCCGGTGCTTCCGTCGAGTATACCGTATTGGTATATGTAATTATCGGTGTCGTAATATGTGATGAGGTACTCTCCGTCCCGTACAGCGCCCACCACCTGCGACATCTCGGTGTTTTCGGGAAGAACGGCGCTGATATCGCTGACGTTCAGTGAGCCGTCGCTGTCCGGACGGACGAACACCACGCGCTTTTCCGCTGAATTATCGGCGATCGCCAGGGAGTCTCCCAGAAGATTACAGGTGTTGCCGGAGAAGCCCAGCGTCTCGGTGTGCAGCGGCTGAAGCTCCCGGTCGTACACAGTCACGGTGGAGTCTGAAATCATTATAGACAGCGGTATGCCGTTTATGACATAATAATATCGGCTGTCCTCCCAGGTCTCACCGGCGGGCAGTACCGCAGAGCAGGCGCTTCCGGAATAAAGGTCGGTGAGCGTTGCCGAGAGATCGGTGCCGATGTAATTCACGCTGAGCACCAGACCGCTCTCGTACCCTGTGGAGGAGATCACGGAGCCGGCGTTGATACCGAAGCTGAGCAGCCCTGAATCTCCTATCGGTGTGGCGCGTTCCGTGAAGCTGACCTCCGATGTGGTTTCGGGCTGCGGAGCGTCCGTGGTATTCCCGGTTTGTTCCTGGATCTGGGAGACTTCTGACGACTCCTGCGGTTCTGACCCCGTGGGCGTGGAGCAGCCGACGGCGAGCATTGCGGTAAGCAGAACCGGAATAATACTGCGGCGTTTTGTTCTCATTAATTGCTCCTTTCGTACTGTACAAACGTATTCAACATGTTTTCGGAAGAACTGTATACATTATATGGCATAATGCAGAAATTGTCAATAGGGCAATAATGCGCGAACCGGCAGTGCTTTGTAGATCCCTGTCCGGCGGTATTCCGGCATAATATCACGGAACAGTAACTGCCATAAACTACTTGCAAAATATAACAGGATATGCTATAATTTTATCAGCATATAATAGACGGGAAAGGAGCATACCGAGCATGGAAAATGAAACAAGATCTCCTGCCGAAAAGGAGCAGGAAACGCCGGAAATAAAGCCGTCACCCGAAAAGAAAAAGCTCAGCAAGGGAATTATCGCTGCATTCGGGGGAATGGGCGCCGTTATCGTGGGACTTACTGCCGCGCTTGTTATTACCAATGTGAACAGAACCGCTCCGCCGGTCAGCAGCGGAGAGATGTCCCAGTACACATCTGAAGCCGCTGATAGCCTGCCCGGAGATACCACAAGCATTGCGGTCTCCGCCGGGGGCAGCGCTGTAATTTCTGCGGACAGCTCTACGTCTGCCGCGCCCTCGGAGGACAGCAAAGCTGCGGCTGAGACTTCCGGAGAGAACACCACGTCAGCGATCGGCAGCGCTGCGTCCGAGCCTGTTTCCCAGGTGACTTCCGCCGCCCAGACTGCCATGGTTACGTCCGCGGCAGAGCCGGTCACTACCGTGAACACACCGGAGGAAACGCCGCAGCCCGCAAAGAGCGGCATTATTCTGGAATACTCCGTTGATAATTCCTGGGAAAGCTCCGGGGAAATGATGTACGGCATTCAGTTCGGTGTGACGAATAACAGCGGCAGCAGCATAAGCGGCTGGGAGCTTGTCATGGATATCAGCGGTTTAAGCTCCTGCCAGGGCTGGAACGGCACCTTTACGATCAGCGGAAATACACTCACCGTAAAAAATGCCGAGTACAACGGCGATATCGGCAACAGCGGCAGCGTTGTGGTGGGCTGTAATCTCGGCGTCACAGGGGCGCTTAGGATAAACAGCGCGAAGCTGAACGGCGTTTCCTGCACGGTGAAGGAGGGGCATGTAGACCAGAACGCCCAGAATAACAATAATAACAACGGTCAGCAGGGCGGAAACGGCGGTCAGGGCGAGCCTGCAGCGGACGTTAGCGAATTACTGAAGCGCCCGGAGAACGCTGTTCAGGGGGACGACTGGCTTTTCACGGACGGGAACAGGATAGTGGATAAAAACGGCAAGCGCGTATGGCTTACCGGCGTGAACTGGTTCGGCTATAACACCGGGACGAACACCTTTGACGGTCTGTGGAACAGCGAGCTGAAGCCCACGGTGGAAGCTATCGCAGACCACGGCTTCAACCTTATCCGCGTGCCAATTTCTGCGGAGCTTATCAACCAGTGGGCGGCAGGGGAGTACCCCAGGGCGAATTACAACAACGCGTACAACACCGAGCTTAACGGCATGAACAGCTTGCAGATCTTCGACTATTTCCTGAAGCTTGCAGAGGAAAACGGCATAAAGGTCATGCCGGATATCCACAGCGCGGAGACCAATGCATCCGGGCATAACGTAAATCTGTGGTATACCTCAAAGGTGTCCGTGGAGGATTTCTATTCCGCGCTGGAATGGATGGCGGACAGATACAAGGACAACGACACGATAATCGCCTACGATATCAAGAACGAGCCTCACGGAAAGCCCTACGAGGGGGACGGTGCGGCGATCTGGAACGACTCAACATCACAGAACAACTGGAAGTACACTGCTGAGACCGCGGCGGCGAGAATACTTGCAAGGAACCCGAACGTGCTCATCATGGTTGAGGGCACCGAGATATATCCCACCGACATCTCCGCCAATTCCGATTATCACTCTACAAACGAGAAAGATTATTACTTCAACTGGTGGGGCGGAAACCTCCGGGGCGTAAAGGACTATCCGATAGACCTCGGCAAATTCCAGAACAAGCTGGTTTATTCGCCGCACGACTACGGACCTACGGTATATAAACAGCCGTGGTTTGAGGGGACACACACCTTTGACAGCCTGATGAAGGACTGCTGGAGGGACAACTGGTTCTATATCCACGAGCAGAACACTGCGCCTCTTCTGATAGGAGAATGGGGCGGCTTCATGAAAGAGCCTAACCTTACATGGATGACGTATATGCGCAGGCTCATCAAGGATAACAAGTTAAATCACACGTTCTGGTGCTTCAATGCGAATTCCGGCGACACCGGTGGTTTGGTTCTTGATGATTTCAAGACGTGGGACGAGGAGAAATACGCCTTTGTCAAGGAGGTGCTGTGGCAGGAGAACGGCAGGTTTGTCGGACTTGACCATGCGATACCCCTGGGCGACAATGGCATTACTCTTTCACAGGCGAAAGGTATCTGAACAGCTGAGACCGGTATTGTCGTAAAATAATCGGTTTCAGCGAACCCCGGAGTCTGTTATCCCGATTGACAATTGCATTGATTAGTGGTATAATAATCCCGGAACGTAAGTCAGGTCAGCGTCCCCGTTTTTTCGAAAAAACTGTTTCAGGATATGCCAAACATCCTGAATACATAAAAGGAGATCGAAAATGTTCTGTACAAATTGTCATGAGATACTTCCGGATAACGTAAAGTTCTGCACAAAATGCGGTGCGCCGGTCGCTCCGACTGCTCCGCCCCCTGCGCCGCAGGCAGTACCGCCCATACCTCCTGTTCCACCTGTTCCGCCTTCTTATTCCGATCAGCAGACTGTTCCTCTGAACGATTCGCAGCAGCCTTTTTATTCCGACCGGGAGACAGTTCCGCTGAATAATCCGCAGCAGCCTTCTTATTCCGATCGTGAGACAGTTCCGCTGAATAATCCGCAGCAGCCTTCTTATTCCGATCGGGAAACTGTTCCGCTTTATACTCCGTTTCAGCCTGCCGCGCCCGATGTCCCCATGGCAGGAATGAACGCGCCTGCGGCAAAGGCAGGAAAGAAGTTCAATCCACTGTTCATCATTATCCCGGCTGTCGTTGTACTGGCTGCGGCGGCGGTGGTATTGTTCTTCCTGCTGAAAAAGCCTGCGTATACTCTTGACGATTTCGAGGAAGCGCTTGACAACAGGAATTTCAGCACCGCGTTTGAAATATGCGAACAGCTCCCCGAGGACGAATGCGAGGAGGTACTGGAACAGTTTATCATCGACACGCTGAATTCTGGTGATGATCTCAGCAAGGACGACAAGACTATACAGAGAATGTTCTCCAAGGGCTTTGACGATAAATTTGAGGAGCTGTACAATAACTACAAGAACGGCGAATACACACCCGACGAGATAACGCAGTCCTCCGGAACGGGAACCAGCTCCGCTATGCCGGAAGAATCTGCTGTAACATCAGCACCGTCAGAGACATCAAAGCCGGACGCAGAAGAAGCCTATACCGAGGAAAGCGTACTGCAAACAAGCGCCCCGGATACCCCCACGGTCGATACGGAGGAATACGAGCCGCCGATGTACGAAATGGTAGTGGGCAGCTGGCGCAGGCAGATACGTTCCGGGTGCTTTGAGTATGTGGTGTTCCTTGATGACGGAACGGGGTATATCTATTCGGATATGGTATCAGAAAAGGTGTCCGCCACCAACTCCGCATACCTGTATCACGACGGAAAGATACACTTCACCTGGAGCGCGGACGATGACACGGTATCCGTTGACGCAGAGTTCGATCCCTACTGCTTTGTGGCATATCAGGGCTATGCCCGTGAAGGACACCAGTCCAGCGCTACATGGAAGGGCAGCAAGAACGGCTCTCATGACTACTACTTCGCATATCAGACCCAGGACGATTATCTCTGTGATATGCTGGGGATAAGAAATGCAAGCGAGCTTTATTCCTATGATTCTCTCACAAGGGACTACTGGAAGAAGGCTCTGAAAGTGACCGACAACGCGTGGGACATCTACTTCAACCACAGCGACCAGATGCGTGATATTTACCAGATAGACCACACCGCGCTTGCCGACACCTACTACAGCGACCCCGAGCTGCGTGCGCAGTATGAGGACGTGGATCTGTATCACTTTGTGGTATTCACCGAATGGCTACTGGTCAACACCGACAATTCCACAACGGTAAGCCTTGATTTCGACCTGGAGGATTACGTCCGTGCTGAATAATACCGGTAGATTTTTTAAAGCGCTGATCTGCGCGGCTGTTTCGGCTTCGGCGCTCTGCTCCTGTACCGCGGTTCAGAATTCCGGGGAGATACCGGAAACGTCTGAGATACATACCGCAGAAAGCACCTCGGTAAGCGAGACAACAGCCATTACGACCGATCCGTCGGTCACTTCTGATACCACACCGGAGCAGAATATATCGACAGAACAGACCGCCCCGGAGGAAACGTCAGCCTTTTCAGAGAGCATTGCCGTGTCCGCTGAGGAGCCTCCCACAGTCCAAAAGGAGCCTGTCACCCTTGACGCGGCGGCGATCTCCGGCTACAGCGTGGGCAGGACTTTGCTCTCGGACGATGTGCTGTACATGAACCACAGCTGTTCAGGGTTCCGGTTCGATTTCCGCGGAACTTCCCTCAAAGCGGAGTTCGTGAGCAGCGCGGAGTACTGCTACGACGACATACACAGGGCGTGGATAGCGGTGTATCTCGGGGACAGCACCGAGCCTTACCGGCGCTTTCCGCTGGACAGGGAGGAGGGTGAATACACCCTTTTTGAGAGCGACCAGCCGACAGAAACCCGTATCACGGTGGTGAAGCTGACCGAGGAGCAGTTCGGCACAGCCGGGATAAAAAGCCTGGAGCTTGGCGCGGCGGACGTGATAAGCAGAGTTCCGGACTCGGGCAGGTATATTGAGTTTTTCGGCGACTCGATCACCGCAGGCTACGGCAACGAGGGAGAGCTTTCCCACGGCTTTGACACCAGCGAGGAGAACGGCTACCTGACCTACGCTCCCATTACCGCAAGGGCGCTTGGCGCGGATTACAGCATGGTGTGCGTTTCCGGCATGGGGCTTACCGACTCAAGGACGTGCAGCTTTGTGGCAGGGGATATCTATTCGAAAACGGACGCGTTCATCTCCGACCAGGAATACGGCTTTGAGCGCCAGCCGCAGCTTATCGTGGTGAACCTCGGCGCGAACGACTCCTACTACATCAACAAGGACAGCAGCTATTACGACCTGTATGAAAGCAGATACTACGACCTGCTCGTAGACATCAGGAGCAAAAACCCGGACGCGGTGATACTCTGCTGCATATGCGACTACTGGAAAGCGAGAATGCCCCAGATCGAGCGCGTGATCGAAAAATACACCGCCGATACCGGGGACAGTAAAATACACAGCCTGCTGCTTCCCTATGTCACCCGGGACGAGGACTACGGCTCGGACGCCCACCCGAAAATAAAGGTGCAGTACGAGATATCCGAGGTGCTCATCGACAAAATAGAACAGTTAGGTATATTCTGAAACAACACACCCCCGATGTGACCTGATACTAATAACCATTTAAACTCAGGAAATCTTTACAGAAATCCAGCACCGCTATCTTCGTCAAAGAAACTTGACGTACAGAAAGTACGCCTGCGTTTCTTTTCCTAGATATCGGAACTGTCTTTCTGTAAATCTTTTCCCTCGTTTAAACGGTTATTAGTATGAGCCGCACCGGGGGTGATTTTTTGCCGAACCGCAGTCATAATAACCGTTTGAAAACCTCCTGTTTGTTCCTTGCGCACGTTTGCATCAAACAGGCAATGAGCAAAATTACCCGAACAGCAGCTATGCAGGATCATTCGTCAGGACAAATGCACACCGAAATACCAACACGGCAGATGTTATTGTCAAGGCTGATATTGAATTGCCCACTGTATTTTTCGGAGATATCCTTGAGTATTTTAAGCCCGTAGCCCCTGCTCTGCGAGGGGTCAGTGGTTTTCTTTCCGCTTTCGGCGGTGGGATTTTCGGTGCTTATCACGATATGTCCCTGCTTGTTCTGGGCGAAAAGCTTTATGTACCTCTCCACGTCAGGCAGCTTTTGATTTGCATGGATCGCATTGTCCAGCAGATTTGAAAAAATACTGCACAGATGAACAGGCTCGATCATTCCCGTTTCGGAGATGGTCACGTCTGCCTCAAAGGCGATCGTGTTTTGCTCGATCTGCTGCTTCTTCTGCTGAAGCACCGCGTTTATTATCGGTATCGAACAGTAGTTGTACTCCACCGTTTCGTCAAGAGTTTTTTCTATGCCGTTTATCACCATGTCGGCTTCTTCGTAATTGTGAGTTTTAACAAGCTGCTTTATGCTGACAAGCTGGTTCTTTATGTCGTGGCGTATCTTTGCAATTTCGTACCGCTTGCTTTCGATAAGGCGGTAGTGCTCCTGCTCAACGCCGTATGCGTATTCCATGCGCTCTATCTCCTGTTTGAGCTGCCTGTTTTTCTCTATATCGGTCAGGTAGAACAGGAATATGCAGTCTACGACCGCGAGAAGAACCATACCGAAAAGAGTGATCGATATAGCCGGCAGCCCGAACCATGACGCGGACATAGTGTTGCGGTACACCATGCCGAGCATGACGATACACTGTCCTATCGGGAACATAAGATAAATGCCGTTTATCTTTTCATATTTCTCCTTGTTGACTATCCTGTTCCACAGCTTGTAGTATAAGTATTTCAACGGGATAGCCATCAGAAGAAATATGAGCGTTGAGATAATGCGGTTTACGGAATACTCCTCAAGATCCATAACATTCATAAATCCGGGATCTATCGCCAGTACCAAAAAGCAGAGCAGAATATCAACAATAAAGTCTATCAGCTGATTTATCACGAAAAAGATGATGATCATCAGCCTGCGCCCTTTCAGGAAAAACGGCGCGAGAATAAGCGGAATGAGAACGCTTGCAATCGGTCTGAACTCCGACCACGGCTCGCCAAGCCCCGAAAGAAGCATAAGAGGAAATGTCCACATGCTATAGACGATCAGATAATACTGCTTTTTTGGTATCTTCACCTCAAAGCATTTCGTGCTTGCCCATAACGCCATAACGTTGCTGAGCGAGCTTACCAGGTACCACAGAATGAAAACGATATCCATTTTTTTCTCCCTTAACGTTATTTCTTTTCGAGAAAATTGAGAAATCTGCTCTTGACCTGACCCGAAAACGACCTGCTGACAGGTATCGGCTTATTGTTCAGCAGTTTTATTCCGTCAGCGTCTATCCTCTTTATATGGTTCATGTTTACCACAAAGCTTTTGTGGCACTTCACAAACATATCCGACAGGGAGCCTTCAAAGTCCGAGAGCTTTCCCTGAACAGAATGGCTCTCTCCGTCGGTCGTGTAAATGTTGACATAATGCTTGTCCGATTCAAGGTAGAGTATCTCGCTTTCGCAAAGGGAAATGACCCTGCCCCTGCGCTGAAAAGACAGCTTTTTCTCCATTTCGCTGTCGGTGGGTTTATTTATTGCATTCAGCAAATAATCCTTCTGTATCGGCTTTGTCAGAAATGCGGATACGTTCGCGTTCCTGAAAAAACGTCCTGCACGAATTTGTCGGTGTATGCCGTCACGAATACCACCCTTGTACGGGGCGACTGTTTATACAGCATTTCCGCGTAGTCCATGCCGTTCTCCTCGATTCCGAGGTCTATATCCATAAGGACTATATCCGGTGCGTTTCCGCTTGCGATCTCGTCAAGAACAAATTGCGGCGATGTACACACGCTTAATTCATGCTCACAAAGCAATTCGCCGAATTCATTCCGAAAGCAGCCTGCCTGCACCGGGTCGTTGTCACAGAAAATAATGTACATGCGGTTCTCCTGTCTGGGTACTTGTTCGATTTATTATATCATACGGGAGAAAAATTTTCAATACAACATATCCGTTTTCGGCTGATATCAGCAAAAAATGCGTTTTTATGAGCAAATATTGCAAAACCGCCCCGAATGCTCCGCCAAAATATTCCCATTAATTCATGGATATCACAGGCTTAAATTGGTGATTGACCCGTACCATGGTATACGCTTTGCAAATTATGCATATTCAGGCGCAGATTTTGCATAGTGCCTTGATTTTTGCCCACGGTATGCTATAATTTAGTTACCGCATAAGCTGCGGAATAAATACTGTGAGGTAAAAGAACATGAAAAGACTGCTCAAAAAAATCGCAGCCATAGTTGCGACCGCTGCTGTTGCGGTATCTGCTTTTGTGCTGCCGACCACAACCGCTAGTGCTAAAGGTCCTTTTGACGGCGCTGTAAAGATGGAGTTTATGGAGTATTACGACCATAACTTCCAGACCAAAGGCGAGGTAATAACATACAAGGTAGACATCAAGAAAAGGGGCACGCTCTATCTGAGATGCCTAGATTTATTCAAATATACCGAAACCAGAATTTATAACACTTCTGGCGATCTTATTCTTGATGCACAATCATCTGTTAATAGTCATGATTTGAGATGGGGAGTCGGAGAAGGTCAAAAAGTAGAAATTGAAAAACCAGGAACCTATTATATCCAGATGAAATCATCTACGGAAAATTTATCCGTTAAGGACTACTACATAAAGTTCGACCCCACCGACAAGCCCACAATCGCTTTCAAGCTGACCATGAAGAAAGGCACTTCCGTAAGCCTGGGCGCTGTCACCGAGAACTATGACGGCAAGGTAACATGGACGTCCACAAAGAAGTCTGTTGCTACCGTTTCCTCCACCGGCAAGGTTACCGCAAAGAAGGCAGGCACGACCACTGTCCGTGCTTCCCTCGACAACGGCGAGTACATTCAGATAACCGTAAAGGTAACAAAGTAAACTCGCCGGAAATACAAAAGTAAAGGCTGCATTCCTGAAAAGGAGCGCAGCCTTTTTGTTGTTCAAAATTCCTTGCACATACGCAAATTCTATATTAGTTTGCAAAACTCATTTTCTTGTTTACAACGAAATGGGCGCACATTTCTGTACGCCCTGAAAAACGAAACGATCAGGATCACTTATTCTTCTTCATTCTTGCCTTAGCGCGGTCAACGTGCGCTCTGAGCGCCGCCGCCTTTAGCTGCCGGTAATACTGAGAACTGCGATCGTCCGAGCTCATCTCATGCTCTATCAGCATCTGATTTATTACAGGCTCGTATTCGATATTTGTATCATCGTGCGCCAAGAAATCCCTTTTCTTGTCTAACGCTCTTCTTTGCGAATGATACTTTTCGTATCCCTTTTTATCGTTTTTGCTCTTCGCATCGTTCATAGCGTCCGTCAAAGCTCTATCTTTAGTTTTGTAATCATTTATCTTGTAATTCTCGTCAGCTAAGAAAGGATCGGACATTTTTTTGATCTGGGCTATCTCTGAGTCGAGCTTCTGCTTTACAGAATCGGACGAACTTTCCTTCAGTTCGTTTAATTTTTTTGTAAAATTAGGAGCATATTGATGACCGGTTTTACTGCCTGTAGCATAGTCGTACCGACCATCGAAATCGTATTGGCTCATTGAGGCAGATGGTTTGAAGCTTGCTTTAATCTCATTCATACGCTGCATGCGGTCATCTCTTCTTTTCAATAAGTCCTCATCGGAGATGTTCTTATCTGATGTGAAAAATAATCTGGTGTTATCATAGGTCTCTCCCGCGCTGGCATGAGTGAATTCGTGGAAATTCGTACCGACATTATTCTGATGTTGACCCTGGGCTGCGCGACCACTTACAAGATTATAATACTTGTCGGGGTCATTATCGCTGTCATATATGCGCTGCGTATTGGAGCCTGACCCGATAACGTACTTGCTGTTTCCCTGATCCGCCATAACATTTGATGCGATCATTGACATAGCGTTTGAAAACCCACCTTCGCCTTTCACGGCTTTGGTCAGTCTATTCAGAACATCGTGTCCCTCCGCCTGATTTTCACGTCCATATTGGTCGTCCTGCGCAGCCATTTGATTTTTCATGTTATAGATATTGGCAATGCCTTTCTCTTGCTGACCTTTGTCCATCGAAAGCTGGTACAGAAGCTTTTCGGCATTGGCAGTTCTTCCAACGTGCTTTGCCTCTTTGCCGCGGCTGTTTTTGTCGATGTACTGCATAGCCGCTTCCATCAGAGCCGCTCTGTCCTCATCGGAGCCGTTGGATTTGTTGAAGTTCTTCATC
Source organism: Oscillospiraceae bacterium (assembly GCA_022766785.1). Lineage (GTDB taxonomy): Bacteria > Bacillota > Clostridia > Oscillospirales > Ruminococcaceae > CAG-115. Next base: position 21,977 of record JALEOL010000070.1, read on the forward strand.
AGCTTCTTGAGATTTTTGTAATCCTTGTCCCTGCCATAAGACACCTTGCCGAAATTCATGCTGTCTAAATCTAGTATACCTTTCGGAGCGGGCTTTTTCTTACCCCAAAGCTGAACCTGCCCCTCAGGTGCGGACATAACTCCGCCGCCGGACACCGCTCCCTGCTGGACGGTATGTACAAGCTCGTGAGCTGCAATGGTGGGGTTCATGCCGTCTTTTCCGAGATACACGTCGCCGCCTTTGGTGAACGCCCGGGCATTATAGCTTCTCGCGGCGCGGTCTGCCGCGTCATCGGTGTGAACCTTGACGTTGGAGAAGTCCACTCCCAGGCGGCTGCCCAGGGCGGATTTTATATCATCAAGCCTGTTGCAGGAGGCGCCCACCTCTGCGGATACTCTGTCGGCTTCATTCTCCATTGCCTGGTTATAATTCACCATACTGTTCATCATGGAATTTGGAATACTGCGCTGCGATGATGAGCCCTTATCCGCCTTGTTTCCCGACCTGATATGGTGTTTAGGAGTTTTTGGTGTGTACATGATTCATTCCTCCATATTATCGTTTATGGCAGGGACAACACCCGCAGACCGGGAGATCCACAGCGCCCTTGGATGATAAATGATACCTGTTCATTATTTATTATAAAGAGTTCATGATCCACTGTCAATAAACGTGTCGCAAAACAACGATAAAGCGCCTTGAATAAACAAAAGCAGCCACACCCCTCGCCCTCTGACAAATGTGAAGAACATACGGCACAAGGATCGGTGTGCGGCTGGAAAAGCCCTGACAGGTATTGCTTTTCAGCAAAACAAAAGCGAAATCCCCGTTCAGTCTTTCCCACTGTTAAACGGTGGGTTCCCGAAATACAGCATCATAGCCTTTTCAGCGTCGCTGCTGTTTTTGGTGAATTTAATATCCGAGATATTGAACAGAATGCATCCGCAGTGACCTTTGAAAGTAGGAAAACAGATCACCTTGAGATATGTATCTATCTCCGGGCTGTAATCAATCATCTCCAGTATTTCACCATAAAGCGTCGCGCGCTCGTAGCTCCGCAGCCACTTGGAATCCATGTTGCTGAACAGGCTGCCGAAGGAGGTTCCGATAAGGCGCTCCAGCGGCATCTTTTCAAGCTTCGCCAGCGCAGCATTGCCATATCTGAAGATCCAGTCCACAGCGTGTCGTTCTTCATTGAATATCATTTCGATATCCGTGAACGCAAACGGGAAAGCGTCTAAGGCTTTGTAATGCTCCCGGTATTCCTCCTCGGTTGTGGGGGCACCGTCCCCGTCAAAGCTGCTGATAATGCTTTTCTGCTGTGAGCAGATCTGACTGATTATCTCTTTTTTCTTTCGTATAGCGTATTCCAGGGATTCGCCGTTGCTGAGATTTATCTTGTCGGTAATATCGTGTATTGCCTTTACCGATACGATACACCCACGGTGAGCCTTTATGAAGCCATCTCCCAGTTTTTCTTCAAGCTGTCCGAGAGTGCTTCGCGTTTCGTATATCTTTCCTCCGGAAACGTGTATCTCGGCTATTTTCCCTATCAGCTGGACATAAAGTATCGTGCTGATACCGATCGCTATTTTTATTCTGTTTGAAATTATCGTAATATATTTTGCTTCCTGCAAGTAACACACCCCAAAAACAATTATATAGCCAACGCTGCTATATAAATTGTACTATATTTTGACTTGTTTGTCAATAATACTATTCACCTTTTTGTGGATGATTATTTTTTCCAGGAGGGCGATTCGGGCAATTTCCGGTTTATCGGGAAATGGTGATTAAACTGAATTCGTCCTGCTCAAATCCGCATTCTCACGCGGATTGATTTGAGTATCATAAAAGGGATTGATTAATTGGAAAAATGTATTATAATAATATGAAAAAATAACAATTTGAGTAATTTATGCAAGGGAAAAGAAATGGACGGACAAATTCAGTATACCGCACATATCAGCAGCGACAGTGAGCAGACTGTTGAGGAACACTTACACAATACCGCGGAGATCGCACCGTACTTCTTACGGAAAATGGCAGGAAGTTGTTTTTTAAGTCATGGCAGGAGCGCAAACAGGAGGAGATCAAGCACCCGTTCCTCAGTGAAAAGCTGCAATGGGGCACGGCTCCCTACGCGCAGGCTCTTTTGCTGTCCAGGTTTATCCGCGGCGATATTGACTGTTATCCTGTGTTTTTGTGGAGGGGCTGATGTTTGTACTTATAACCTATGATGTGAACACCGAAAGTGCGGACGGAAGAAAGCGTCTCAGAAAAGTTGCAAAGCAGTGCGTAAATTACGGTGTAAGAGTACAGAATTCGGTTTTTGAGTGTGTGTTCGACGCTGCAAAGGCACGGGAAGTAAAGCACTTGCTTGTATCTCTGATCGACCCTGAGAAGGACAGCTTGAGGTTCTACTATCTGGGAGATGACCATGCCGGAAAGGTTGTGCATTTCGGCTGTAAAACTGCGATAAATGTAGAGGGGTCACTGATTTTCTGATCTGCGAATGTCAAGCTCACATAATTTCCCCGTTAGATTCGCAGACTTTTTTCGGACTATTTAGGCAACCGTCAGGCAAGCGACTTCATTCCCGTGGACGGTGCGTCAAAGGAGGAGCTTGCGGACGCTGCGCAGCTATCCTCACTTGCGGACGAAACCCCCGAGGGCAGAAGCGTTGTGGTTCTTGCAAAGGAGCTTTTCGGCATAAGGGAGCGCAACCTCACCGACAGCAACGCGGAATTCATACCGTTCACCGCAAAAACGAGAATGAGCGGCGTGAACTTTGGCGGCATAGAGATACGCAAGGGCGCTGCGGATTCCGTTAAGGAGTACGTTCTTGCAAACGGCGGTACATACAGCAAGGAATGTGATCAGGTGGTGCTGGACGTTTCCAACAAGGACGGCACGCCGCTGGTTGTTGCAAAAGACCACAAAATTCTCGGCGTTATCTACCTAAAAGACATCATCAAGCACGGAGTTAAGGAGAAGTTCGCCGACCTGCGGAAAATGGGCATTAAGACGATCATGATTACCGGCGACAATTCCGTCACCGCCGCAGCCATCGCCGCAGAGCGCAGTTCTTTCCGCAATAATCTACAATGCTCTTATAATAATTGCACTTATTCCTCTGGCGCTGCGCGGTGTTAAGTATCGTGAAGTTCCTGCCGGAAAGCTGCTGTCACGAAATCTGCTGATATACGGTCTGGGCGGACTTGCTGCGCCGTTCGTATTCGTGAAGCTCATTGATATGATAATCACCGCTCTAGGTCTGGCTTAAAAAGGAGTGACTTAAATGAAAGTTCTGAAAAACGCATTGATAATCTTTGTGATATTCACGCTGCTGTGCGGCGTTATTTATACGGCGGCGCGGACGGCTTCGAGAGCGGTCAGCTTACTGCGGAGTCAGGCACAAAGGAAACTTCGCTGCGCTGTGCAAAGCTGAATGTTTCCGGCACTGACTTCGAAACGATACGGGATATCGCACTGAAAATCCCGGTGCAAGAGGAGTCTGACCTGCCGGAGTATCTGAGGCTCTTATCCGCAATATCCCCGAAATGCAGCTACATCGCCGCGGAACGCACAGAGCTTATTGAAGATGTGTTCCGGGATATTCCGCAGCATAGCGAGGACACCTATTTCAGGTACATAGTGCTTACCGGGTACGATTGTTCCTTAACGCCTTGTCGATACAGCAGCGGAAAAAGCTGTGGCTGATGTATTTTGGAGACGGTTTAAGCCCTCTGGAATTTGAGAACGCGTATTCCGCGATCGAGCGCGGCGAAATATCCGAGTTCCCGTGGGAGCTTGCGTTAAGGCTGGCTCTGGAGGAATTAGGTATAACGGTAAGCTACGAGAACGGCTACTGCGTAAATGACCGCAGCGGAAAGCGCATTTCCCCGGATTTCAAATCGGAACTTGCAGCGGAAAGATTATTCGCGAAGCTGATATTCCCAAAGAAACCGTTCAAGGCGTAATCTTTATGCGATCTTAATCTCAGCGCACATTTCTTAATATCATCTTAGTGTGGATCGTGGTATAATGACTATATAGATACACGAAATAATATTAGGAAAACAACATACAGGAAAGTCCGCAAAACCGGGCTTTTCTGTGCGTTTTGGTGTGCGCAATGTTTTCAAAACTTAACAGAATTTCTCCCTTTCAGCTTATCATAATCGGGTTTGCGGCGATAATCCTGTTCGGCAGCGTTCTGCTGTCGCTGCCGGTCTCCTCTGCCGCAGGTCAGGCTACGGGCTTTTCTGACTCACTGTTCACCTCGGTTTCGGCGGTGTGCGTTACAGGGCTTGTGGTGCATGATACTGCGACCTACTGGTCGGGGTTCGGGCAGGCGGTGATACTCTTTCTGATACAGATAGGCGGCTTGGGCGTAGTCACGGCTGCTGCGGCGGTGTCGCTCATTTCCGGCAAGAGGATCCACCTCAGCCAGCGCAGCACCATGCAGGAGGCGGTTTCCGCTCCGCAGATAGGCGGCGTTGTTAGGTTCACCGGGTTTATCTTTAAGTTTACGTTTGCTGCGGAGCTTGTTGGCTTTGCGCTTATGGCTCCGGTGTTCTGCACTCGGTTTGGAGCAGGTAAAGGGCTGTGGTATGCGCTGTTTCATTCGGTGTCGGCGTTCTGCAACGCAGGGTTTGACCTTATGGGAATAAACCAGCCCTTTTCATCGCTGACCTCGTTTGCCGGAGATCCGCTCATAAATATTGTCGTAATGCTGCTGATAATCTCCGGCGGTCTGGGCTTTTCCGTCTGGGAAGACATAAAAACCAATCACTTTCACCTGAAGAAATATCGTCTGCAAAGCAAGGCGGTGCTGCTGGTAACTTCGGTGCTTATAATCGCCCCGGCGCTGTATTTCTACATATTCGAGTTTTCCGGCTGGGACATGAGCGGCGGTGAACGAGTGCTTTCGTCGCTGTTTCAGTCGGTAACGCCGAGAACTGCGGGCTTCAACACGGCAGACCTCACCGCCATGAAATCAAGCAGCCTTGCGCTGATAACAGTTCTCATGCTGATAGGCGGTTCGACAGGTTCCACTGCCGGCGGTATGAAAATCACCACACTCGCGGTGCTGATATCCTCAGCGCTTGGGGTGTTCCGCTCCAAAAAGGACACGCGGATGTTCGGCAGACGAATCGAGAACGATACCGTCAGCAAGGCTTCTGCGCTGCTGCTGATGTATCTTACGCTGTTCCTCGCCGGGGGCTTCGCGATAAGCCTGTTTGAGGGGCTGCCTGTTTCGGACTGCCTGTTCGAAGCAGCCTCCGCGATAGGCACGGTGGGGCTTTCCACCGGGATAACTCCGGCGCTTGGGACGGCTTCACGGGTGGTGCTGATGTGTCTGATGTTCTTTGGCAGGGTAGGGGGGCTTACCTTTGTGTTCGCCGCATTCACGCCGAAGCATGAGGATCTGTCAAGACTTCCGCCCGAAAAAATCAATATAGGATAAAGGAGCAGAAAATGAAATCTGTACTGCTGATAGGTCTGGGGAGGTTCGGGCTGAATATCGCAAAAAAGCTCAACGAACTGAAACACGACGTACTCGCGATAGACCACAACGAGGAGCGCGTCACCGAAGCCATGCACCTGGTCACCAAAGCGATGATAGGCGACAGCACAAAAAAGGACTTTCTGCTGTCCCTCGGGGTGCGGAATTTTGATGTGTGCATAGTTACCATCGGCGAGAATTTCCAGAACTCGCTGGAAACCACAGCGCTTTTGCAGGAGCTTGGCGCGCAGAAGGTAATTTCACGCGCTTCAAGCGATTTCCACGCGAAATTCCTGCTGAAAAACGGCGCGGACGAGGTAGTATACCCTGAGGAGCAGCTTGCCTCCTGGACGGCGATACGTTACACCTCAGACAACGTTTTCGACTATATCGCGCTGGACGGAGATTACGCGATATACGAGCTTTCCGTGCCGAAAATCTGGGTGGGAAAGACCGTAGGCGAAATAAATATCCGCCGAAAATACGCGATAAATATCCTCGCCGTTCGCAAGGACGGCAGGCTCTGCCCGGATATCTCCACAGAAACGATGCTGGAGGATAATGACATTCTGATGGTGCTTGGCAGTAATGCTTCGGTGAGGAAATGCTTTCATATTTAAGATAGCTGGTGGTAATAATGACGGTGCTTATGCTGATAGCGTTTCTGGCGGTGGCGGCGGTATGCTTCGTAATTATTGCAAGGGTCGGGAAAACATTCATTCCGACAGCGAAACAGCAGCGGTCTGCATAGCCGTATGCGACCTGTATTCCGCTTCATGGCTTATGTCGCTGGAGATCCCGAATATCCGGCTGAGTTACGGAAGCCCCGGGGAAGTGCTGTCTGCGGTGAAAGAGAGCCGCACGGTTCTCGGCGTATTGGCTGAAGCCCCGGAGGATAACAGGCTTTGCGCCGTTAAAATCGGGATTTCCCCGGTGGAAATTCCGATTGGCTATGTGACCGCCAGCCCTCTGTCAGAAGCAGTCCGGGCGTACTATCTTGTGTACTCTGCGGACATTCACGACAAGGAAATATCTGAATTGATAAAAAACCTTGCAAAGTCATGAAAAATCGGTTATAATCATTACCGGGTGAACAGAATGGAAAAGACAAAATCATCTCCCGACGAGATACTTGAAGCAATAAACCGCGAGGAACGCTCCGCACACCGGGGGAAGCTGAAAATCTTCTTCGGCTACGCGGCAGGGGTCGGCAAGACCTACGCCATGCTGGAAGCGGCACACACCGCGCTGGCAGACGGTGCGGACATTGTTGCCGGATATGTAGAGCCGCACCCTCGCCCCCAGACCGCCGCTCTTCTTGACGGGCTGGAAGTCCTGCCATACAAGACGGTAGACCATGGCGGCATAACGCTGAACGAGTTTGATCTTGACGCGGCAATAAAGCGCAGTCCGCAGATAATTCTGGTGGACGAGCTGGCGCACACAAATGCTGACGGCTGCCGCCATACAAAGCGCTATCAGGACGTTGAGGAGCTGCTCAACGCCGGGATAGACGTATGGACAACGGTGAACGTCCAGCATATCGAGAGCCTTAACGACATGGTGGCTTCCATAACCGGCGTGACGGTTCGTGAGCGTATCCCGGACAAGGTTTTCGACAATGCCGACAAGGTAGAGCTGGTGGACATCGAGCCGCAGGATCTCATCGCGCGTCTTGGCGAGGGCAGGATATACCGCGAAGCGCAGGCGCAGAAGGCTCTGGACGCGTTCTTCACCGTGGAGAACCTCACCGCACTGCGTGAAATAGCGCTCCGCCGCTGCGCCGACCGGGTGAACAAGTTCTCCGAGGACGCGCGGATTAAGAACAACACCGATTACTACACCGACGAGCATATTCTGGTGTGTCTGTCCTCATCGCCGTCAAACCAGAAGATAATCCGCACCGCGGCGAGAATGGCAAAGGCGTTCAACGGCTCATTCACTGCGCTGTTCGTGGAAACGCCGGATTTCGCCGCAATGAGCGCCGAGGACAAAAAGCGCCTGCGTGACAACACTCACCTTGCGGAGCAGCTTGGCGCAAAAATCGAAACGACCTACGGTTCGGATATCGCATATCAGATATCCGAGTACGCACGGCTTTCCGGAATTTCAAAGATAGTTCTTGGGCGAAGCAATTCACGGCGGAAGCTGCCGTTCGGGAAATCCGCGCTGACGGAGCAGATTATCGAGTATTCGCCGAACCTCGACATTTACATAATTCCCGACACGGCACCGGCAGGAGCCTACCGCGCTCACAAAGCAAGAGCCGGTTCACAGAAGCATATCGCCGCGGACTTCATCAAGGCAGCTGCAGTCATCGCCGCCGCGACCGGTATAGGCTATCTGTTCGAGAGGTTTGGTATTGATGTCGCGAACATCATAACCGTGTATATCCTCGGCGTTCTGGTGATTTCGGTTCTGACCTCCAACCGGTGGTTCAGCCTTATTTCATCACTGGCAAGCGTTGTCGTGTTCAATTTCTTCTTCACCGACCCCCGATACACGCTGAACGCCTACGACCCCTCCTACCCGATAACATTCCTGGTAATGTTCATTGCGGCATTCATCACGAGTAATCTTGCGGCGAAGATAAAACAGAGCGCAAAGCAGTCGGCGCTGACGGCGTACCGCACGAGGGTTCTTTTCGACACGGATAAACTGCTGCAAAAGGCGGAAACCAAGTCAGAAGCGGCAGCAGCGGCGGCAAATCAGCTTGTGAAGCTGTTGAACCGCAGCGTGATATTTTACGGAGAAAACAACGGCGAGCTTGCCAAACCGCAGATATTCCCCGCACCGGAAAAGACCGTCCCCGAGGACTGCGTTTCCGCGAACGAGAAAGCCACTGCCGCGTGGACATTCCGCAACAACAAGCGCTCCGGAGCGACCACGAATACGCTCTCTGCTTCAAAGTGCCTCTACCTTGCGGTGCGTGTGAACGACAGCGTTTACGGTGTTTTCGGCATAGTTATCGACAAGACGCCGCTGGACTCCTTTGAAAACAGCGTTGTGCTGTCGATAATCGGCGAACTGGCGCTGGCGCTGGAAAACCTCCGCAACATCAAGGAAAAGGAGGACGCGGCGGTTCTTGCGAAAAATGAGCAGTTACGGGCGAACCTGCTGCGCTCTATTTCCCACGACCTGCGCACGCCCCTCACATCTATTTCGGGGAATGCAGGTATCCTTGTGGCGGAGTCCGACAGCATTGACCCGGAGAAGCGCACGAAGATATACAAGAGCATTTATGACGATTCGCTGTGGCTGATAAATCTGGTGGAGAACCTGCTTTCCGTCACCCGTATCGAGGACGGCACGATGAAGATACGCCGCCGCTCCGAGCTTATGGAGGAGGTCATTGGCGAAGCAGTATCGCGGATACGCCAGACAAGCGGCAGAAAGATATCCGTTCACCAGGAGGACGAGCTTCTCATGGTGAAGATAGACGCGCGGCTTATCGTTCAGGTGGTGATAAACATTCTTGACAACGCGGTGAAATATTCGCCCTCGGACACTGAAATAACCGTGAATGTGTTCCGGCGCGGCAAAAATGCGGTAACTGAAATTTCAGACCTCGGACACGGAATACCCGACTCGGACAAGCCACGGATATTCGATATGTTCTACACCGCTGAAACCAAGATAGCCGACAGCCGCCGCAGCATGGGACTGGGGCTGGCGCTGTGCAAGTCTATTCTTGCAGCCCACGGCGGAGAAATCACGGTACGGGACAACCAGCCCAAGGGAACCGTGTTCAGCTTCACCCTGCCGGCAGAGGAGGTAACTATCCATGAATAATAAAGTGAATATCCTGGTGGTGGAGGACGACAGCGCGGTGCGCAATCTCATCACCACCACGCTTGAGACCCACGATTACAGGTATATAAAAGCCGCCAACGGTCAGACCGCGCTGATGGAAGCCTCCACCCACAATCCTGACATAATCCTGCTGGACTTAGGGCTTCCCGACATAGACGGTATCGAGGTCATAAAGCGCATACGCACATGGTCACAGGTGCCGATAATCGTCATCAGCGCACGCAGCGAGGACACCGACAAGATCGACGCACTGGACTCCGGCGCGGACGATTACCTCACAAAGCCGTTTTCGGTGGAGGAGCTTCTGGCGCGGCTTAGGGTAACGCAGCGGCGGCTTGCGGGAACGAAAAGCGCCGAACAGCAGGAGGACTCCGAGTTCACCAATGGTGAGCTGCGGATAGATTACGCCGCAGGCAGCGTGTTCATGAATGGCGAGGAAATACACCTCACCCCGATAGAGTACAAGCTGCTCTGCCTGCTGGCAAAGAATAGCGGCAAGGTGCTGACACACACTTTCATCACCGGCAAGATATGGGGCAGCTCCTTTGACAGCGACATAGCTTCGCTCCGGGTGTTCATGGCGACCCTGCGCAAGAAGCTGGACAAAAGCTCAAAGACCGGGCAGCAGTATATACAGACCCATATCGGCATTGGTTACAGAATGAATAAGGTATAAAATCGCCGGTAATTGTGCGGTGTTGCCATATAACAAAGTGCGTTACCTATAGAGAAACAAGTGCTTTACAAAACAATAGTTGTGTGATATAATAGGAGCAGATAATAATCCTTACCACGGAGGAATAATCATGTTCTCATTAAAAGACGCAGTCCGCAAGACTATTCTCGCAGTCTCTTTAGCAGCCGTTACAACGAGCTTCTTCACAGGCTGCAACAACGACCAACCCATAACCTCATCAGACCTCTATCCACCCACCATCACCGCAGAGGCCCCACCCTCACTCACAGACGACATTGACCCCACAGACCCCACCACACCAGACGCTAACACCTTCTCAATAAAGTTCAAGTACTGGTACGACAACCCCGATGTCCAGGAAGTCCAGGAGAGGATCCCCAACCCAGGCGGCGACGATAACGGTGAGACCTTCCTTGATTTAGCAGGTCTCCCAATCTACACCGACTCCGACGGCAACGAATACATCATCTCCGGCCGCACCCCAGTCTACCTCCACAACGGCAAAATCTCCCAGGTGGAGTTCAGACGTTTGCGAGACGAAAACGGCAACAAGATCTATTACGTAGCAAATGTTGATGGTCAGGGTCCGGAAGATGTCAAGCAGGGTATCAAAGATTACGCTGAGAAAATGACAGAGCAGACCAAGACATACGAGGAACGCTTAAACAACAATCAGCAGACACCGGACTCTTTAGCAGGTCAGAAAATTTATCTGAACAACATCGACACACTGGGTGTGGTTGACGATAATAACATGATCCAACTAGCAGATCTGTTCAGCTCACCTCTGTCAACAGCTTCATTCTTAACAGTTGAAGACGATCAGGTCGATGCAGCAATTTATCTGTCTGCTGCAGGCGGAGAAATCCAGATCTATCTAAAGCGTACAGAGTCTGGCGTTGATATCACATACAGCAACATATCAACAAAAGCATCTCTCACAGATAAGGATGTCGTTGTATATGACGACACAAGTATTGTTATGTCTCCTGATTCAATCGAGGACATCCTTGGATTTGATGTTGAGTTCCATGATGAATACATCAACATCGTCACCGATGTCAAAGACCTCCCTTTAGCAGGTAATATTCTTGATAAATCATGCAATCCCGGCAGCATAACTGATACGTCTATCGAGACCACAGTTGATGACGAGAAGTATCCCATACCGCACTCCAACCCTCCGTCAGAAACACCTGAGGACGCTAAGCCTGAAGAGAAGCCAGTAGAAACCCAGGCAAAACCGGCAAACAACAAAACTCCCGACGGCAAGTATGATTTAGCAGCCTCTGACATCATCAATAAGGATGGTACCTACACTCAGAATGAGTTCAACCCTGATTCAATCCCAGCCTGGTCAGCAAGTAGTCGTACAGCTGAAGATTGGGCCAGGTTAGAGTCAAAAGGCTATGAGTCGAATCCATCACAGATCCCTTATTCTGAAATAACACTTGAAAACGCCAAGGATGCTTTTCCGTTCTTGGGTTATACTGGTCAAGTACCAGAATACGTTGAAGTGCTTCCTGAAGATAGTGATGCTATAATCGCAGATAAGGTATATGACAATCTAATAGGCAAGGACCCTCGAGAGTGGGGCACCCTCGCACCATATCACACATATACATCCAAAGCCGAGCACGATGCTGCTTTAGCAGAAGAACAGCGCAAGATCGACGAGGAAATCAAGCGCCAGCAAGAAGGCCGAGCTGACTTAGAAGCAGGCGAAACAATTGGCGGCCGCGGATCCGAGGACTTTTATGATGATTTGCTAAATTCTCGTTAAATTAATTTATAGCATCTGATTATTTGAAAAGTTTTGGACCTAAGCACTCAAGCTTAGGTCCTTTATTTATGACAAATTCTTTATAGATTAGAACTGGACCTCAAGTCAACAACTTGAGGTCCTTTCTTATACCTTGAAAGGAGTTGATAAACATAGGCATAGATGAACTTACACAAGAGCAACCAGCTCAAGCTCAAGAGACATCAGAGTTTAGCTCATTATTTGATAATGAACCACAAAATAATGATGTTATTAATTCAAGAGTGTTAACCCGCATTTGATTTGCTGTGGAATAAATTATCAGATAATATTGTATTTATTGCGGAAATATGATATAATGTAAAGGTACCTCTGAAAAACTTGTTTGTGTGAAAATGTGCAGAGCACTCCGCCTGTTTCAGTCAACAAGCGAAAGATTTGCGGCGATGGTGTCCTTGCCGTCGCCTGGGGCTTTCGCTTCGCAGTGCCGGAAAAAGATATAAATAAAAGTTCCGAAGTCGATGAATGGGTTCGCAAAGGGAAAATTCAAGAGTAAAGTATTATGCTAAAGATAGGATGGTGAAATGAATGCAGCACAAGGTTACTTCAGCAATCGAAAAAATTACACTCAACAGAGCAACTTTTACGAATGTACCGATTGATGGACTTACGTTCGTCAACTTCTTTTACGGGAATAACGGAGCAGGTAAATCCTCGATTGCTCATGCCATTGAGGAGGATGATGGCATTGTCTGGGCAGACGGCAAATCTGCTGCTGATTACGATGTTCTTGTTTATAACCAGGATTTCATCAATGAGAACTTTGCAAATTACGGTGATCTGAAAGGCGTTTTCATTTTCGGAGAAGAAGATATTGAGGCAAAGAATAAAATATCAACGCTCACCGACGAAAAAAAGCGTAAGGCAGACGAGCGCCAGGCGGCTCTTGATGACTGGAGCAAGAAAAAGGCGTTGATCGATACTGCTCTCTCAGATTTCCAGTCAGCGTGTTTTTCTCAAACTGCTGATATCCGCAAACGCTTTGATAAGTGCATGGACGGCAAGAAGCAGAAGAAAAACTTTGCAGAAGCTGTCCTTGATGAAAAATCACCTGCCGAGCATGATCTTTCCGAGCTGGAAAGACTGTATTATGTTGCTTTTGATGAAACAGCCAGAGCCTATACCGAATTTAAAAAAGCCGGAGCCACAACCTACGGTAATCTCCCCGGCAAAGACCTTCTCGATAAGGTTATTGTCAGCAGTAGTGATACCCCGTTTGCCCGGTTTTTGAAAGCACTCGGCAACACTGCTTCTGACTGGGTTCGTGTCGGGCACACGCATTTTACCGGCACCGCCGGGGGAAAATGTCCATACTGCCAACAGACGCTTCCGGCAGATTTTGAAACAGAGATAGCCGCCTGTTTTGATGAGCAGTATCAGCAGGATATTCGTGATCTTGGTCAGTTCCAGGGTGCATATGACCGTGAGACAGCCGGTATCACGCGGGTGTTGAAGGCAAACATCACTGATGCGATGCCTTTTGACCTTCAGGCATATCAGGAAAAGCTCGCTCTGCTGGAGAGCAATTTTGAGATAAACCGCCAGCGAATTGCAGAAAAGGTCAAGGAACCTTCAAAAATAGTATCACTGGAAGACACCGATACGCTTCTGTTGGAGATTGGTGCTTTGATTGACGATATTAACAAGCACATAAAGGAAAATAACGATATTGTTGCTGCCAAGCGAACCAGCAAGGCAAAGTGTAAGACGGAAATCATGCAGCACCTTGCATTCATGCTTTCCGCCGAGGTGACAAGCTATCATGATAAAGTGACTCGTCTGCAAAATGAAATGGATGACATGATCGAGCGTGGCAAAAAGCTTAAAGCAAGGATTTCTGATCTGACAAAGGAGATCTCCGATCTCAACAAGCATAATGTTAATACTGAAGCTGCCATCGATAGCATAAACAAAATCCTGAGAGATTCCGGTTTCCAGGGCTTCAGTATTCAAGCCAGGGAAGGCGTTGAAAATGTATATGAAGTTGTTCGTAAGAACGGCGATGTTGCGGAAAATCTCAGTGAGGGTGAGCGAAACTTTATCGCATTCCTGTATTTTTATCACAGAGTCCGGGGCAGTATGAGCAGCGAAGAACTAAAGGAAAAGATAGTTGTAATTGACGACCCGGTTTCCGGTATGGACAGTACAGCTCTTTTCCTCGTCAGCGCAATTGTCAGAGAAATGATCAACGTCTGCCGCAATAATACCGAATATCCTGATCCGCAGGTGCCCGGTGATTACATTAAGCAACTGTTCATTCTGACGCATAATGTATACTTTCACCGTGAGATAACTTATCAGCAGGTTGGATACTTCGATTGCACATCGTTCTATATAATCAGAAAGAACGATAATATCTCCGCTGTTAAGCTCTGCACCCGGCAGAGTAAGGAAACACCGACAGAGAAAGAGAATTATAATCCTGTTCAAAATTCCTATGCGGCACTATGGGATGAGCTTCGGGATATCGAGTCCACGATCCCGGCACTGAATGTAATGCGCCGCATTCTCGACTTTTACTTTTTGCAGCTTTGTGGTTACGAGGGCAGCGAACTACGCACGATCGTTCTGGAAAAGAAGGAAAACCGGGATAAGTTCATCAGACAGGTCGAGGGAGAACAGCCGGATATGACCGATTATCAGCTTGCTTCTTCGCTGCTTGCGTATATAAACAACCCCAACGGGATCAGTGACGGCTTGAATTATGTGGAGGATCGCGATGATGCCGATGCATATAAGCGTGTATTCCAGATGATTTTTGATGCACTCGGTCAGAGTCAGCATTATAAAATGATGACCGGACAGCGAACAAGGTACTGATCATGGGACAGTTACTAAAGGTGATCACATGTTTAACCAATTTCGTTTAAAAGATGTGCTTGTTGAGTACAAGAAGAATTTCGTCTCAAAGCAATGGGGCGATGAAAAGTACAAATGGGAAGCCGTAAAGTGGTTTCAGGACAATTGGGATGTTAACGCTCCGGATTTCGCAGAAATGCTGAACCGCTCTCTGGATAAGACGTTTAACCTTCTGGCTTCCAATAACAACTTCCCGAAAGGTATGATCGTAGGCTTTGCAAAGGCAGCTCCGGAAGAGGTCCGGGCGATGTTCATTGCCCTGTTTGATGAGAGCAAGGATGTTTTTGAGCGTATGGACGCGTTCAAATTCCAGTCGTCTATCCTGCTGGAGAAATACGGAAACGGCGCAGCACAGCACTATCAGTATGAGAACGCTATAAGCACATACCTCTGGCTGCGTTATCCGGATAAGTACTACATCTATAAATTTGGTGAGGTAAAAACCGTTGCAAATGAGCTTGAGGCAGACTACCGCTTCAAAAAGGGTGCTTACGCAGACAATATCCGTAATTTTCTGCGGCTCTATGATGAAATCAGTCTGACCTTAAAAGAGGACACTGAGCTTGTAAATCTGTTTCAGTCACAGTTGACGGATACCTGCTATCCCGACCCGGAACTGAAAACGCTGACCGTAGATGTTGGATTTTACATCAGCAGATTCTACTCGCAAAATGATACTAATACAGACGCAGCTTCAGATTGGTATGGAGTGGATTATAATCCCGGACTTACTGCCGATGACTGGGAAAAACTTCTGAAAAACCAAACCGTCTTCACGACCGGTGCGCTGGAAATCATGAAGCGCATGAAAGACTACGGTGGAACAGCTTCCTGCACACAGTTGGCGGTTAAATACGGCGAAACAAATAACTTCTACAATTCCGGCTCTGTTGCCTTAGCACGGCGAATCTGTGAAGCTACCGGGGTGAATCCTGAAACAAGAGAGGACGGTTCAACGCAATGGTGGACGATTCTCTACACCGGTAGAAATGCCGGAAAGAATGAAGACGGCAGTTTTATCTGGAAACTTCGGGATGAACTCTCCGCCGCCCTTGATAAGGTGGATTTGAGCAATATCGAACTGTATGTCGCTGCCGCCCCAGGCGAGGAAGAACGTGGTTACTGGTGGCTGAATGCAAATCCGAAAATTTGGAGTTTTTCCGATATTGCCGTTGGTGAAGTGCAGTCCTGCACGCTCTACAGCGAGAACGGTAACAAACGTCGTATTTTCCAGAACTTCCTTGATGCGAAGGCGGGCGACATGATTATCGGATACGAATCCAATCCGGTAAAACAGATCGTTGCGATCGGTCGTGTCAGCGCAGAGCAAGACGGTGAGAAGTTGTTCTTTGAAAAGGTCGAAGGTCTGACTTCACCGATTGATTATGCGACCTTGAGAGGATGCCCGGAACTGGAGCGTATGGAGTATTTCCAGAATCCACAGGGCAGCCTGTTCAAGCTCACCAAAGGCGAATACGAGTTTATTCTTGATATGATTCGGGAAGAAAATCCGGTTGCGCCGGAAGCCTCCATTGACGCCTACGCAAAGAGCGATTTCCTGGATGAAGTATATATGACCGAGAAACGCTATGAAAACCTTGTGGCAGTTCTCCGTAATAAGAAGAACATCATTCTGCAGGGTGCTCCCGGTGTTGGTAAAACCTTCGCCGCAAGGAGGCTGGCATGGTCTATGATGGGAGAAAAGGATGACAGCCGCATAGAGTTCGTCCAATTCCACCAGAATTACTCCTATGAGGATTTTATGATGGGCTATAAGCCTGTTGAGAACGGATTTGAACTGAAATACGGCATCTTCTATCGTTTTTGTCAGAAAGCCGCCAACCAGCCGGATAAGGAGTTTTTCTTTATTATCGATGAGATCAACCGTGGTAACATGAGCAAGATCTTCGGCGAATTGCTGATGCTGATTGAAAAGGATTACCGAGGAACTAAGGCAACGCTGGCGTACAACGGACTCTCTTTCTCCGTACCCAAAAATCTGTACATAATCGGCATGATGAACACGGCAGACCGGAGCCTTGCCATGATCGACTATGCGCTTCGCCGCCGTTTCAGTTTCTTTGAGGTGGAACCCGGCTTCGATTCTGAAGGTTTCATTCATTATCAGAACGGTCTGAATAATGAAACGCTTGATGAATTGGTGTCCAGGGTAAAAGACCTGAATCGTGAAATTGCCGCAGACAAATCTCTGGGCAAAGGCTTCTGCATCGGTCACAGTTATTTCTGTGGAAGAGATGTTTGTACGGATAAATGGCTTCACTCCATCGTCGATTATGATATTCTGCCGATGCTCAGTGAGTATTGGTTTGATGACGCCAACAAACTTCAGCGCTGGGAGAACATTTTACAGGGTGTGTTTCAATGAATAAGGACAAGAGCATCTTCATAAAAAACATATATTATATGCTTTCATATGCCTTTACAGCTCTGAACCAGGGCGGCTATGAGGATGTTGCTACCGAAGAGTTTGAGAATATACACAACCTGTTTGCTGCAATTCTCGCAAAGGGCATTGGAAGACAGCTAAAGCAGGGTCTTTATCGTGAGTATCTGAATAAAAAAGAAACGGTTCCTGTCGTTCGGGGCAAGATCGATATTCCCGGAACGATACAGAACCGTCTTGCGAGAAAGCAAGTATTGACCTGTGAATATGATGATCTTTCTGAGAATAATTTGCTGAACCAGATTCTCAAAACGACGGTTATGCTTTTGCTGCGTCACGCAAAGGTAGATCAGGAGCACAAAAGTGATCTGAAGAAGGAGATGCTTTTCTTTTCGGGCGTTGATACTATCGACCCGAGCACGATTCGCTGGTCAGCCATTCGATTTCAGCGTAACAACAACACCTACCGTATGCTCATCAGCTTGTGCCAACTTATCATTGAAGGAATGCTGCTGACCACAGACTCCGGCGAATATCGGTTAGCATCTTTCATTGATGAGCAGCGGTTGAACCGCCTGTATGAGAAATTCATACTGGAGTATTACGCTAAGGAATGCCCACAGGTAACGGCGACGGCATCTCAGATTCCGTGGGCGCTGGACGATGGTATCGGCACAATGCTCCCGGTCATGCAAAGTGATATTACGCTGACCAAGGGTAGTGAGGTTCTGATCATTGACGCAAAGTATTATACGCACACCACACAGGCAAAGTACGATGTGCATTCCTTACACTCCGGTAATCTGTACCAAATCTTCACCTATGTTAAAAACAAAGATACGGAGTTCGGCTGTGAACCGCACCGGGTATCCGGAATGCTTCTGTACGCAGCAACTGACGAAGCGATCCAGCCGGACAACAGCTATCAGATGAGCGGTAATAAAATCAGCGTGAAAACGCTGGATCTGAACCGGGATTTTGCGGAAATCGCTGCACAGTTAAATAAAATTGTGGACGAATATTTTGTGTGATGGCACTTTATTGATTTTCCACCTGAAACGTCACCATCGCCATGATCTGTCCATGCTGAAGCTGTGGTTGATATTGCAATTGCTGTTGCAACAGTGGTTAGGGCTGTTGCTAGTTTTTGGAATAGTTTTGTAGGGGTTCCTCCTTTCATGAAATGAACATGCCCTCAACTTGAATGTTGAGGGCATGTTTGGTTATAAATATATATATATATATATATATTCAGCAGGTTTGCAAGTTCGGTCGATACCCGTGACTTGCCGCCCATGTATTGCATTGGTCAACACCTCCGATATTTCTTTTGCAACGTTGGTTTTTCCACCATGGTAGCGCATACACATCTCCTTTCAGGGTAAAGAATTGCCCCCCCCATTGATGGGAGTGCATTAGCTATAGTCATAATCATCAATTACATCGTCCGGTTCATCTGGCGACATAACAAAACCATATTCAGTTTCATTGCAGTGAACATATTTCTGTTCGCCAACCTCTGATAATACTTCATAAGGTATTCCTTTCGGGTATGCCTTACAACACTTATTGTCCGAAACGTTTGAACTAATACGATTCAAACACACATTGCACTTAACTGCATTTGGTGACATCATAGTACATCAACTCCGATATTTCTTTTGCAACGTTGGTTTTTCCACCATGGTAGCGCATACACATCTCCTTTCGGGGTAAAGAATTGCACCACCCATTGCTGGGAGTGCGGAATTTATTAATTGATATTCACTTTATCACCACATTTGGGGCATATAAAGCAAAAACATTTTTCTGTTGGAGTGGTTATCCCTTTATAAGTACCTTGTTCACAGCTTGCACATTTTACTTCTTCGCCATGAAGCAATGATAAAACGAAATTTAACGACTCTCTTGACGAGGGATTAGTATCGGTTTTATTCATTTGACTCGCCTCCAATTGAAATTGGGATAATTCTTCTTGACCATTTTTATTATAGCCTTTTTATCAGCAAATGTCAAGGGTTTTCCGAATTTAAATAGATGTTCTGCTGCAAAGCATTGAGCTTCAGACCACTGATTTCCACCAATGTTGTACTTTGCGTGTGTTACTTCATGTACTAAGGTTGAAGCAGTTTCAATGACAGATTTCGTAGAGTTTGCAAATATCACAATAGTATGACCTTGTTGATATCCTAGAACGTTTTCGGGAATATCAGTATCATATGTTACTTCAACGTGCATATTGTTTTCCTTGATATACTGCAAAGTAGCTCTTCCTATCTCATTTTTGTTAAGCGCATTGAACAGTTTGTGTGGTGTGATTGCATCTTCCTTCATTGGTGGAAAAATAGTAAAATAACCGTCCCATTTTTTGAAATTGATATCTTAGGATTCAAGCGTCATCTGCGCCTTATCAAACTCTCGCTGCTTCCTCGTGACCGTACCGGTCTTACCGGCGAGCCTGCGATCATACCCGGCAACGAAAGTCCTCTCATACTGCGTGTAGCTGTCCGCGGCCTTACAGAAATCCTCATAGATATCCTTCTGCCGCCGGAGCTTAATACTGGCAGCGGTGAAGTTCTCCTCGTCCCCGGCAGCGTCGGCAACAATGCAGCGGTCTTTCTGCTTACGCATAGCGCGTTCCATTTTCCGCATCTGCTGGGAAGACTCGTATTCCTATGTCAACGATGAACTGAACGAGATAGCTCTCCAACTGGAACGGCTCAAAATCAAGCGGAATAACATCATAAACGCTGTCGCTGACGGTATGATAGAAGATGACTTCCGGGATATTCTCGCCAGAATAAAGGCTG
>JALEOL010000026.1 GCA_022766785.1 Oscillospiraceae bacterium
CGGATAGCAGGAAAAATGCGCAGGCTGTTCAAATGAGGAAGATATTACATCAGGGTGGGCAATGCTCACCCTTTAGTCTTTTGTCAATTAGGGAATATAGAATTACCAAAAAAGCCTTGATTGCTCGGAATACAACCTCACCCATAAGAATGGGACTGTATGCCGTCGGCAGCGCAACCTTTCCCTGTAAATAGTACCGTTCACTTTTTATCCGCGAAAAATCGGCAAAGGGGGGAAAAGGGGAGAGGGGAAAGGGAGTCTGAGGGGAAAACCGTAGGGGGAAAGGGGGGAAATGCCGATTTTTGCCGGATTTTCTTTTTCCACCCTTTCTCCCGAAGGGTTTCCCCTCAGTCCCCGTGCGAAAACAAATAAATTATAAAGATCCAAACAGCAACCGTCCACACGATAAATCTATTCTTTAATCAACCCACCAAAATATAAATCTTGTTGTCAAAATAAACAAAATCAATCGTGTAAAATCGTTTATTGTGATCAAGTCTACAGATTTTTTCCGGACACCTTGTAGAGTGGAAAAAAAAGTAGTATAATAGAGAACAGTGTAAAGCAAGATATTAAAAAATAAAGGAATGTGAGAACATTGATAAGAAACGATTTAAGGAACATTGCGATAATCGCCCATGTCGATCACGGCAAGACCACGCTGGTCGATGAGATGTTGAAGCAGGGCGGCGCTTTCCGTGAGAACCAGGTAGTCAGCGACCGTGTAATGGACAGCAACGCTATCGAGCGCGAGCGTGGAATTACGATACTTGCGAAGAACACATCCTGCATGTACAACGGCGTGAAGATAAATATCGTCGATACCCCCGGTCATGCGGATTTCTCCGGCGAGGTCGAGCGTATACTCAAGATGGTGAACGGCGTTCTGCTTCTGGTGGATTCTTTCGAGGGCACTATGCCGCAGACCCGTTTCGTTCTCCAGAAAGCATTGGAGCTGGGTCATAAGATCATCGTTGTCGTAAACAAGACCGACCGCCCCGACGCGAGAAACAAAGAGGTAGTTGACGAGGTGCTGGAGCTTCTTCTCGACCTTGACGCGACCGAGGAGCAGATAGACAGCCCGGTTATCTTCTGCTCCGGCAGACTGGGGCTTTCTTCTTACGATCCCGACCAGATGGGCACGGATTTCAAACCCCTGTTCAATAAGATCATCGAGCATATCCCGGCTCCCGAGGGCGATCCCGACGGCGAGCTCCAGGTTCTGGTGTCCTCTATCGACTACAACGATTATGTGGGCAGGATCGCTATCGGGCGTATCGAACGCGGCAGAATGCACAAGAACCAGGAGGTGATCGTTTGCGATCACCACAACCGCACCGAGCCGTTCAAGAGCAAGATCGTGTCCCTGTACCAGTTCGAGGGGCTTAACAGGGTCGAGGTGGACGAGGCTATGGTGGGAGACATCGTGTGCTTCTCCGGTATCGAGGGCGTAACTATCGGTCAGACTATCTGCTCGGTAAACTGCCCTGAGCCGCTTCCTTTCGTCAAGATATCCGAGCCGACCGTGGAGATGACCTTCTCCGTTAATACCAGCCCGTTTGCCGGCAGGGAGGGCAAGTTCGTCACCTCGCGCCAGATACGCGAGCGTCTGATGAAGGAGACCCTAAAGGACGTTTCTCTGCGCGTATCCGAAAGCGATTCACTGGACGCGTACAATGTCGCGGGTCGCGGCGAGATGCACCTGTCGATACTCATTGAGACGATGCGCCGCGAGGGATATGAGATGTCCGTCAGCACGCCGCGCGTTCTTACCAAGGAGATAGACGGCGTACTCTGCGAGCCGGTGGAGCGCCTTGTGGTGGATATCCCGGCGGATTCCGTAGGTTCGGTCATGCAGAGCATGGGACTGCGCAAGGGCGAGATGATCTCAATGCACCCGATCGGGAACCGCACCCGTCTGGAGTTCCTGGTGCCGTCCAGAGGTCTTTTCGGCTACAGGAGCGAGTTTATGACCGACACTAAGGGCGAGGGTATCATGAACTCTGTGTTCGACAGCTATAAGCCGTATTTCGGCGATATCCCGAGACGTACCGTAGGCTCACTGGTTGCGTGGGAGACAGGTCCTTCCATCACTTATGGGCTGTTCAACGCGCAGGAGAGAGGCACGCTGTTCATCGGCGCAGGCGTTCCGGTATACGAGGGAATGATCGTGGGCGTATCCCCGAAGGCTGGCGATATCGTCATCAACGTCTGCAAGAAGAAGCACCTGACAAATACCCGTGCTTCCGGCTCTGACGATGCGCTGCACCTTATCCCCCCGAAGCAGATGAGCCTTGAGGAGTGCCTGGATTTCATTCAGGACGACGAGCTTGTTGAGGTAACACCCAAGAGCATACGCATGAGAAAAGTGATCCTTGAGCGCGACCTGCGCTTAAAGGCAGAAGCCAAGACGAAAAAGTAATAGTACATCAGCCGCACGAACTCCGCGCGGCTGTATTTCTGAGGTAATGTATGTACAAAGCAATTCTGTGGGACATAGACGGCACCCTGCTGAACTTCCTGAAATCAGAGAACGCGGCGATAAAAGAGTGCTTCCGCAAATGCGGCATAGGGGAATGCACTGATGAGATGATCGGGGTGTATTCCCGTATAAACGAGGGCTACTGGCGTATGCTGGAGCGCGGAGAGATAGAGAAACCGGTGCTGTTTCTGCGGCGGTTCGAGGATTTTTTCGGGAAATACGGAGTGAAGTGTGACGCGGAGGTATTCAACCGGCTTTATCAGCAGACGCTGGGGGAGCATATCTTCTTCAACGATGACTCCTACGAGCTGGTGAAAGCCCTCAGAGCGCGCGGTGTGAAGCAGTATGCGGTAACGAACGGGTCGTTTACGGCGCAGGACAGAAAGCTCAGGAAGTCCGGACTTGACAAGCTGCTGGACGGGATATTCATTTCTGATGTGGTGGGGGCGGAGAAGCCCTCGGTCGGTTTTTTTGACAAGGTGTTTGCGGATATCCCGGAGGGCAGGGAAGAAGCGATCATCGTGGGAGACTCACTGACCAGCGACATAAGGGGAGGAAACAACGCCGGGATCGCCTGCTGCTGGTACGACCCGGACGGTATTCCTGCACCTGAGGGCTTTCGCATAGATCACATCGTGACTGATCTGAGACGGGTCGCGGAGTTGGTCTGAATGTCACGCGCATAATATTCTGTCGTAGTTTTCGTTCGTGGTGGGTAGGCTCAGTCGGGGTAGCGCTCGGTTGTTCAGTGGACTAAAAGAGTGCGGCATTAAAAAAAAATCGTGTTTTTTTGAAAAAAGCGCTTGACAAACACAGCTTTTTGTGATATAATATAACACGTTGAAACGAACAGTTGATACGATCTTTCTGGGTGTGGCGCAGATTGGTAGCGCGCTACCTTGGGGTGGTAGAGGCCGCAGGTTCAAATCCTGTCACTCAGACCAAGTTAATGGCTCTGTTATGCGAAACAGAGCCATTCCTTTTTATCTCCTCTTTCGGGGAGCATCTAAAGACATCGAAAGGGTTATTTGGCGTTTGTCTTTAGTTAAAGGAAATTTTACCCTTTTTGGACGCTTGTTAGGTCAAGCGTCTTTTTTTTCGCCTGTTTCCGTATCGCTGTTATTCTCAACAATCGGTGCAATAAACGTGCCGTGCATATCTGCCGCCAACAAGTGCTTTCGTCATTTAAGACAGTACCATTTAGAACCCACTTGCTAAACGTATTTCCTGAAGGAGCTGCATTAGCGGTCAAAGTAACGGTTGTACCAATAGTTGATTATCTTGTAGCCGGCAACGGTTCTGTTTTGTTGTTCATGGTTGTACCTTTCTGTATAGTAATCGTATGTGAAACGAGACATCATGTCCCGTTCTCGGTGGGTATGGGTGACTTGATTGACTTTTCTGGTCGGTCATGATATAATAGGAGTTGGAAGGCAACTGGGCGACATATCGGAATTTGGGAGGTACATTGTATGAAAACATCAAATAAATTAGATATAATTTTTAGGTTAATCGCTATACTCTTTTCGCTTTGTTATCTTGTCATTCAAATTTTTATAATAAGTAATTTTAGCGGGGAGTGGTACTTTACTGCATCAACTATTGTCTATTCGATTGGAATTATTCTCGGAATAGTTTTTCTAATAATGTACTTGCTTCTTTTTAGAAAATACAAAATTAAGTATGGTGTTTTATATTTAGTCTTAATAATTATTTTGCTCCCGTTTTTAATCTATGGTTCGTTAAATTACTATAAAGATTTATATATTGGGAAAATAGAATTGGAAACAGA
This sequence comes from Oscillospiraceae bacterium, assembly GCA_022766785.1. Classification (GTDB taxonomy): domain Bacteria; phylum Bacillota; class Clostridia; order Oscillospirales; family Ruminococcaceae; genus CAG-115. The sequence continues at coordinate 4,275 of JALEOL010000026.1, forward strand.
AATATATGATATTTATAACGAAAGTTATTATGAAGATTATCCTGATAGACCTAAAGAAATTCAACTATCCTATCCTGCTTGTAGTAGGCTTACAATTAGTGACGAAACGTATATTGACCTTATCACGAACAATCCCTTCGACCAGACACGACTAGTACATGATTCGGCACATGATTTAACAACATATCCCCATATACATCATATTATCATCAAATTTTATGAAAACACCGGAATTTTGGATAGTGTCCAAATAATATATGATGAAGAATAATACTGATTTATCTGCTTTTCAAATTCCCATTTATCGAGCACCTACCCTTCGTGTGAAAATGTTCGCAGGAATCGCTCTTTTAGCTGAATTGCCCGTGGGAGCACCCCCACAAATTCCCATTTATCGAGCACCTACCCTTCGTTTGAAAACGCTCGCAGGAATCGTTCATTCAGCCGAATTGCCCGTGGGGGCACCCCACATTCCCATAAGTCGAACAAAACGCTTGACCGGAATGGCTTTTTTGCATTAGAATTGCCGCTGATCGAGACAATTCAAGAAGGAGGAGAAGTTTTGACGAAAAAACTCAAGAAACCAATAGCGTTCCTGACAGTGTTCGCTATGCTTCTGTCTGTGCTGATGTATTTCCCCGAGGGAACGTTCGGAGGCTTCGGGCTGGGCGTCAGAGCGAGCGCGGCAGACGACAGCAACAGTGTTTATAACGACTTTGGCGACGAGGTATCAGCAGACATTTCACAATGCGTTGATCGAAATACGTATACGCCCGAAGAGCCTCCGAAAGACGGTAGTTGGTATCTAATATCAAAACCCGAGCACTTATACTGGTTTGCTCAGCAAGTCAACGGGGGAACCCAGTATATGTGCGCCAGACTCGAAAAAGACATAATAGTAAACACCAATGTTCTGAAAGCTGACGGCACGCTGAATACTGCCGAAGCAGATACGTTCGCAGAGTGGAAGCCAATGGGCACAGCCGAGAAGCCGTTCACCGGGCTTTTTTACGGGTACGGTCATCATATCAGTGGACTGTATTTCAATGATGATTCGGTGGAATATGGCGGTCTGTTCGGCGTTATCGGCGAAGACACTTACGGCAGAATATATGATGTCGGTATTGTTGACTCGTATTTCAACGGCGGCGCATATGTCGGCGCAATTGCGGGACAGAACAACTTTGAAATAGTCGCCTGCTTCAGCACAGCTGTGGTCGAATCCGCAAGCGGTACGATAGGCGGTCTGTGCGCCGATAACAATTATACTTTAACCAGAAGCTACTATCTCGACAGAGGCTTTGTGAATGCTGTCGACAGTGCAAAAGCGCTCGGCGCAGACTCTTTCAAAAACGGCGAGTTAGCATATTAGCTGTGCTACAATACAGTCCTTCCCAAATGGGGTCAGCTGCTTGAAGGCGAAAATGCCGACAGTCTGCCTGTGCCAAGGACAGAAGAAAACGCAGTGTATTTCGCGAAGGATAAATACCACAACCACAGCGGCGAATACTGCGATCTGTGCGATGAGCTTCTGCCCGTTAAGCCGGAACAAGACACAAACGGATACTATCTGATAGAAACACCGAGTCATCTGTTATGGTTTGCAAACCTGATAAACGGAGGACAAGAAAATGGCAACGCCAACGCAAAACTCATGAATGATATCACGATAAACTCCGATGTCCTTGATGAAAACGGCAATCTGAAAACAGAAACATTTATTCCATGGACACCTATTGGCAATGAAGAATATCGTTGTCCGTATATGGGCACGTTTGACGGCAACGGATATACGATAAGCGGTCTGTACTTCGATGACAATACAACACCCGATGTCGGTCTGTTTGGCAGTGTAGTCGGCGGAACGATAACGAAGCTGCGCGTTGCGGATTCTTATTTCAACGGCAAGGAGAATGTCGGCGGTATCTGCGGCAGCAACTACAACGGCGGTACTATCTCCGAGTGCTATGTTGAAGCGAATGTTACCGGGGTAAAGTATGTCGGCGGTATCTGCGGATACAACAGAGACAGTGAAATCAAGGACTGTTTCCATGAGGGAATGGTGTTCTGAACGCTCTTGACGCTTCCGCAATACTCAAAGGCATCGTGGAAATTAAGCCGGGCAAGAACCCGCTTATGGCAGACTTTAGCGGCGACGGAAATATCAACGCTATGGACGCTGCGGCAATTCTGAAAAGAGCTGTTGGTATAGCGTGATCGCAACCAAACACTGATTATCCTCCCTTGCAAACACAAGGGAGAATAATTTTCAGTATAGAGTTGAGGGGAATACAGAGGATACTTTCGGCTGGGCATCCCAGCATTTGCATGCTCTCTTATCATTATAATACTAATAACCAACAAATCGCCCCTGATATGGTTACTTTTCAAGATCAGCCACCGGGCACGAAAAATCCCCACGATCTGTTCCTGCCTGTAAGCACACACGGAAATGATTTTATTTTAACATGAATAATATAATTTATGTGTTGACATAATTATCAAAATATGATAGAATAAAATAGGTTTTTCAGTATGAAAAGGAGGCAGCTTTTGAAGATCAAATGGAATAAAAAATATACCACTATCGCCACATATGCTCTGGCGGTGATCGCACTGGCAGTATTGTTCGTTGTATTCGTGTTCCGGTTCGATTCTTTCTCGCAGGGCTTTTCCTGGATCGGAACTGTTGCGGCGCCGCTGATATGCGGAATAGTGATAGCTTATGTCGTCAACCCCCTCGTGATGTGGATCGAGAACACCTTTTTCGGCAGACTTGTTAAAGAAGCGCCGCCCGAAAAAAACATCGTCATGCAGAAGCTCTCTGAGACCAAGGCAGGCGACACGGCGGTAGTCAAAGCGCTGGAAAAGCATTCCGCATCGCCCGAGAAAAAACTGCGCAGACGCCGCACCGCTGCGAGGGCGCTTTCTGTGACGATCTCGTATGTCGTGGTGCTGGCTGTGCTGACAGGTATCTGTATCGCAGTTGTCCCCAGCGTTGCAAGCAGCCTTGTTGATCTCGCAGATCAGATGCCGGGTTATATAAACAAGCTGGACGGCTTCCTGTCGGATTTCTTCGCAAACAACAAGGAGATAGCAAGCCTTATCTCGGACAGCTTTGTTGAGATAGGCTCTATCGTTGAGAAGATCTCCGCAATGCTCGAGCCTGTGGCAGGCGACATCGCAAGCGGCGTGCTGAGCTTCGCTGCGGGGCTTCTCACCGGGCTGAAGAATGTCGTTATAGGGCTTATCATCGGAATTTACCTGCTTTTCAGCAAAGAGCGCCTGCTGGCTCAGCTGAAGAAGATACTGTTCGCTTTTTTCAGGAACAGCACTTGTCAGCGCGTTTTCTATGTGGCAGGGAAGAGCAACGGTATCTTTAAGAACTACATCATCTCCAACCTGCTGGATGCCCTGGTGGTATTTGCGGCAATGGCTGTGGGTATGGTGATAATGGGAATGCCATATCCCATGCTGCTCGCTGTTGTGTGCGGCGTGACTAACCTCATTCCGTTCTTCGGGCCGTTTATCGGTGCTATCCCGTGCGGTATCCTTATCCTGCTGGTCGATCCGGTAAAGGTGATATGGTTCGGGCTTTTCGTGCTTGTTCTCCAGCAGCTGGACGGCAACGTGATAAAGCCTCATCTGTTCGGCGGGTCTATAGGACTTCCGGCTATATGGGTGCTGGTTGCGATCACGGTGGGCGGAAACCTGTTCGGCGTTGTCGGAATGCTGCTCGGCGTGCCGGTGTTCGCGGTGGGATATATGCTTTTTGCGGAATTTGTTTCCGGAAAGCTGAAGAAGAAGAACATGCCGTCAAAAACCGCAGAATACGCAGGGGATACCTCGCTTTTCCTCGACGGCTACGAGGAAGAGCCTTTGGTGGAGTACACTGATCATGAACCCCCGGAGGACATCGCGCCTGAGTGCGGGACTTCACCTGAGCCAGCTCCGGAAGCGGAACCCACAGCTGCTGAAAAGCCTGCGGCAGCACCCGGGCGCTCCGCCAGAAATGGCAGACGGCGCTCCGGAAAAAAGAAGTGATGCAGCTGTCCGGCTGACGAAGCGAAAAGCTTTCCGGATAAAGCGCTGTCAGCCGATCAGGTATTTTAACAAGTTTATTGCTCAGGTGATCCCTGGGCAATATTCGTTTCTGTCAGGGTTCCGATCTGGAGTTGATTGATACCCTGCACCCGTCCGCCGGGCTTTGTGACACCGCTGACGGGTTATAGTGTTTCAACAAAAAAAGTTCATTCGGGTATTGAACTTTTGGTGAAGATGTGATATAATATAATAAAAGCTGTATCCGTTATCGGTTTACGGCGTAAACTTTCCTCAACATGTAATTTGAAATAACGGTGACACAATGGCGTTTGATTCGAATTTTGAACAAAGAATGACCAGCGCTCTGGAAGAATATCGCCGCAGCGACAGCGAAATGCGCAGCAGCGCTCCCGGAGCAGCCCAGGCAGAAACTCCCCCCGAGAAAAAGACCAGCGAAAAGAAAGAGGCTGTGGACGGCTGCGTTGAAATAAGCTTCGACCCGGAGGGCAATACCGCAAACATGATCCTGCACAAGGCTCATAACGGCGGCAGACCTATCACTTTTCAGGGGGTCATGGCAGAGCTTGCCAGGAAGGGAATTACCACAGGTATAGACGAGCTGGATATCAAGGATATGGTCGAGGGAAAAGTGTACGATACACCGATCTGCATTGCCCGTGCGATACCGCCAAAGCGCGGAGAAAACGGCCGTATCTCCTATCATTTCGAGAAGCAGCGTGTTCCCAAGCCGAAATACGACGAGTTCGGTATCGCGGATTTCAGGGAGCTTGACCTGATAGTCCCCATAAAAAAAGGCGAGGTTATCGCGGACATCACGCCGCCTACCCCCGGAGAGCCCGGTATCAATATCTTCGGCAAGGCGATAAAGGCGGAACCCGGCACTATGCCTAATATCACAGTCGGGAAAAACACCCTCATGACCGCTGACGGAAAACAGATCATCTCCGCCTGCACCGGGCATATTATTTACGGCACCGGCTGCTTTAATGTAGAGGACACTGTCACGGTGAAGTCCGACCTGGATATCTCAGTCGGAAACATCAATTTCAACGGCGATGTACTTATCAAGGGCAATGTGATGGAGGGCTTTTCCATAAAGGCTGGCCGCAGTGTGCGGATAGAGGGCACTGTGTTCAATGGGTCGATCTCCGCCGGTGGGAATATCATCATAAACGGTGGTGTGCTGAATTCCAGGATAGAATGTGAAGGCGATGTTTCGATAGGCTTCTGCGAGAACAGCAGCATAAAAGCAAAGGGAAAGGTGGAGTCCGCGCAGTTCGCGTTCTGCACTGTGTTCTGCTACGGCGAGCTGGTGGCAAAGGGGAGAACCGGCGTGATAACCGGTGGGAATATCACCTGCATGAAGAATGTCACCGCCGCTGTTATAGGGTCTGAAAAATACACCTTCACCGAGATAAATATCGGCGACGGCTCTGTGACCTGCGCCAGAAAGCGCGAGGCAGAGGCGGAGTTAAACTGCGCGAAAACCGCGTTCGCCCAGGCTAACAAGAACGTGGAATTCCTGAAGATGCGTAAAAAGCGCCAGGGCGGAAATCTCACTGATGTACAGAGCAAGCAGATGAAGACCGAGACCCAGAACAAGGTATTTTATTCTGTCCGCTGCAAGGAACTGGAGGAGCTTATCGCCCAGCTTGACGCAGATTTAAAGCACCGCGACGACCTCTGCGCAATGGTAAGCAGCACGATCTACCCCGGCTCGCATTTCTGCATTAATTACCTGTCGCTGGACGTGACACAGGTTTTCAACCGCTCAAAGGTGTGCGTTATCGACGATGAAATTCAGGTAGTGCCTTTATAATCAACACGATCCGCTCTGGATTTTCCGGGGCGGATAATGCTGTAATAATACCTCTAGCCGGCTTAGTCCGGGAGATTTTTCAAATGGAGCGTCTTATATGACTGACAAAAAGATGATACGCACCTGGAGCGGAGTGTTCTTCTCGCCGCTTGATCCGCACCCGGAGGATATACGCCCGGAGGATATCGCGCACGCGCTGTCCCTGCTTTGCAGGGCAAACGGGCATTTCAGCAGCTTTTATTCCGTCGGGCAGCACTGCCTTGCCTGCGAGGAGGAGGCACGCGCTTCCGGCTTGTCTCGTGAGATAAGGCTCGCGTGCCTGCTCCACGACGCCAGCGAAGCGTACATATCCGATATCACGCGCCCGGTAAAGCTGGGGCTGCCGGAGTATCTCGTTATCGAGAAAAGGCTCCAGGAGCTTATCTACAGGCGGTTTGGGATAGACCCCCAGGACGCCGGGATAATGGCGGAGGTCAGCCGGATAGACGATACCATGCTGTATCACGAGTTCCTTGCGCTGGGCGGCTGCGCATTGTTCGACGAGGCTCCGCCGAAGGTCACTCAGCCGGATTTTTCTTTCAGACCTTTTTCACAGGTGGAAAAGCAGTATCTGGACAGGCTGACAGTTCTTTACAACACGGAGGATAACATATGACCGCTTCAAACAGACTATTCAACGACGGCTGGAAATTCTGCCTGTGCGAACCAGGAACCGAGTTTTCCGCGCTTGAAAAAATGCACTGGTACGATGTGGAGCTTCCCCACGACTGGCTGATAAACGACACCTCTCGGCTCTACGAGACCGGGGAGGGCTGGTACAGGCGCGACTTCAAGTGCACCGCTGAAATGCTCTCCGGGCGCGTGCTGCTCAATTTCGACGGGGTGTACTTCAATTCAACGGTATTCGTGAACGGCAGGGAAGCAGGCAGCTGGACTTACGGCTATTCTGCGTTTGAGTTCGATATCACGGAGCTTCTTCACGAGGGGAATAACGATATCCTGGTGAGAGTGCTGCATGAAGCGCCGAACACCCGGTGGTATTCCGGCGCCGGGATTTTCCGCGACGTTACGCTGAAGCTGCGTCCCGAGACATATATCCGCACCAACGGCGTTTATATCCATTCCGAGAAGCAGGAGGACGGCTGGAATACCGAGGTAGAGACCGATGTCGTGGGAGCGGCTGCGGACATCAGAATGATGCTGGAGGTGCTCGATCCTTACGGGAACAACGCCGCAGGGTACAGCCTGGAAGCGAGGTTTGACGGCGGTGAGGAGAAGTTCACCACCAGCTTTAAAAACAGCGACCCGGAGCTGTGGGATATAGACGACCCCATGCTCTACACCCTGAGGATCAGCCTTTTCAGCGGCGAACAGCTTCTTGACTGCGTAAACGAGAATTTCGGCTATCGCACCGCGGAATTCAGCCCTGAAAACGGCTTTATCCTCAACGGCAGAAAGCTCAGAATGCACGGCGTATGTATGCACCACGACCTGGGCGCGCTCGGTTCGGCGATGAACACCGCAGCACTGGCACGTCAGCTCCGCATTATGAAAGAAATGGGTGCGAACGCGATACGCACCTCTCACAATATGCCCGCAAGGCAGCTGGTTCAGCTTTGCGACGAAATGGGACTGCTGGTGGACAGCGAGGCTTTTGACATGTGGGAAAAGCCAAAGACTGAAATGGACAACCACCGTTTCTTTGCTGAACATGCAGAGCGTGACGTGAGAAGCTGGATAGAGCGCGACCGCAACCACCCCTGCGTCATAATGTGGAGCATTGGCAACGAGATAAACGACACCATAGACCCCCACGGTCTGGACATCACAAAGAGACTTTACGGCTATGTCCTGAAATACGACCCAAAGGGCAACGCAAAGGCGACTATCGGCTCCAACTACATGGGCGACCAGAATGCGCTGAAATGCTCCGATGTCGTGAAGCTCGCCGGGTATAACTACACGGAGCGGCTTTATGACGAGCACCACGAAAAGCACCCGGACTGGTTCATCTACGGCAGCGAGACCGCTTCGGCAGTACGCTCAAGGGGGATATACCGGTTCCCGGCGGACGCTCCGCTGCTGACCGGGGCGGACTTCCAGTGCTCGTCCCTTGATAACAGCGTGGTGGGCTGGGGTTCTTCGGCGATGAAGTCCTGGCGGCTTGACAGGGACTGCGAATTCTGCGGCGGTCAGTTCATCTGGACGGGCTTTGACTACATCGGCGAGCCTACGCCCTACGACACCAAGAACAGCTATTTCGGGATAGTTGACACGGCAGGCTTCCCGAAGGATATTTACTATTTCTACCAGAGCGTGTGGTTTTCACCGGAGCAGCGGAATGTCCTGCATATCGTGCCGTCATACTGGGATTTCATGCCCGGCGAGGCTGTTGATGTGCTTGTCTACAGCAACGCGCACCATGTGGAGCTTTCGCTGAACGGCAACGTTATCGGCAGCCATGTTATGAACCTTGATACCGACAGCGAAATGCGCGCGCATTTTGTTGTGCCGTTCGAGCCGGGAGTTCTCACCGCAAAGGGATATGACGAGAGCGGCGCGGAGGTGTCCCACGAGGAACTGCGCACCCCCGGCGACCCGGCGGCGGTAGTTTTGAAAACCGACCGTGAGGTCATCATGGCGGACGGCAGGGACATAGCTTTTGTGGAAATATCCGTTGCGGATGGGGCAGGGCTGCCCGTGGGCAATGCCCGCAACCGTATCAGGGTGGAGGTTTCCGGCGCAGGCCGTCTTGTGGGGCTGGATAACGGCGATTCCACGGATTACGACAGCTACAAGGGCGACAACCGCAGGCTGTTCTCCGGTAAGCTGCTGGCAATGGTGGAGAGCACTCTGGAGCAGGGAGAGATAGTTGTCCGGGCTTATTCCGAGGGGCTTTCTTCGGCTGAGATAAAGCTCAGCTCCGAGGACTGCGGAACCCCCGAGGGCGTCAGCGTTGTGACCGGGAACGGTTTCCCGGCGGTAAACCAGGAGTACACGAAAGAGATACCGGCGCGCAGGCTTATCCCGATAACAGATGACCGTAAATTCACCCCGGAGCATACAACCGGCGTGCTTCGTGTGAAGCTGCTCCCGGAGAACTGCACCTATAACGATATCGAGTGGAGCGTGGTGCGCAGGAACGGCGTCGAGAGCAACCTTGCTTCTGTTGAGTGGGACGGCGAAAAGGCGGTCATCACCGCAAAGGGCGACGGGGAATTCTGCGTCCGTGCAATGGTTTACAACGGCGCCCAGCACCCCCAGATCATCGCCGATATCCCGTTTGAAGCGGAGGGGCTGGGCGCGGCGGTTAAGGACGCGTATGGTTTCATAGCTGCGAACGCGCTTGACAGCTCCAACGTGCCGACAAATCTCATAGAGGACGGCGCGATATCCAACTTTGAGTGCCGCACCGTCATGACCTACCGCGATGTGGATTTCGGGAAGACCGGCTCGGAGTTCGTGTCAATAAGCATTGGGGCTTGCTGCGATGTTCCAGTGGAGGTCTGGGACGGACTTCCCGGCGAGGGAACGCTGCTGTGCGATGTGAAATTCGGCAATAACGGACACTGGTGCGGCTTTGCAGGGCAGGATTTCCCGATGAATATGAGGCTCACCGGCGTGCATGATATCAGCGTTGTCATCAGCGACAGAGTTATTTTCGGCGGTATCGGATTTGTGCCTGTTCAGCGTGCATTCGACACCAACTGGGTGGGCGAAGCGGACAGCGTATACGGCGACGCCTACAGGATAAACGGCAGGAGCGTGAACGATATCGGCAACAACGTTATCATAAATTATGACACGCTTGATTTCGGCGAGAGCGGCGCTGACGAGCTGGTGATCTGCGGCGTTACCGGCAATCCCATGAACCAGATACAGCTGAGATATACTCCCGAGGGCGGTTCGCAAAAGACCGTTCTGCTGGAATTCACGCGGGACGGCGGTAAGGAGCAGAGGTTCGTCATTCCGGAGATAACCGGCGTGAACGATGTCAGCTTTGTATTTATGCCCGGTTCGAAGTTCGACTTCGACTGGTTCAGGTTCGAGTAATACGGAATAAACGTGCTCTGGCGGTTGTAACCAAATTGTAAGAATATTGTAACCGAAATGCTATTGAATTTTAGCGCACCTCTGTTGTATAATATAATCGGACAGCGTATGGACATTTCTAAAAACCTTGTTTGAGCCAAAATCGCCATAGCGCATCGTCTACTTCGTCAAACCTCCTAGCAAGGCATACAGCCTTGCGTCGTCGGCTTTCCTTGTAGCCAATGCACTCTGGCAATTTTGTCTTTTCAAACCGGTTTTTAGAATGCCCATATGACAGAAAGGGCGGTGTCTTAATGAAGAACAATATTATCCTTATCCTGGTAGTCACAGTAATCAGCATTGCTGTTATAATAATCAGTGTTACAGTGAGCCTGGGCGGTCACTCCGACGAGGAAACCTCCGGGGACGAAAGTTCTACGACTTCCATGACCACAAGCCGTACCGAGCCGGATATCGAGCCTGTTGTGATAACCACCGAACCGCAGCCGCCCCAGTCGGAGTCTCCGGTGGAACACGAGGACACCAGCGAAACCGTCGCTTCCGAGGCGGAGAATATAATTGCCCTTGCACAGTCGCTTATCGGGACTGAGTTCGCTGACGGAGGGGAAACTCCGGCGAGCGGCTTTGACAACAGCGGTTTTATTTACTATGTTCTCCGCGAGAACGGCTATATCACCTGTCCCAGAGGAGTTGCGGCGCAGTCCCGGATGGGCGCAGTAAAGGAGTACGACGAGCTTGTCCCGGGAGATCTGGTGTTTTTCTCCGAGAGCGGAACTTCCGCAGAATTCGGTGGTATCTACGCAGGAGAGGGCGTAATGATCGCCTGCCTTATGCCGGGTACGCAGGTGCGTAAAGTAGATATCACCACGAGTTACTATACCAGTAATTTCTATTGCGGAGTCGGGATAATATGATATTATGGGCTGTGTTTTCGCAGCCCTTTTTGTTTATGAAAAAAAAGTGTTGCAATTTGGGAAAAAAATCGAAAAAACCTTATCAACCACTTGAAAACGATACAAGTCATTTACGAAAATCTGCTCGTGTCCCGGTTTTTAGAGGATCCCTAATATTTATTTTGGGCTGTGTTTTCGCAGCCCTTTTTGTTTATGAAAAAATAGTGTTGCAATTTGGGAAAAAATTTTCGAAAAAACCTTATCAACCACTTGAAAACGTTTACAAGTTGTGATATAATATCATTGTGGTTCGGGGTGCTATTCTCTGAACATGATGATGTAACAATTGCGCGTCAGGCGCTTAAAAAACCGAAAGGAATCACACCAATGGAACAGAAGATCTATTCAATCGAAATGGGCCCGGCAAAATGCGCCGTTGACCTCGGCGACGGAAGCGAGCGCGGCGAGTATGTAAACCAGGACTACATTCTGCATAAAATGGGCAGACCGCACCGCGCAGTCAGCCTGATGTACTGCTACTATCCCCTGGACAAGACCTGGCCGGTTCGTGCAAGGGACGCGTTCGCAGACCAGGAAGTCAGCTTCCAGTGGGACTACCCCTATGACGACTATTTCACCTACAAGGGCGGTATCGGCGGCACCACTGACGGCGAGCCTTTCACCTGCATGAAGGACGTGCGCCGTCACGGTCAGGACGTTATCCTCACCCTCACCATCGACCCCAATCTCACGGACGAGTACCTTGTAAAGATCGCGCAGGAGCTTCGCACCTATGGAAGAATGCAGCTGCGTATCAACCACGAGGCGACCGGCAACTGGTTCAGCTTCACAAAGCGCGCTACATATCAGCAGATCGCGGATTTCTATGTGCGTTTCCATAACATAATCAAGAAAGAAGCCCCCAACGTGTCCACTATCCTCTGCATAGGCGGCGTGGAGCACCCGGAAAAGGGCGGCGAGATCGAGATGGAAAAGGAGTTCGCAGACGCTGTTCGCGCTACCGACATCTGGTCTGTGGATAAGTACATGAGCCTGCACTGGGGCTGGCCCTATGACGTTGCAGACGTTGGCGGAACCAGCTTCAGCAGAAGCAAGGTATCCGACACCTACAACCTCACAAAGCTCTCCCAGAAGCGCTACAAGGAGCTTTGCGGCGGAATTCAGAAGCCCATGGTCATGAGCGAGTTCAACGCCGATGGGGACGTTACCGGCCCCTATGACCAGGCTGCGATGATAAAGGAATTCTGCGACATGCTGAAGAACGACCCCGAGCAGGGCTGGTTCAGCGGCTTCACATTCTATCAGTTCCGTGACCGCGGCAGACTGGGGCTTGAGATCGAGGATCCGAACAATCCCGATGTTGGTATAGAGCAGCCTGCGCTCAAGACCTACAAGGAGATAATCCACGACGAGTACTTCTATCCGACCATGAAGCAGGGCGCAGAGATATCTCTCCCTGTGAAGCTCCGCTGGGGCGGAAGCGAGGACGCGACCGGTATCGCGATACCGCTGCACTTTGACAAGTCGCCGGTGTTCTGCGAGGCTACCTTTGACGAGCCGCTGAACCTCATGATGGAACTGAACGGCAAGTGGTTCTACAAGAGCCCCGAGGCAAAGACGATAGACTTCATGCCGGCATTCTTTGAGAAGCCGCTTGACGGCGCCGCTGATCTTACCCTAAAGATATTCGCTCCGCCTGCTTCCGGCGAGAACGACCCCTATCAGGGCGGCGACTGGCAGACGAACTACTACACCACTATCACCAAGCTGCCGGACATCAGAATTCGTTTTGCGCCCATCATTGAGGGTTAATGTACTCAGCTCAGATAAAACAGGGACGGTTTCGCCCCTGTTTTTGTATGCAGTGATTTTTTGGAAAATTCAGATTTGCATTACCGCTTATTATCTGATATATTAGTTGTATTTTCCGGCAGGTTATGGTGCCTGAAATTGCCGCTTCTTTTTTGGCGGAGAATGCACAGAATAATTACAGCCTGCTGTTGACTGACATATAAAAATAGCATAACGTTCCCACGTGCATATCACGCAGATTTCACAAAGGTACAGTATACTTTGCAGTGTTGTGCCGGAAACCTGCTTTCGGAGGTTAAATATGACAGATTATAGAACCGACTTCGACGCGCTGGAAAAGAGCCTGTCCGCAAAGCCCGTCGAGCCTGACAGACTAGTTACCCCTGATCCGACGCCGAATACTCTTCGGTTGTGGGAATTCCTCAGAAGCTGCTGCGGCAGGAAATTCATATCCGGTCAGCAGTATCTGTGGGAGGACGAGAAAGAAGACCTGGTCTACTGGAACGCCACCGGAAAGATCCCGGCGATACGCGGATACGATTTCATGGGGATCAGCGGACTAGCGCGGGGTTACGACCAGCTGGGCAGGGCGCTGGACTGGGCGCGGCGCACGGGAGGGATACTCACCATGTGCTGGCACTGGAACGCCCCTGACGACATGGAGGATATCGCAAAGCTGAGCTCGTTCTATTACAAGACCACGAACTACGACCGAAAGACGGGCTTTGACATAGTGCGCGCCATGCAGGAGGGTACTCCGGAGCACGATTTCGTAATATACGAGATAGACCTCGTGGCAGGCGCTCTCAAGATGTTTGAGCAGGCGGATATCCCGGTGCTGTGGAGACCCCTCCATGAAGCGGCAGGGAACTGGTTCTGGTGGGGCAACCGTGCCGAAGCAGGTAAGCAGGACGCTGAAAGCATTGCGGCGTACAAAAAACTCTGGTACACGATATTTGACAGGTTCATGAATTACCACAGGTTGCGCAATCTTATCTGGGTGTGGAACGGACAGGCGCCGTTTATGGCGGTACACCCGAACACCTTTGATATCGCCGGTGAGGATATCTATGACGATATCCCGAACCACGGTTCGCAGCTGGAGCGTTTCAGGGGCGTCAGCAGCTACACCCACGGCAAGCTGATAACTCTGTCCGAGTGCGGCAGTATCCCCGACCCGGACGAGATGATGAAAGACGGCGCAGCATGGCTCTGGTGGCTTCCGTGGTGGGGAAGCTTCGTTTATGATACCGACGAAAAGGGCAGGGCGGTGCTGGACGAAAACGGTATGCCCAGACCCAACCCGAAGTATATGGACGAGGCGTTTTTAAAGCGCGTATTCGCTGATCCCAGGGTAGTGACCCTTGAGGATCTGCCGTGGTATGACAGAGAAAAGAGACCGCTGCCCTACGCGCTCAGTCAGCGGCTCAGAAAACAGTGAAGAACAGGCAGTGATACTGCCAAAGGGAAAGGAAACAATATGAAGAAGTATTTAGCAGCTATAGCAGCAATCACAATGATGACCGCAGCTTTCACAGGCTGCGCAGGAAAGAATAACAACAGCTCCGGAAGCTCCTCTGTAAACGAGAGCAGTTCCGCCGCCGAGAGCAGCTCCGGGGCAGAGAGTACTACTACCTCAGAAAACAGCTCCGCGGCTGATCCCACAGCGCCCGAGACCACAGAGAGAACCGCTAAGGATCTTGCGAACGCTGTATTTCAGAGCGTTGACTGGGTAAGCGCTCAGGAGATAAGCGACGCTGAGACCCTTGACACCATGCTTGGACTGGATCAGAGCCTGCTCGAGGATTACGCGGTATATGTGCCGATGATGAGCGTACACCTTGACGAGCTTATCATTGTAAAGCCCAATCCCGGCAGCGAGCCTGCGGTAGAGGATCAGCTCAACTCCCACTTTGAGTATATCAAGGAGGGCGCAGCGTTCTATCCTGCACAGGAGATCGCCGCAGCAGGCGCGGTCATGGGCAAGACCGACGACGGCTTCTATTATGTGATCGTTCACCAGATAGGCTCTGAGATAGCCGATGTTATCAGAGATTACCAGCCCGGCGACGAGGTTCCGAAGCTGGAAGTTCCGGAGGCTGATCACGGCGACAACGGCGTGACTGTAGTTCCCACCGAGGAGCAGCAGAACGGCTGATAATTCCGGATAATATTAACTCCCACCCGTGACAGGTGGGAGTTTTTTGTATGGAAATTCGGTTATTTCTTTTTGGGGAGGGTGAGGGTGAATTCTGTACCGGTGCCCTCTGTGCTCTTTACGGTGATAGTGCCGCCGTGGAGGTTCACTCCATGCTTCACTATCGAAAGCCCCAGACCTGTTCCGCCGATCTTCCGTGAATGGCTCTTGTCCGCCCGGAAGAACCTCTCAAATATCCTGTCGATGCAGTCCGCCGGGATACCGATACCCGTGTCGGATACGGTGACGGTTATGCTGCTTTCACCGTTCTTTACGTCTATATCAGCCCTGCCGCCGGTGCGGTTGTATTTCACGGCGTTGTCCAGAAGGTTGTAGATTATCTCCTCAAGCACCGAGGTGATACCCGTCGTTTCCGCACGTTCGCCTGTGACGTTTATGGAAACGTGCCTGCTGTCTGCGGCGGCCCTCAGTCTTTCGGCGGCAAGCTGCGCCAGAGTTAGGATATCCACCGTTTCCTCGTGATCCGCAAAGGAATTCTCGTCCAGCTGCGAGAGCTTGATTATGTCCTCAATAAGAGTGATCATGCGCCCTGCCTCGTCACGGATATTCTTCGCGAACCCGGGGATATCCTCCGGCTTGACTATTCCGCCCACCAGCATATCCGATATGCCGTATATCGTCGTGAGCGGCGTTTTCAGCTCATGGGATACGTTTGAGGTGAATTCCCGGCGAAGCTCCTCGCGCCCCTCTTTTTCGGTGATGTCCAGGATTATGATTACCGCGCCGGATATCTTTCCGTCAGTCGATACAGGGGTGGCGATGACCTGGTAGATCTTTTCGGATATCGTCAGGTTCACCTCGCAGCGTTCGCCGGAAAGCGCCTTTTCCACCGCGCCGCGGAAGCCCTCGCTTCGGTTGAGCACAAGCACGCTGCGGCTGCTGCCGGTGAAGTCGGAGCCGAGGATATTCAGCGCCGCCTTGTTGTAGGAAAGCACCTCCGTGCGGCTGTCGGTGATGATGAAGCCCTCGCCCATGTTCTCGGTTATAAGGGCGAACTCCGTGCGGCTGCGCGTCAGCTCCTCAATTCGGCGGTCGATCTCGCGGTTCTGTTCGGATATCCGGTGGAGCAGGGGAGCGATCTCGCCGTAGCTTTCGTTGATGTCGGGATTTCGCAGGTCGATGCTGTTTATCGGCTTAACGACCGCCCTTGCGACCAGCCCAGCCACGCCCAGGGACACCAGTGCGGCGATCAGCACGACCAGCAGCACTTCCCACCACATGCTGCCTATCCTTGCAAGGGCGGTGTCCATAGTGCCGGAAACCCTTACCACACAGCCGTAGCCGATAGTCCGTGCGCAGTACACGGTCATTTCGGACATGGTATAGCTTTCCCGGATCGCGGTTCCGGTGCCTGACTGCTTTGCGGAGATCACTTCCTCGCGGTCGAGGTGGTTTTCCATTTCCGAGATATCCGCCTTGTTGTCGAAAAGCACGTTGCCCTCGGCGTCGATGTAGGTTATCCTGTTCTCAAATGTGCCGTGAATATCGGCGCTGAGCTTTTCAAGGCTCTTTACGTCAAGCTCCGGCGTGGTGTTGTCCATGGTGGCGGCAAGCAGCATCGCCTGCTGCTCCAGCTGGCTCTTGAAAAGCTGCTGCTCTTTTGTGTAAGCAACTCCCAGCACCAGTGCGACAGAGGAGATTATTGCGATGATCGACACCAGAAAAGCGCCGCCGAAAATTCGTTTTGTCATATTCTGCCTTTCATTACGGAGCTGTTATTCATCGCTCACTGCCTTGTAGCCAATGCCGCGGACGGTCTCGATCATGCTTCCGCATTCTCCGAGTTTAAGGCGCAGTGTGCGGATATGCACGTCAACGGTACGGCTCTCGCCGTCGAAGTCGTAGCCCCAGACCTTTGAGATGAGCTTTTCTCTTGAAAGCACCGTGCCCATATTATCCAGCAGCGTGCAGAGAAGCTCGAACTCCTTGAAGGTCAGCTGCACCTCCTTGCCGTCCACCCGGACGATGTGCTTTGAGGTGTTGATGTACAGCTTTCCGACGGAGTATTCCGTAGTTGCGACTGTGTTGGTGCGGCGGAGCAGCGCTTTTATCCGGGAGATAAGCTCCATTGTGCCGAACGGCTTTGCGATGTAGTCATCAGCACCGCTGTCCAGACCTATCACCTTGTCGTATTCCGAGCCTTTTGCTGTCAGCATGATGACCGGCAGCGCTGAGTACTCCGGATTTGCCCTGAGTTTTGACAGGACAGAAAGCCCGTCCTCCTCAGGCAGCATAATATCCAGCAGAAGCACCGAGGGCTTTTCCTGCTTCAACGCCTCCCAGAATTCCACCGGGCGCTCGAATCCCTTTGCCTCCAGCCCCGAGTTGTTCAGCGCGTAAAGCACGAAGTTCCTGATGTTTGCGTCGTCCTCAAGCATGTATATCATATGCGTCTCTCTTTCTGCGCGGGGTCAGCGCTCTCCGGTTATGGAGTACAGCACCCATTCCGCGATATTTGTGGCGTGATCGGCGATACGTTCAAGATATTTCGCCGCCATCAGCAGATCCATGAAGTATTCCGCTTCATCGGCGTCGCTCCTCACAAGTCCGATAAGCTCTCTCTTGACCTCCAGGAAGCGTGCGTCCACCTTGTCGTCCGCAGCAATCGCCTGCTGAGCGAGCTTCACGTCCTTCCTCACGAACGAGTCCACGCTCATCGTTACCATGCTGATAGCCTCGTTCGCCATGTCGGAGATGTGCACCTTTCCGGTAAGGTTGCTGGAATGAACGAACCCGGCAATTTCCGCGATATCCTGCGACTGGTCGCCGATACGCTCCATGTCGGAGATCATCTTCAGCGCCGAGGAAACGCACCTGAGATCCTTTGCCACCGGCTGCTGATGAAGAAGCAGCTTCATGCACAGCGCCTCTATGTCGTGCTCCATGTGGTCGGTCTCTATCTCGTTGTCGTTCACCTTGGCGATCATTTCCTCGGTTTTTTCGTTGAAAAGAGCTTTGGTGGCGCAGGCGATGCTTTCCTCGCACAGCGCTCCCATTTTGATAAGGTCTACGTTGAGCTGCTCCAGCTGCTCGTCAAAACGGTTTCTCATAATATTCTCCTCCAAATCAGCCGAAACGTCCGGTTATGTAGTCCTCAGTTCTCTGATCCTGCGGATTTGAGAATATCCTGTCGGTATCGGCGTATTCCACGACCTCGCCCAGCAGGAAGAATGCGGTCTTGTCAGAGATCCTGGCAGCCTGCTGCATGTTATGAGTAACCATAACTATAGTATACTCCTTTTTCAGCTCAATTGCAAGGTCTTCTATCTTAGAAGTTGAAATCGGGTCAAGTGCGGAGGTCGGCTCGTCCATAAGCAGCACCTCCGGCTCTACGGCA
Source organism: Oscillospiraceae bacterium (assembly GCA_022766785.1). Taxonomy (GTDB): domain Bacteria; phylum Bacillota; class Clostridia; order Oscillospirales; family Ruminococcaceae; genus CAG-115. The sequence goes on from JALEOL010000026.1 coordinate 22,493, forward strand.
AGCGCCCTTGCGATGCACAGTCTCTGCTGCTGACCGCCGGAAAGCCCCAGTGCTGATTTCTTCAGACGATCCTTGAGTTCGTCCCAGATAGCGGCGTCGCGCAGGGACTTCTCCACGATGTCGTCCAGCTTCACCTTGGAGTGAATGCCGTGGGTGCGCGGTCCGAAAGCGATGTTGTCATAAACGCTCATTGGGAACGGATTAGGCTTCTGGAACACCATACCAACGCGCTTCCTGAGCAGGTTGACGTCCATTTTGCCGTAGATATCCTCGCCGTCCAGCAGAAATTCGCCGGTAATGCGGCAGCCCTCCACAAGGTCGTTCATGCGGTTGAGGGATTTCAGCAGTGTGGACTTTCCGCAGCCGGACGGACCTATAAATGCGGTTATCTTGTTTTCGGGTATCTCGAGGTTTATTCCCTTGAGCGCCTTGAAGTCGCCGTAATAAAGCTCGGCGTTTCTGATATCGAATTTCATGGTGTTATCCTTTCTTTTTCGCAATATGACGCTCAATGAGGTCTGAAATGAGGTTGATGATGAAGGTCAGCGCCAGAAGTACTACTGCGGAAGCGAACGCCTCGTTCACATGCAGACCCTCGTTTGAGAGAATGTACATGTGCACCGTCAGCGTAGCTGCAGAGCTGCCCGAGCCGGTAAGCGCGCCGGGGATATTGTGACCGGAGCCTGATGTGAATATCAGAGCCGCGGACTCACCCACGATACGCCCGATAGCGAGGATTATTCCGGACATAATTCCGGGAACGGCGGTCGGGAGAATTACCCGGAACACCGTGCGCATCTTGCCTGCGCCCAGACCGAAGCTGCCCTCGCGGTAGCTGTCGGGTACTGCAAGCAGCGCCTCCTCTGTGGTGCGGATAATGAGCGGAAGTATCATCATAGCTAAGGTGAGAACTCCGGCGAGGATACTGAACATCCAGTGGAACGAGATGTTGAACATGAGATATCCGAACAGACCGAACACGATCGAGGGGATACCGGAAAGGGTCTCGGTGGTCACGCGGATTATCTTCACGAGCTTGTTTCCGCGCTTCGCGTATTCCACAAGATACACCGCGGCGAATACGCCGATAGGTACTGCGATGACGAGGGTCATTGCGGTCATGAGCAGGGTGTTGATTATCGCCGGCATCATGCTGACGTTATCGGTGGTGTATTCCCAGGAGAACTGCTCGGCGGTGAGGTGCGGCACGCCGTTTATGAGAATGTACGCGATGATGAATATCAGCATACCAACTGCGAACAGCGCGGACAGTATGACAAGTATCATCAGAATGAGCGAGAGCGGACTTCTGGCATACTGCTTCAGACGCGCTTTCAGGGTCACGCGGTTGATGTAGTTTTCGGGCACGGTGGTTTTCTTTTCTTCATTCATGGCGGTGTTTGCGGCTTCAGTCATCAGTCTTTCCTCCTTTTAAGAACGGAGAAGCAGAGGTTGATTATAAGTATGAATACGAACAGCACGACGCCTGTCGCGATAAGAGCGTCCTGGTGAAGTCCGGTGGCGTAGCCCATTTCGATAACGATGTTAGAGGTCATCGTGCGTATACCGGAGGTGAGGCTCTTGGGAAGTATGGTCTGGTTGCCTGCAACAAGAATTACCGCCATTGTTTCGCCTATCGCACGTCCGACGCCGAGGATTATCGCGGCGAGTATACCGGATTTCGCCGCCGGAAGGGAGGCGAAGAACACGCTGCGCTCATGCGTTGCGCCTAATGCCAGAGCGCCCTCATAGTAGCTCCGGGGAACGGCGTTCAGCGAGCTTTCGGTGGTCTTTATGACTGTGGGGAGTATCATTATACCCAGAAGTATCCCGGCGGTAAGCAGCGATTTACCCGAGCCGCCGAAAAGCTCCTTCATGAACGGAACGATCACCACCAGACCGAAGAAGCCGTATACTATTGACGGGATACCTGCGAGCAGATTTATTGCCGGCTTTACGAAACGGTACAGCTTTTTCGGGCAGTAATGCGACATGAACACCGCACACAGAATGCCTATCGGAACGCCGATTATCACTGCGATACCTGTTACCAGTATCGAGCCGATTATCATCGGGAATATCCCGAAATAGCCGCTGGAGGGCTTCCATTTTGTACCGAACAGGAAGTCCTTGAAGCCTATCTCCGCCATTGCCGGAACGCCGCTTGCGAACAGATACACGCAGATCAGCACAACCGCGAGTATCGAAACGCAGGCGCATACCAGGAACAGCGCGTGCATAACATTTTCTTTTATTTTTTGCATATTCGCACCTCATGCACTAATAAATTTTAGGCAATACCGCATAATTATTTTCGTTCGATTGCGCCGTCAGTTCAGCGCAATATATCACATTTCACTTATAGGTGAAGTAATATTTTGCGCTGAACTGGTTTTTCGTCAGATTGTATAAATTCGACGCAGGCGGGCTACCGCCCGTCAAGGAGAATTTGTGCAAGATGACGGAAAATATGCAAGCAAGCGGACGGAAAAGGCGTTAGCCGTTAATTGTGCGGTGTTGCCTTTACATTAAAGAACTTATAAAAATGCGCCGCGCGACAGCTGTAAAGCCGCTGCGCAGCGCAGAAAAGGGAAGGGAGAAACCTAAAGAGAAAGGCAATGTCGATTAAGCCAGCTCGCTCCAGTTGTTGATCTCGCCGGTGTAGATCTTCATGATCTCATCGGAGGTGATGTTCTCGATGGGGTTCTCGAGGTTTACGATCACTGCGATACCGTCGTCGGCGATCTTCATCTCGGTAAGACCTGCGTCAAGCTCCTCCTGCTTGAGCTCACGGGAGGACATTCCGATATCACAGGTGCCCTCGGTAGCTGCGGTGATACCTGCGCCGGAACCGGTCTGCTGAATGTCGATGGATACATCGGGGTTGAGACCCTTGTATGCTTCTGCGAGCTTCTCCATTACCGGGCCTACAGAGGTGGAGCCGTTCAGGGAGATACCGCCGGAAATGCCGCTTGCTGTGTATGCTTCGGTAGCGTCGATCGCAATGTAGCCGTTGTCAGAGATGATCTTCTGACCGTCGGTGGACTCGATGAACTTGATGAAGTCCTGAGCTGCTGCGTTAGCGTCCAGCTTGGACTGCTGATAGCAGATGTTGAAAGGTCTTGCGACAACATACTCGCCGGACTTTATGTCCTCGACAGAGCACTCAACGCCGTTTACGTCCAGAGCCTTTACGGTGTCGTTGAGCGAACCGAGGGAGATGTAGCCGATAGCGTCAACGTTGCCTGCAACGCTCATCATTACGCCGTTTGTGGAGTTGGAGATCTCTGCGTCGCCGCGGGTCATGTCCTCCTTCTCGCCTGCTTCGTTCTTCTGCTCAATACCCATAAGCTCAACGAATGCGCCGCGTGTGCCGGAGCCGTCCTCGCGGGATACGACAGTGATCGCTGAATCAAGCTTTGTCTTGGTTTCGGACGAGGTGTTGTCTGCTGCGCTTGCTGAAGAGGAGTCTGCTGCGGAGCTTTCCTGTGCGGCAGAGGAATTAACGGAAGCAGAGCTGTCGGAGCTTGTTCCGCCGCTGCAGCCTGCAAGAGCCGCTATAGCCAGAAGTGCTGCTGTGCTCAGTGAAAGTGTTCTTGTGATCTTCATAGTTGTTTTCTCCTTAATTGTCACTGTATACGCCGTCAATGGCGTTTTCCTGTACAAGTTTTTTCCTTGTTACAAGCCTATTATAACAGGATATTGTTAAATCCAAAAGCAGCGCTTTGTTAAATCTTTGTAAATTGATTTTACAATAGTGCCTATTACCTTTTATATAAATAAGTACAGGCGCAGACTGATCCGCGCCTTAAAAATATTCAGTAATTCTCGGGCTTCTGCTGGAAGTAGGACTTCGCATAGCCGCAGACGGGGCACTGCTCCGGCGGTTTTTTTCCGAAATGCAGATGACCGCAGTTCCGGCACTGCCACATTATTTCCTCCGTCTTTTCGAATACCTGCTGCATTTCGACGGTATTCAGCAGCCGCAGGAAGCGCTCCTCATGAGCTTTCTCGACCGCCGCCACCATGCGGAATTTCTGGGCGATCTCCGTAAATCCCTCCTCATCCGCGGTCTTTGCGAATTCCGCGTACATCTCCGTCCATTCGAAATTCTCGCCGGATCTTGCGCTGATTAGGTTCTGCGCAGTGTTGGAAAGACCGCCAAGCTCTTTGAACCAGAGGAATGCGTGAGCTTTCTCGTTATCGGCGGTCTCCCGGAATATTGCCGCGATCTGTTCAAAGCCCTCGTTTGAGGCGGCTTTCGCGAAATAGTCGTACTTGCTGCGAGCCTGTGTTTCGCCGGCGAATGCTGACATCAGGTTCGCTTCGGTGCGTGTTCCTTTTAGTTCCATTATTTGTCTTCCTTTCTGTATCGTGGATATTATATATTTCCCGGAATAATTCCTCTTATGCGTTCGGATATCAAAAAAATCATTCAGTGATATATGCATTTCATATAATTTGTACAAAGAAAAATTGGTGAAAACGCTTGACTTTATAATAAAATGGTGATAAAATACGAATTGTAAAAAGAAAAAGATCGGGCGTAAAAGTCCGATCAAATCAAGAACAAAAGAGGTAATATGTCATGAAGATTTCCAAGATCGTTCTTTCCGCTGCAATCGCAGCAACAATGGCTGTAGCAGGAGCTTCTGTAGCTTCCGCAACCGATGAAGCAGCAACTGTTGAGGCAGCTACCGCTGAGGTCGCAACTGCTGAGGTCGCTACCGCAGAGACCGCAACCGCTGATGCTGCAACTGCTGAGGCTGCTACCGCTGAGGCTGCTACCGCTGAGGATACCACCGCTGAGGTCGCTGCTCCTGCTCCCTCTGAGGAAAAGGGTTCTCCCGACACCGGCGTTGCTGGCGTAGCTTCTTCCGTTGGCGCTGCTGTACTGGCTGGCGCAGTAATGGTTGCTGTTAAGAAGTCCAGAAAGTGATCCGGATATAACCACAGGAACATAATATTCAAAAGACCCGTTGTCTGTCTTTGCAGATGACGGGTCTGTTCTGTTTTGTCATTCCGGGATTTGCGCTGTTCGCATGAAAACTATGTTGACATACGGAAGAAAGTATGCTATAATCAGACTAACGAACATTAGTTAGGAGAGTGCAGATGAAGCAGGAGGATACCAGGCAGATGATACTTACCCAGGCGCTGCGGCTGTTTTCCGAGAACGGTTATGACGCGGTGAGCGTGGGGGAGATAGCCGCGGCAGTGGGGATAAAGGCACCGTCGCTGTACAACCATTTCAGGAGCAAGCAGGCGATATTTGACGCGGTTATTGAGGACACGCGCCGCCGTTATGAGGACTTCACCGGACAGCTTTCGGTGCATTTGTCGGATATAGAGCGCGACGTCCGGGAATTTACGGGAATAACGGAGGACGCTCTTGCGGATAAGGTGCGGCAGATATTCCTGTTTACGCTTAATGATGAGAACGTGAGACGTCTGCGCAAAATGCTGACTATCGAGCAGTTCCGAAGCCGGGAGCTGTCGGAGCTTTACACCCGGCGCTTTGTAGACAGCCTGACGGAGTATCACGCAGGGCTGTTCCGCAGGCTTATCGAAACCGGGGAGCTCAGGGGAGAGGATCCCGGAACGCTTGCTCTGATGTATACCGCGCCGATATTGACATTGACCGGCGTGTGCGACCGTCAGCCGGAGCTTCTTGGCGACTGCCTTTCAAGGCTTGACGCTCATGTGCGGCTGTTCTACCGGACATTCAGAAAAAGGGGGATATATCATGAAGCGGACTTTTGAACAGACCCTGGGACTGCTGGGGATAGTGAGCCTTTTGTCCTATACGGCGGCGGTGGTGTTTTCGCCGCTCGCTTTTCCCGGGTATGACTGGATATCCCGGGCGGTGAGCGATCTTTCTGCCGAAACCGCTCCGTCAAGGGTGCTCTGGAATCAGCTTTCGGCGCTGTACATGCCCTGCGGTATAGTCTGCTGCACTCTTTGCTGCGGACAGATAAAGGGGCATTACGACCGCCCGGTGAGGCTTGGGGTGTACCTTTTTGCGGCGATGAACTGGCTCTCTGCGGTGGGTTATTCCATGTTTCCGCTGACCGGTGCCGGGCAGACCGAGGGATTGCAGAATGTTATGCACATGGCGGTAACTGTGGGCGTTGTGCTGCTCTCTGTCGCTTCGCTGGCGCTGATAATTGCCGGGGGAATATTCAGGAGAGCCTGTCCGCCGCTCGGGATATGGGCGGCGGTATGCCTGCTGTTCATGCTGCTGGGGGCGGTTGGAACGGGAACGCTCCCCGGGGAGTATTTCGGTATTCCGGAGCGGTTCAGCGTATTTGCGGCGACCGGATTCAACGCTGTGCTCGGGGTTTACATGTTCCGGGGATTTCCGCAGAGTATTTCAATACAGCAAAAAAAGTCGAGAGTTTCCGGCTGAAAAGTGATAGAATATAACCACGGAAACGTTGATAATACAAATTCGCCCCGTTCAAACCTGGCAGCTCACGCGGCAGGATCTGTTGCGGTTGAATTTTATCAGCGTATCCCCGGCACCGAAAGCCGCAGCGTCCGGAAGCCCGGTCAGCGGTGCTGTAATGGTCGAAAAGGGGTGGCAGAGTGACAGATCAGGTTCTTGCAGTCCAGCGAATGCAGGACTATATCGAGGCTCATCTTGGTGAAAACATCACGCTTGCAGGGCTTGCAAAGCAGTCGAACTTTTCGCCGTGGTATTCCTACAGGCTTTTCCGGGAATACACGGGACTTACTCCGGCGTGCTATATCCGCAGGCTGCGTCTCGCAAGATCGGCAATGCAGCTCAGGAACGGCGACATCAGGATAATCGACGCGGCTTTTGAGCATGGCTTCGGCAGCGTGGACGGCTTTACGCGCGCGTTCTTCCGGGAGTTCGGAGTGAACCCCGGCGAGTATGCTGCGGCTCCTGTCCCGGTCACACTGTTCGTCCCTTACGGAGTGAAATTCAGATCACTGAGAAAGGAAGTAAACACGATGAGCAGCACGAAAAACATATTCATTCAGGTGATAAAAAAGCCGGAGAGAAAGGTCATCATAAAGCGAGGAGTCAGCGCCGGGGATTATTTCAGCTACTGTGATGAGGTGGGGTGCGATGTGTGGGGCACCCTGCTCAGCATGGATTCACTGAGCGGCGAGCCGGTGTGCATGTGGCTACCGGACAGCTATATCACCCCCGGGACGTCCAGATATGTCCAGGGAGTGGAGGTTCCGGCGGATCACAGCGGAGCGATCCCCGAGGGGTTTGAGGTCATCACGCTCCCGGAGGCGGAGTACATGATGTTCCGGGGCGAACCCTTCCGGGAGGAGGATTACTGCGACGCGATCGCCGAAGTTCAGCAGGCAATGGAGAAATACGACCCGACCCCGGCAGGATATGCCTGGGACGACAGCAATCCGGCTATCCAGCTTGAGCCGCGGGGAGAGCGCGGTTATATCGAGCTTCGCGCGGTGAAACGCAGGTGATCTAAGCAAAAAAGATACGGGACTTGTTCACAACGGACAAGCCCCGTTTTTTGTAAAAAAGTCAGCAAAGCAGCTTTGTTATCTCAAATCCGTATAGCTCGTCGTAGACAGCAGTAAGGCGCTTTCCGTCCGCAGTAGCTCCGAAAAAGAACTCATCGTCGCTGTCGAATTGCACTCCGTCAAACCTTACCGCGTTGCCGCATTTCCCGGGCATAGTCTCAACGAAATGCGCGCTGCCGTTATATAGAAACTGTATTTTCACTGTTTTCCGGAAAATATAGAACAGGTCGTAAAATCCGAAGTTCTCCACATCAAAGTCCGTCATGGAATACAACTCGCTTATCATCTGGCGTATCTGGCTGAGCGTTCCGGAAAAAGGGGCGTTTTTCATGCGCTGCTCCAGAAGTGACCTTGCGTCCTGAAGCAGCCGCAGCGCACGGATAGCTTCGCCCCTCTCCGCGCATAGCTTTGAGTACCTGAGAAACACCTCGGGCAGCGGCAGAGCCGGGTCGGTTGCGCTGCGTACCTTGTGATAAAGGCTGCGTATCATGTCTTTGTATTTCCCGTAGTCTTTGCGGACGAAAAAACCGTTCTTGTACATGTCGGCAAGTTTTACCTCGGCGCTGAGGTCGCCCCTGTCCGAAGCGAGGGTGAAATAACGGAACGCTTTTTCGTAGTCCCTTTCGCCTGTTTTTCCGTAATACCATATGCAGCCAAGTCCCGCCAACGCTTTTCCGGAGCCTTTCTCCGCAGCTTCCTCAAAGTGTTTGAGCGCGAGATCGTATTGCCCGTTCTCGTAGCAAAAGCTCCCCAGCTTTACGATATACCCGGCGTCCCCGGTTTGCCCGATGAGGTATTCCAGAGCCTGAGTATAGAGCACAGTTTCGCTTTTGTCAGAGGAATTCGGATCGTATTGCCGGATAATTCTTTTTGCTTCTGCTGAATTTGCTATTCCCATATTCCTGGCTCCTTTCGTTTTTTTTAAGGAAGCACCGATTAAATCTGGTGCGCAGATTGCGCAGTCAGATTTTTCGTCAGATTGTACAAATTGAGTGCAGGCGGGCTGGCGCCCGTCAAGCGAAATTTGTGCGATATGACGGAAAATATGCAAGCAAGATGCGTACCAAGCCGTCAGGCGTGATTTAATCAGTGTTTCCTTAATTATACAACTTTTGTCATGGGCGGTCAAGGTCGGAAATGATACAGTTTTCCGCAGCGGGATAAACTGCGTCCGATATGGAGCAGAAAAACGCCGGGAGGAAATCGGCATATTTCGACAAAACGGCTTGATTTGACAGCCGGATTGTGATATAATAACCTTACAGCATTTATTATAGATCATGCACGATCGCAGATCGGCAAAAAAGCGAATTGAGGAGTGATGAAATGAAGGCTTCTTCTGTTGAGGTGTGGCTGTGGCTTCTTCTGGTAATGTCTCCGCATAATCCCAAAACCACCGAATTGCTTGAGCATTACGGTTCCGCCGAGGCGCTTGCCCGTGCTATCCGGGACGGCAGCTGTCCCCGTATCAATGATACTGAAAGTCACCGCGCCAGAACTACCCACACCCGTGAAGTCCGTCAGATAATGGCAGAATGCGCCGAGAAGGGGATACGCATAATCACCCTTGACGACGAGGAATACCCCACGCTCCTGAAAAACATATATTCGCCGCCTATAGTTCTGTTTGTGCGCGGATCGCTGAAATGCCTTTCGGGAGAGGTATCCCTTTCCGTTGTGGGGCCGCGGCACCCGTCGGATTACGCCGTGCGCGTCGCCAGAATGCTTTGCGGCGATCTTGTGAAGCTGGGAACGGTGCTGGTGAGCGGACTTGCTGTGGGTATCGACACCGTGGCGCATAGCTGCTCCGTGAACGCCGGAGTACCCACCGTTGGTATCCTTGCCTGCGGACAGCTTGTAAACTACCCTCCGGAAAACGAGGGGCTGAAACGCCGCATAATTGACGGCGGCGGAGCGCTGGTGTCTGAGCTGCTTCCGCACACCGGGGTGGATTCGTGGTATTTCCGGGAGAGAAACCGTATCATATCAGGGCTGGGACTTGGTACGCTGGTCGTGGAGGCTTCCACAAGGAGCGGCTGCCTGCTTACCGCCAATCACGCTGTGGAGCAGGGGAGAGATCTGTTCTGCGTGCCGCCGGGTGACATCACCAGAGAAAGCTGCGCCGGGGTGATACCGTATCTCCGGGACGGGGCGATACCGGTGTTCGATTATCTCGACATTGTGCATGAGTACATGTATCATTATTTCAGCAGGATATCTCCTGACGACCTTTCGGACAGGCTCCGCAGGAATACACAGAAAAAGCGCAGCGCAAAGCCCTCCGGGAAAGCTGGCTCAGCCGGAAAGAATTTGGCTCAGTCCGCGGTCACTGCCGCAGATACCGCAAAAGAAAACCCACCGGAAACCTCCGCGACCTCAGTGGAAACTCCGCAGGAAGCAGCAAAGCCGGTGCTTTCGGAAGAAACGCTGTCGGCGCTGCCGGAGATACAGGCAAAGCTTGCTGAACTGATCGCGAAAAGCCCGGCGACAGCGGACGAACTGGTAGTTTTTGCGGAGATCTCCTATACCGATGTCGCCGAAGCCCTGACGGAGCTTGAGATCGCTGACATCATACAGCTTACCCCCGAGGGGAATTACGAGATCAAAACATCATGACAAAGCAAACCGCTGACCCATAAGAGCCAGCGGTAGTTTTATTTTTTCAGAGCCTTGACCTGTTAGTCAGCGGCTTATCGTATTTCCCAAAAGTGCCGACATTTAAGTTCGTTTTGTTTCCGGGAATCTGGCGTTCTGATTACTGCGCTCGATGAACAGAACGAATTCCGCCTGCGGAACCGGCTTAGAGAAATAGAACCCCTGAATGAAATCGCATTGCAGGTCAGAGAATTTCTTTACCATGTCCTCCGTCTCAATGCCCTCCACAACGATCTCCATGTTGAGATCCTTTATCATTCTGACAGTGTTGTGGAGAATGGTCATCATCTTGGAATTCTGGTTGTTCACGAAGGATTTGTCCAGCTTGACTATTTTCAGCGGCAGGGCGGCTATGCGGTACATGTTGGAGTAGCCCGTGCCGTAATCGTCCAGCGAAAAGCTGATGCCGGCGGAGTTGAGCTGGTTCAGATTATCGGTCATCACGTTCTGGTCGTAGCTTGCGGCGCTCTCGGTGATCTCAAGGTTTATCTGATCGGGGGTCACGCCGTATTTGTTCATGATCTTCAGAATATGTTCAGACAGCCCGGAGCGCATACACTGGGATACTGACAGGTTGATCTCGATGTATTCCAGCCCCAGCTTCTTGCAGTCCTCGCTGGCGATGAACCGGCATACCTCCTCCAGCACGATGTCGCCTATTTTGTGTATTGCTCCGCTTTTTTCCGCTGCCGGAATAAACACTTCCGGGGAGATAAATCCCTTGTTTTCGTCGATAAGCCGCAGCAGCGCCTCGGCGGAAATGAATTTTTTCTTTTCAACGGAGTAGATCGGCTGGTAGTAAACATGAAATCCGTGGTTCGCGATCGCCCTGTCGATGATGTCGTCAACGTCGGAGAGAAGGGACACCATGCGCTTTACGGTGCTTTCGTCCGCGCGTATCACCTCGCCCTTATAGGGCAGCTTCAGGTGGAAATCCGCCCCGAACGCCATAAGCGACCGAAAGCTCGAAATATCCTCCGGGCAGCGCGCAGCGCAGATACACGCCATTATGCTGAGCTCTGATTTTTCGATAGTCACGGGTTCGCAGAGTGCCTCGTTTATCAGCTGGGCAACCTTATCCGCCGTGCCCAGGTTATAGCTGTTTATCACCAGGCGGAATTTGCCCTGTTCCAGGTAGTAGGCAGTACCGTGGGACTTTGCGATACGGTTCTGCTCCAGTATCCTCCGGCTTACCGTCCGCAGAAGCGCACGGGTCTTGTCGTAGCCCAGCATTTTGTACAGCGAGCTGTAGTTTGCGATATTTATCAGAATAATGCAGACGCGGTTTCCGACGAGGAAGTTTTTCTTCATCACATCGGCATAGGCGATGTATTTGTTCAGACCGGTTATGCTGTCGATAATCTTTTCAGGTCTTTGTATCATTACAGAGAATATCAGCAGTCCCGCGGTGGTGGAGAAAACCATGACCATTGTTTCCGGCGCCAGAAGTCTGACGATGACAACGCCGCCCATGAGCGGTATCATCAGGAACAGCGCCAGTGTTTCCCTTTTGGAGATAAGTTTATGAAACCGAATCAGGTACACTCCTGTGACGATGAGATATACACCTGCAACAAGGAATGTCATGAAAGACAGCTGCTGCGAAACGAACACGCCGTTCTCAAAACTGAAAACACACCCGGTGCTGAAATTCAGGATCAGCAGTACGATCACCGCTGTGTAGGGGAGAATGAGCAGGGTGCAGGTCGCCTTGTGAGCGGTGATCTTTGCCCAGGCGCTGCTAAGGCTGATAACGTACATCAGGAAGAACGGCGGAATGGTATTGTAGATCATCAGAAAAATAAAATGAGACAGCTGCCGTACCCCAAGATCAGGGTATTTCATGTTGTCAAGAGTGACAGCCCAGATGTCAGCGCAGCCGCTCAGCAAAGTGATCACGACCAGCGTGATAAAGATCTTGTTGGTCGTGCCCCTGCTCATTTTGCGTGAAAACTGTGAAATAAGGATCATCGCAAGTATGAACAGTGAAACGACATCTACCTGAATTAGTTTTTCGCCCATAACTCCACCCCCCAGTGCATTATTGTAAGATTTATATCGTTTTTTTTATTATATCACATCATTTTTTTTGTTTCAATACATTTTTCAACATCTTTTTGAAAAAATTAGCTAAACTTAACAATGGCATGGCTTTGGCAGACATTTTATCAGATGTTATTTTATACAAAACCACAGGGTGCAGTTTTGTTACAAATCACCAAAAAGGCACTCCCGATAGACGGGTTTTCTGCGTGAAATTCGTCAAAAAAATAACAAAAAATGCCCATGTCTATTGACATTTGTGTGGTATTGTGATAGAATGAGTAAGCACATAAAGGTGTCCTCTCCCGGGTGAAAACCGCAGAGCAGCGGTCCAGGGAGATTTTCTGTGTGTAGGAGAAAGTTGAGAGGCATACATATATAAAAGCGCCTCGGAAATGGAGGAAACTAAATGGTAATTGCAACAACGCTTGCCGCTGTAGTATTCATCATCATGTTCATCATGTCGGCAAGGGACAGGCTCTCCCGGACTGCTGCGATGGGTATGAGCGCGGTCGGCATGATACTGCTGGTATTCGGCATATTCACCGGGCTTAGCGGAGACGACACGGGGCTTCTCGCCAAGATCGTGGCGGTGCTCATCTTTGTGGTGATGTTCGTGCTGATAATCATGGACAAGATAGAGCGGCATATCGTGACCCTGTGCTGCGGACTGGCTACTCTCGTCCTGGTTTTCGGCATCTGCATGAAGGATCTGAACGCGATCTGGAAAACGCTCAATGTCGCGAACATCTTCACCCCCGGGTTCTGGTACACCGCAGGTTCTGCCGAGGAAAGCTCCGCAGGAATTAACTGGGCTACGATAATCTTCATCGCAGGCATGATGATCATGGTTGAGGGCATGGCAAAGGCAGGGTTCTTCAGATGGCTGTGCATGACCCTTGCAAAGCTGGTAAAGTACAAGGTCGTTCCGCTGTTCATCACATTCATGCTGATGTCTGCGGTGCTTTCAATGTTCATCGACAGCATTACTGTAATACTGTTCCTTGCGGCTGTTACAGTGGAGCTTGCACATCTGCTTAAATTCGACCCCGTACCCATGATACTGTCCGAGGTGTTCTGTGCGAACCTCGGCGGCTCCGCTACTATGTGCGGCGATCCGCCAAACATCATCGTCGGCACATCGCTTGGTTATTCCTTCGCGGACTTCCTCACCAACACGGGTGCGATCGCCGGAATAGCACTGGTATTTGTGGTGTTCTATTTCTTCATCATCTTCCGCAAGGAGCTGAAAGAGGCAGGAAAGAACCCGATTGATATCTCTGCAATGCCTGCTCCGCGTGAGGCTATCACCGACAAGCGCAGCTTTGTCATCAGCGTTGTGATCTTCCTGGTTGCGGTAGTGCTGCTCGTGACCCACGCTCAGACAGGGCTTACAGTCGCTTTCATCGGCGGAGTGATCGCCGTTGCTACCCTCGCTACATCGGGGAAGAGCGCACTGGAGCTTCTGAAGAAAGTGGATTATAAGACCCTGCTGTTCTTTGTGGGACTGTTCGTGGTTGTCGGCGGACTTGAGCAGACCGGCATTCTCGAGATCGTTGCAAACTTCATTCAGACGATAAGCGGCGGTAATGTGATACTTGTTATCATCATCATTATCTGGCTGTCCGCGACCGCAAGCTCTATTGTGGACAATATCCCGTTTGCGGCTACAATGGTTCCGATCATCAAGGATCTTGCCTCCGCAGGCGGCGTGCTTAATGCCGAGTATCTATCGGTTCTGGCGTGGTCTCTGTCGCTGGGTACTGATATCGGCGGCAGCGCTACTCCTATCGGAGCCTCCGCGAACGTTGTGGGTACCTCCGTTTCTGCGAAGAACGGCCACCCCATCAGCTGGGGCAGATATCTCAAGGCGTGCGTTCCTGCAACAGTTATCGTACTTATCATCTGCACACTGATGATCTTTGTCAGATACAGCGCGGAACTTGGTCTGACTGCGTGACTCAGGCGCGGATATATGGAGTATCGGTGTTGTGGAATAGGTTCAGGCTTATTAAACAGCACCGATAACTCTTGCAAAATCCGATCTGATATGATAAACTATATATTGAGGGGCAGTGCCCACTAATAAAGGAGGTCAATTCCATGGAAAAGCAGATCATCATATCCGTAGGCCGTGAATTCGGAAGCGGCGGACATATCGTTGCGGCGAACCTTGCAAAGCATTTCGGACTTCCTCTGCTGGACAGCAATATCCTTGAGGAGATCGCAAAGCAGAACAATACCAGCGGCGAGTACCTCAGAAAGTATGACGAGAGCGCAAGAAATATCCTGTTTTCGAGGACGGTGAACGGCTTCAGCAATTCCCCGGAGGAGATCATTGCGCAGATGCAGTTCGACTACATAAAGAAAAAGGCGGACGCAGGCGAGAGCTTTGTTGTCATAGGAAGATGCGCGGACTGGGTGCTGCGTGATAATCCGGCGCTTGTCCGGATATTCGTTCTCGGGGATATGGAATGCAAGATAAAGCGTACCGCCGAGCGCGAGAACATCTCTCCGGAAAAGGCCAAGAGCCGTATCGCGCAGGCAGACAAGCGGAGAAAGTACTTCCACAATACCCACAGTGACAACAAGTGGGGCGACTCCAGGAGCTACGATATCACAGTCAATTCCTCAAAGCTGGGACTTGACGGAACTACCGAGCTTCTGATAAAGTACATCGAACTGAACTTCGGATAATTCCCATAAAAAAGACCGCTGGTTTTCCGGCGGTTTTTGCATATTTAAAGCTGCAAGCCTTAATCCTGATTGCGGTGTTATGCCATTACCAAACCTGCGGAAATGGACAGATCAGTCTTTTACCGGAATAAACCCAGGACATCTGCAAAGAATAGTCACGGGTGATATAATGAGAAGATTTTTTGAGGGAATGGTCTGCGGATTTCTGAACGGCTTTTTCGGCAGCGGCGGTGGAGTTGCGGCGGTGCCGATACTGGAGCATGAGCAGCGCAGGGCAGGGGAGTGTGAAGCGGACGCTGTTCGCAGGGCGCACGCAAATTCCGTTGCAGTGATACTTGTTCTTAGCATAGCCGCAGCGGTCTCCTACTATTTTTCCGGTGGGATAGACCCGGGCGCGGCGTGGGGGTATATCCCCTGGGGCGCTGCCGGGGCGGTGCTGGGTGCGCTTTTCCTCCGGAAGATCAGTGCCGGGTGGCTTAACCGGTTGTTCGGGGCGCTTATCTGCGCTGCCGCGGTCAGGGGGCTTTTGTCATGATGAACGCTGTTGTGGGGATAGTCACCGGGGCGATAGCTTCAATGGGGCTTGGCGGCGGCTTTGTGCTGCTTATCTGGCTGACGCTGTTCATGGACATGCCGCAGCGAGCCGCCCAGGGGATTAATCTGCTGTTTTTCCTCCCGATAGCCGTTATCTCGGTCATAATGCACCTGCGCGCCGGGCTTATCGACAAGAAGCTTGTCATGAGCCTTGTCCCCGGTGGGATAATAGGCGCGGTTCTGGGAACTCTCGGTTCACAGCTGGTGGGGAACGAGCTTCTGCGGAAGCTGTACGCGCTGTTCCTGCTGGCGTTCGGGCTGAGGGAATTATTCAGGAAAGCGCCGGGCAGCGAGAAAAAGTCGCATAATAAAGAAGCTCCCGATTAAGTTCAGGCTTTTTTCTCACAGACAAATTGGAATTTGTGTGATAGAGATTTATCATAGGGACAGCGGCTGTTTGGAGCTATTTAATTTAATATGTTTTCGCACAGGACTGAGGGGAAACCCTTCGGGAGAAAGAGGGGAACCAATAAATCCGGCAAAAATCGGCATTTCCCCCCTTTCCCCCTACGGTTTTCCCCTCAGACTCCCTTTCCCCTCTCCCCTTTTCCCCCTTTTGCCGATTTTTCACGGATACAAATTGAATGGTTCATTTACCAGTGGAACGTTGCGCTGCCGACGGCATGCAGTCCCATTCTTATCGGGCAGGTTGTTCTCCGAGCATTCCGGGCTTTTCTGGGGCTTCGCAACTTGCCCCCGTTTTATTAAATTCCAATTTACCTTTCAGTTTACAACCATTTAAATTCGTCCGCGTAGCGGACACCGAAATTCCGAATTCCGCATTCCGAATTCCGAATTCTCAATGAAGTGCGCATTGCCGTTGGCAGATTTCCATTTGTCCTGATTGCAACGCGAAATTCCAATTTGTCAACAAGTATATTATTTCACCATAGCCAAATTACGTCAATCAAAAAAACAAAGCCGCTTCTTACGCAATGCGTCAAAAGCAGCTTTATCATACATATTTATCGTCCGCCTGCAAAGCAGATCAAACGACCATTAAAGCGAGCGGAATTACTTGAGCTCGATCTTAGCGCCAGCCTCTTCAAGCTTAGCCTTGATCTCCTCAGCCTCTGCCTTGGAAACGCCCTCCTTGAGAGCCTTAGGAGCAGCCTCAACCAGCTCCTTAGCCTCCTTAAGACCGAGACCCATAACGTCCTTAACTGCCTTGATAACAGCCATCTTAGCGTCGCCAAAGGAAGCGAGTACAACGTCGAACTCGGTCTTCTCCTCAGCAGCGGCAGCGCCGGCGCCAGCAGCGGGAGCAGCAGCAACAGCAGCAGCGGATACACCGAAGGTATCTTCGAGTGCATGTACGAGTTCAGCAAGTTCCAGAACGGACAAGCCCTTAATTTCTTCGATCATAGCAGTAATCTTTTCGCTAGCCATTTTAAAATCCTCCTAAATTGGTTGTAGTGATCTGTGCTGATTACAATTCAATTATTCAGCAGCAGCTTCAGCTTCGGGTTCGCCAAGGGAACCACCCTGCTGCTCGAGAATCTGACCCAGGCAGACAGCCAGGCCGGTGATGGGAGCAATCATGGTGCCCAGAACCTTTGCGTACAGAGCATCCTGACCGGGCAGCTCTGCGATTTCAGCGATCTCCTGTAGAGAGAGAACCTTGCCTTCCATGAAGCCAGCTTTGATGGTGAAGATATCACCCAGCTTCTTGGAAAACTCGCTGATAATACGAATGGGTGCGATGGGGTCGCCGTTTGCAGTTGCAAGCGCGGTGGTGCCGTTGAGGATGGGGTCCAGTTCACCCAGACCAGTGTTATCCAGAGCAAACCGGGTCAGCGTATTCTTCACAACGGTGTATTCTACATCGTTCTGGCGGAGTTCGCTGCGGAGCTCGGTATCCTGGCTGACAGTGATGCCCTTATAATCAACAAAAACACCGGAGCCTGCATTCTGGAGACGTTCTGTCAGAGCAGCTACCTTTGCCTGTTTCTCACTGAGAACCTTTGCGTTCGGCATATATTGTCACCTCCGGGGTAATTTATCGCGCCCAAAAAAGAAAATCCCCAAGTCCCAAAAGACATGGAGATACAGCAACCAATATAAAAGTCGGTATGCTATCCTCGGCAGGATTTATGGCTTGGCCACCTGCTGTCTTTGGAGCGCTCATATATCATATCAATTTCATGCAGGCTTGTCAAGATTTTTTATAAGCTTTTATGGAATTTTCCTGGAAAGCGTGGAACTGGAACGAAAAGTTCCCACATTGTTGCACGATTTTGTGCAAAACTTTTTGCGATATTTTGAATTTGTATCCTGTATATGCAAAAGGGATGGAGAAGGTTTTCAACAAAATAAATCGAAATTGTGGAAAACTTATAATAGGTCTGTACCATAAATGGTACAGACCCAAATGATCTATTTCGAAAATTGTTTGGACTTCTCATAAGCGGCACAGACTGCGTTCATGCTGTCAGCACGGAACGCACCGCGCTCAAGCGCGTGGACACCGGCAATGGTGGTACCGCCGGGACTGCAAACGGCATCTTTCAAAATACCAGGATGCTGTTTGCTTTCTAATACCATCTGCGCAGCGCCGCAGACAGTCTGGGCAGCATATTCCAATGCCTTGGCACGCGGCAAACCGCATTCCACGCCGCCGTCGGCCAATGCTTCGATAAAAAGGTACACAAAAGCAGGACCGCAGCCGGAGACAGCACTGCCGGCATCCATCAAGGACTCCTGCAAATAATCCAGTCGGCCAGCAGCAGACAGACCGACAGTGAGCTGGAGACACTCTGCATCGGTTACGTTATCCGAGAGGGTATATAGAATCATGCCGGCGCCGATGGAAGCTGGAGTATTGGGCATAATACGAATGACAGGATAGCTGCCGCCCGCCATGGAACGAATCTGGTCCATGGTCAGCCCTGCCGCCATCGTGACGAGCACAAACCGATCCGTCCGCGCTGCCAGTACCGGTGCGATATCGGCCAGCATGGCAGCCATGCCCTGTGGTTTGACGCCGAGGAAGATATACTGGCAGTTTGCAGCAACCGCAGCATTGTCACCGGCCTGACAGCCGAGCTG
>JALEOL010000052.1 GCA_022766785.1 Oscillospiraceae bacterium
GAAAAGATTTACAGAAAGACAGTGCCGATATCTAGGAAAAGAAACGCCGACGTACTGTATGTACGTCAAGTTTCTTTGACGACGATAGCGGTGCTGGATTTCTGTAAAGATTTCCTGAGTTTAAATGGTTATTAGTATTACTGTACTTTTCTATTATAGCCCAAACCGGTGAATAAATCAAGTATCTGTGCAAAATTTTCACCGATTATTCAGAATACACCGCGATGTCTGCGTCGGTGAACGCCCTGCGCACCTCGTTAAGCGCCGACTCCGAGAAGCCGGAAGCCGGAAGCCTTACCGAGATCGTCTGCCCGGAATACATCGCCGAAAGCCTGCCGATGAACGCCCGTGCTTCGGCATAGCCTGCCTTGTCGCCGGGGTCGTAGTCCACCAGGAGCGTTACCGTTTTCAGCCTGGTCTTATCCCCGGCAGGCTCCGCAGTGGTGAGCGCCTGACTTTCCGCAAGAAGCTCCTGGTCGGACACCTCGAGAAGCACCTCCGTACTGTTCGGCGCGGCGGCGCTGACGCATGCGGAAACGACATTCCACAGCGCCGTCAGGCGTGAGCTGTCATCAGCTATCGGCAGTCCGCGCAGGAAGTTGGAGTAATCCTGAGTGTTGAACTGCGGGAAGCGTGTATTCGCAAGTATCACGCTGCTGAACCCTGCCTGCGAAAGCTCTGCGGTGATCGCCGAAAGATACTTTGCCGTGCCAGAATTGAACGGGTCAAGCCAGGATTTGCCGCCCCGGTCAACATAGTAGTCATGCCAGATACCGCCGTCGGTTATCATATAGCAGATATAGTCGCCGCCATAGGTCTGGGTGGTGCGGTCGAACAGGGTGTTTATCCTCGCACGGGGGGTAAATCCGGCGTCGGTGATGAGCTTCGCTATCTGCTTTGCAGTAAGACTGCCGCTCACCTGCTCCTCAGGGATATCCCCTATCGAGGTCTTGTACAGGAAATTGCCGGTCTCGTCCTTCAGCGTGACGGTGATGTCCGTGTAGCCTCCGCTCTTTGCCGCGGCTATGGCGCTGTTCAGTGCGTCAGAGCTGAGCGCAGCCGTTTCCGGAAGTATCAGCGCGCTGGGAGTTCTGCTGTCCGGCTGTGCTTCCTGGGTGACTTCGGCGGTTTCGGCGCTCCCGTGGTTTTCCTCCGACGACTTATCAGAGGTCTCGGCGGACGCCGGGGGAGTCCATGCGGAGGACGGCTCCGGGGTTTTGCCCTTGCCGTTCAGATATTCCATGAGCGGTCTGCCCACGCCGTATCCAACGACTACCAGCGCGGCGACTATCACCACCATGAGGATAACGCCGGCGACCTTTCTGCCGGTGCTTTTCTTCCGCTGGTACAGGCTGTATTTACGGTGCTTTATCTTGATCTTCTTTTTCTTCATGACCCTCTCCGTTATCAGAAATCCGCGGTGTATCCTGCAAGCGCATAGAACGCCAGGGACACCACGCCGATATATATAAGCATTATAGGATAACCCCGGAACACCTTGGGTATCCTGTCGCTGTCCAGCTTTTCCCGGGCGACATTCAGCAGTAAGCACGCCAGGAAGAACCCGATACCCGTACCGAAACCGTATCCGATGTAGGACGGAAGATCGCTGCCGTAGTTTGAATTCAGGAACAGCGCGCCGATAACGGTACAGTTGAATATCGCCAGATGAACATACTTGCGAATGCGCCGGAACATCTTCGGGAACACTCTCCAGAAGAAAAGCAGCGCCAGCACATACAGAACTCCGATGACCGCAGAATAAATAAGCGGCATGAACAGCCAGCCGAATTCCGTGGGCAGCAGAACGCCGTCGAGGAAATACGAGATAATGCTTGCGATAGTAGTCATGGCGGTAATGCCCAGCGTGAAGCCGACTACCGTGCCGTTCTTCCGGGAGGCGTATATCGCCACATTGCTGCCGAAAGCCCGGTCAAATATCGCATTCTGCACAAACACGGACACCATGGCGACCGAAACAATTCTGGAAATGACTTCCATTATTCAGCCCCCTTCCGGATAACGTCGGTTCTTGCACGGCGGCGGTGATTGGTGATAGCCCGGCATACCGCAGCCAGTATACCCACCAGGAAAAATCCGAAGAACGTGGTCTTTGCCGCAGGAACCGGCGCGTCGCACACACGCATTCCGAACAGCTGCCCGTATGCCAGGAACTCCCGGATAATGCCCACAGCGAACGCCGCCAGCGCATAGCCTGCGACATAAACGAGCGCGTCCGCCGCCATTTCGGAGAAGGGGCAGAGATAGAACCTGCTCTCCGTCTTGGCAAGGAGCAGAGAGTTCACCACCAGTATCTCGATATATATCGACACCTGGGACGCCGTTTCCGGGAACCACGCATTCAGAAGCAGCATGGTGGGGATATACATCACCGCCGCCACTCCGACATACGCCAGGATCCGCACGGTGTACGCTATCTTCCGGGGAATGAACCGGCAGATAAGTATCGACGTGTAGGATATCATCAGAAAGCTGAGCGTCAGTATCAGCGCGCGCTCGAACGTTGTCGCAGCCACGATCACCGGGGCGGTGACAAGTCCGCTCATCAGCACGATATTCTGCCGGAACAGTCCGTCGGGGCTTAGCCTGAATTTCTTCTTGTCACTCATCGCTGCCCTCCTTGCCGTCCTTGTCCTCGCCGGATACCGGGGAGGCGGCAGGCTTCTTCCGCTTGTGCCGCTTTATCTTTCCGTCGATAGGCGGAGTGTTATAGCGGTACTTTTCCGGCAGCACTATCTCCTGGGTGTCGGTGAGCTTTATCCCGCCCTGCTGCGCCTTGTTCTTGCTGCCCTCGAACGAGCTGATATAGTTGCGCTTCCACCAGAGGATATTCTCAACGATCGTGTCAAAGCAGCAGGAAAGCGCATTGGTGATGAGCAGCGCGAATACAAAGCACAGCTCCACCTTTCCGAAATACCTGAACATCATCACGGTATAGCCCAGCACAACGCCGTAGATAACTCTTGCCGCGCGGCGCTTTGGCAGCAGATACGGCTCCGCCGCGAGGAATATGAT
This sequence comes from Oscillospiraceae bacterium, assembly GCA_022766785.1. Taxonomy (GTDB): domain Bacteria; phylum Bacillota; class Clostridia; order Oscillospirales; family Ruminococcaceae; genus CAG-115. Next base: position 3,037 of record JALEOL010000052.1, read on the forward strand.
ACCGAAAAGCAGCGAGCCGGTGGAAAGCTCATAGAACACCGACATCAGCGGATCAACGTCTACCCTGGGGTAAAACGCGGCGATCGCGCACACTGCTGCAAGGGCGGATATCATCGCAGTAAAGCTGGTGGAGTGCTTTATCAGCATACATATCCCCACCACCAGGATAACGAGGATATTCACCGTGCCGACAGCCCCCGGGACATTCCCGAGGAGTATATCCAGCACCGACTGGGTAGGCACTGTTCCCAGCTTCATGGAGTATTCCACAGAACGGGTGAAGGTGCCGGTGTATTCCTCAAACACAGGAATAATCTCACCTGCTTTGGGATAATAGAGCATATCTCCCGGATAGCAGATAATAAGGAACGCCACAGCTATCGCAGGCGGTGAGAACACCAGGTTCTCGTTTCCGCCGAATATGTGCTTGCCTATCACTATGCATATCACCGAAGCGGTGGCTGCCAGCACAAGGGATATCCCTGCCGGCATCAGCATCGCACAGGCAAGTCCCCAGAACAGCACCGCCGGGTCTTTTATATCGTATTTTATCCTGCGTATCTTACAGCATACCCAATCGGTCAGCATACAGAAGACAACGCACACGGCGCATACCACCAGCGGTCTTACGCCGCCCCGGAATACCGCCGGGATCAGCAGAGCCGCCATGAAAACGAAGCGCTCGAGGTATAGCTTGCGTGGGTCACGCTCGGTTATCGGGGTTATCATTCGGCTCCTTTCTGCGAAGCTTTAAGGGCAGCGTTCGCCTGAGCCATGTCCTCCGCCTTGAACAGACCCGTCCCGGCAACCAGCACATTCGCGCCGGCTTCCCTGACGAGGGGGGCGGTCTTTGCGTTTATTCCGCCGTCAACTTCTATGTCAAGCTCCGCTCCGGCAAAGCTGCGCAGCGCCCTTATCTTGTCCAGGGTCTCCGGAATGAACGCCTGTCCGCCGTAGCCCGGTTCAACGGTCATCACCAGAACCATGTCGCACAGCGGCAGCAGGGGGAATACCTCCTCCACGGGGGTGCCGGGCTTCACCGCCAGCGCGGACTTCACCCCGGACGAGCGGATAAGCTCCAGGGTGCTGCGCGGGTCGCTTTTGCTCTCGATGTGGAAGCTGATAAGGTCTGCTCCGGCTTCGGCAAAGAATTTTATCTGACTTTCGGGGTCGTTCACCATAAGGTGCACGTCCAGGAACATGTCCGTGGACCTGCGCACGCACTTCAGCACGGGGCTGCCGTAGGTTATCTGGTCAACGAACGCGCCGTCCATTACGTCGAAGTGTATCCAGTCAACGCCTGCCGCCCTGCACCGCGAAAGCTCCCCGGATATGTCCGAAAGGTCGCAGGCGAGCAGCGAAGCTGAGGTCTTTATCATGTTTATCATTTCCTTATCGTTGATTTTACGCAGGTATAGACTCACGATGTATACAGTATTTTACAGTGTAGTATACCCATACATATATATTCTATAATAAATATGATTTTTCGTCAATAAGCTATGCGGATTTTTTTTATAATTTTCAGGGAAAGCGTGAAAAGTTCCGAAATCAGCGCTTTTTCCGGAAAGATATTTGTATATTTTTCTCCGGGACGGCTCTTGAAAAAAAGGCGTTTTGGTGGTATAATAATAACAATATATTTACGGCTGACATATCAGGCAGCGATTCCATCATCATGGTCAACGCTAATTGTCCGCCGGAAACCCGAAGCCAATGATACGTCAGTATACAGCGGCTTTTTTTCCTATTATGGGGAAATACCAAAAAAAAGAAACAGACGTGGGCGTACCCATGCGGCGGCGCCCGAAAATGGGCGCGAAACGGAGAAAGTGAGGAATCCAAAAATGCTGAACTGCAACTACAACGAGAAATTTGTCAAGGAAGGGCTTACCTTTGACGATGTGCTCCTTATCCCGGCAAAGAGCGACGTCACCCCCAACATGATCGACCTCAGGACTAACCTGACCAAGAACATCACCCTTAACACCCCGATAATGACCTCCGCGATGGATACAGTTACAGAAAGCCGCATGGCTATCGCGATCGCCAGAGAGGGCGGCATCGGCATAATCCACAAGAACATGAGCATCGAGCAGCAGGTGGACGAGGTAGACAAGGTAAAGCGTTCCGAGAACGGCGTTATCGTGAACCCGTTCTTCCTCTCTCCGCAGGACAGCGTATACGACGCTGACGCACTTATGGGCAAGTACAAGATCTCCGGCGTTCCGGTGGTTGAAAACGGCAAGCTCGTGGGTATCCTCACTAACCGTGACCTCCGCTTCATCACCGACTATAACCAGAAGATCGGCGAGGTAATGACCAAGGAAAACCTCGTCACCGCACCCGTAGGAACAAATCTCGCACAGGCTCAGGAGATACTCAGAAAGCACAAGATCGAAAAGCTCCCCCTGGTGGACGAGAACGGCTACTTAAAGGGACTTATCACAATAAAGGATATCGAAAAGAGCGTTCAGTACCCGAACACCGCCCGTGACGCCTCCGGCAGACTGCTCTGCGGCGCGGCTATCGGCATCACCCCGGACGTTCTGGACAGAGCAGGGGCGCTGCTCAAGGCGCAGGCAGACGTGCTGGTGCTCGACTCCGCACACGGTCACAGCAAGAACATCATGACCACCCTGGACAATATCAAGACCGCATTCCCGAACGCGGTAGTTATCGCCGGAAACGTGGCTACCGGAGCTGCAGCTGAGGACCTCATCAGGGCAGGCGCTGACGCTGTAAAGGTAGGTATCGGCCCCGGCTCTATCTGCACCACCCGTATCGTTGCAGGTATCGGCGTTCCGCAGATCACCGCGGTTTACGACTGCGCATGCGCTGCGGCAAAGTACGGCGTTCCGGTAATTGCGGACGGCGGTATCAAGTTCTCCGGCGATATCGTCAAGGCTCTGGCGGCAGGCGCTAACTGCGTAATGCTCGGCTCTCTGCTGGCAGGCTGCGAGGAGGCTCCCGGCGACGTTGAAATTTATCAGGGCAGAAGCTTCAAGGTTTACCGCGGCATGGGAAGCCTTGCGGCAATGAAGAAAGGCTCCGCTGACCGCTACTTCCAGGACAAGAGCAAGAAGCTCGTTCCCGAGGGCGTAGAAGGTCGTGTGCCCTACAAGGGATCGGTTGCCGACACGGTATTCCAGCTGGTGGGCGGTATCCGCTCCGGTATGGGCTACTGCGGCTGCCCGACTATCCCCGAGCTTCAGGAGCGTGCGGAATTTGTACGCATCACCGGCGCAGGTCTCAGAGAGTCCCACCCCCACGATATCCAGATCACCAAGGAAGCTCCGAACTATTCCACCGGGTTCTGATATAATTACAATTGCACTAAAGGCGTTGAGAGATCAGCGCCTTTTTTTGCGGAAAATGTGACAAACCCAACCGCCCGGGTGTATTATATACGAAAGGCCTTTCAAGACGGAGGAGTAACAATGGACGAACAGGAGCTGACCCGCTTGGTGGAGATATTCATGGGTCGGCAAGACTCTGACGCTTGATTTTATGAACGTCGGCAGATATATTCCGACCTCACCGAAAGAAGATACTCCGGATAACGGTATCGAGGAGCTTTCATTCGGCGAGAACGGACTTCATGTAGAGATACCGATAGATTTCCGGATATTCGAGCCAACAGTCCGGGAGATAAACCGGACGGCAGACCTGAGCAGGAACGAGAACAACCGTATTATGTACGGCGATAATGCAGCCGGCACCGTGAAATATTTCAGCGCCTCACCGCTTAGCTGGCGTGTGTATGTTGAAGCGGACACCTCTAAATTTGAAAAGGGCGGCGTTGGCTACTACTACCTTGACCCGATCATTTCAGCCGGTGAAGAAGCTGTCAAAACCACCAAAGGAGTCGGATATTCCTGGGGAGATGATAACGGTCAGGGCGTAGTCGGGCTGTTTGAAAGCCCTGTCGATCCTGCGGACATCACATCTATATCTATCTGCGGTCAGGTCTTTGAGCTGAAATAAACCATGACATTATACTATACCCACAGTCGGAACAGGGCTGTGGGTATTTTTTTGTTCATATGTATTTTTTTCGTGTTCTACCCTTGATTTTTCCCGGGAAAATGTATATAATATATAATGGATAACAATATAAACTGCCTGAAAAGGTATAAGGAGCAGAACAAAATGAAAGACGGATTTATAAAGGTCGCCGCCGGAACTCCGGATATAAAGGTCGCCGACTGTGACTACAACTGCGCCCGGATAACCGCGCTGACAGATAAAGCCCACTCCCGGGGCGTGAAGATACTGGTGCTGCCGGAGCTTTGCGTCACCGGCTACACCTGCCAGGATCTGTTTTTTCAGCAGACCCTGCTGGACGGCGCACTGGACTCTCTGGAAAAGATAGTAAAGCACTCCGCCGGTCTGGACATGCTGATAACAGTGGGCTGTCCGCTGAAATTCCGGGGGGAGCTGTACAACTGCGCCGTCGTCATCAAGGACGGAAAGGTACTCGGCGTTGTGCCGAAGAAGTTCCTGCCGAACTACAACGAGTTCTATGAAAAGCGCCACTTCACCGCCGCACCGGACGGGGAGTACGACATTGAGATATTTGGCGAAAAAGTGCCGTTCGGGCTGGGGCTGCTGTTCGAATGCCGGCAGATACCGGAACTGGTTTTCGCCGCCGAGGTATGCGAGGATCTGTGGGCTGCCGAGCCGCCGAGCATTTCCCTTGCGCTGGGCGGAGCGACGATCATCGCGAACCTCTCCGCAAGCAACGAGACGATAGGCAAGGCAGCCTACCGCCGGGAGCTTGTGAACAGCCAGTCCGCACGGCTGCTGTGCGGCTATGTTTTCGCAAGCGCAGGCTCCGGGGAGAGCACTCAGGATCTTGTGTTCAGCGGTCATGATATCATCGCGGAAAACGGCGTTATCCTTGCGGAGAGCCGGCTTTACTCCACCGGGCTTATCATTTCGGAGACAGACGTGATGCGGCTCGCCGGGGAGCGCCGCAAGAACACCAGCTTCACTGGCGGACTTCGCCCGGGAATGCGGCGTATCCCGTTCGATATCAGTGTGACTGAAACGCAGCTCACCCGGACAGTCGTCCGCACGCCGTTCGTGCCGTACTCCTCCACCGAGACCGACAAGCGCTGCGAGGACATACTCGCAATGCAGGCGCACGGGCTTGAAAAGCGGATACGCCACACCAACACAAAGACGCTTGTGATCGGCATTTCCGGCGGACTGGACTCCACGCTGGCGCTTCTTGTATGCGTTGAGGCAATGAAGCTGCTGGGCAGACCGGCTTCGGATATACTTGCGGTGACTATGCCCTGCTTCGGCACGACAAAACGCACACGAACCAACGCCGAGCGCCTGTGCGGGCTTCTTGGCACACAGCTGAGGGTGATAGACATCGCCGCTTCCGTAAAGCAGCATTTCAGGGATATCGGACACGACGAGAATAACCACAATGTGGTATACGAAAACGGTCAGGCACGGGAACGCACAAAGATACTCATGGATCTCGCCAACGCCGAAAACGGAATGGTAGTGGGCACCGGCGACCTGTCGGAGCTGGCTCTGGGCTGGGCTACCTATAACGGCGACCACATCTCGATGTACGGCGTGAACGCTTCAGTGCCGAAAACGCTGGTGCGCCACATCGTGAAATACTATGCAGGCACGGTGGAAAACCCGGAGCTTAGCGAGGTGCTCATGAGCATATTCGACACCCCGGTAAGCCCTGAGCTTCTGCCGGCGGACGAAAACGGCGATATCGCCCAGATAACCGAGGATCTGGTAGGGCCGTATGAGCTGCACGATTTCTTCCTGTACAACGGGATAAGGTGGGGATTTTCGCCGAAAAAGGTGTTCCGGCTGGCACAATACGCGTTCGCCGGGAGCTATGACCGGGAGACTATACTAAAATGGCTCCGGACGTTCTACCGCCGCTTCTTCTCTCAGCAGTTCAAGAGAAGCTGCCTTCCCGACGGGGTGAAGGTGGGATCTGTTACCCTGTCACCCAGGGGGGACTGGAGAATGCCCAGCGACGCCTGCGCCGCTCTGTGGCTCAGGGAGCTTGAAGAACTGTGATATGGTGATATTATGTTAGACGGGATAAAAAAACGATTGCTGCATTTCAATACCGATGGTGCCAGCATAGTGTCCGACTTTGTTTCAACAAGACAGAACAGAGCCGGGATACTGCGCCGGGCAGTCCACCTGTGCTTTTATATCGAGTGCGCGGCGGCATTGATATGCGTCATTATCGGCTTTGCCGCAGGAGGGGCGCTCACCGGAGCGATACTCGCCGTGGGGGCTGCTGCTTCTGCGGCGGCGGCGCTTGCTGCGGTGCCCGGAGATCCGGCGATCGCTACCGTCAGCTATATCCTGAACCTTGTTTATGCGGTGATCTGCTTTATCGTGGGGGGAATACTCACGGCGTGCGGAGCAGTTATGCTGATCTCTGCGCTCGCCGCATTATGTGGGTTCATCGCAGGGTATTTCAGGGTATTTCTGCTTAACTACCCTGCGTCAATGATCACCCCGGAACATTACACCCTCACCGGAGAAACGCCGGTAACAGCTCCCACGGAACAGCCGGTTCAGGAAAAACCGGAGCCTGAGAGGTCGGAGCTGATGATCATAGCAGAACAGGTGGCGCGGATAATGAACGCGCCGCAGGACGACGGAAAGGAGCATGCACATTGACACTGAAAGTACGCAAGATCGCTTTGTGTGCGTTATTTATATGCATTGCGGCGCTTCTCTCCGCGGCGGAGACATGGCTGCCGCCGATATGCCCGTTACCCGGGATAAGGGTCGGACTGGGGAATATCGTCACGATGTTCATGCTGTACATAGGCGGAAAATGGAACAGCGCCGATGCAATGGTGGTGGTAATACTGCGGTGCTTTGTGGCGGCGTTCATCACCGGAATGATAATGAACGTGTTCTATGGCGTCATGGGCGGTATCTGCGCTGTGGGCACGATGCTGCTTCTGCGCCGGGTGCTTCCGCAGAAGAACCGCGAAAACTGGCTTCCGCTGGTGAGTATCGCCGGAGCTCTGGCTCATATCATCGGTCAGATGCTGACCTCCGTGATAATCTACAACAACCTGTTCGTGCTTGCGTATACCCCCGTTCTGCTTGCCGGTGCGGTGGTGAGCGGAGCTTTCACCGGGACATGCACGATGCTGCTTCTTAAAAAGCTAAGCCCCCGGTTACTGGACGATATCCGAATGACCGACGTGGATAATCCCCCCAGGACAAAGACCAAGGAAATGTGAGTTTTCCGTACTGCACAGCGATAATACCAAAGGAGACCAATATGAAGCTTCTCGTAATAGACGGCAACAGCATAATGAACCGGGCGTTCTACGGCATTCGCCTGCTCACCAACAAAAAGGGTATGCCCACCAACGCGCTGACCGGGTTCATGAACATATATCTGAAGCTGCTGAAAGAGGAGCAGCCCGACCATATCGCAGCAGCCTTTGACCTGCACGCGCCGACGTTCCGCCACAAGATGTATGCCGACTACAAGGGCACCCGTCACGGAATGCCCGAGGAGCTTCGCGCGCAGATGCCGGTGATAAAGCAGCTGCTCGCAGCACTGGGAGTTGCCATTGTCGAGAAAGAGGGCTATGAGGCTGACGACATAATCGGCACCCTCTCCCACGAGGCGGAGAAGCAGGGGGGCGTCTGCACCATTTCCACCGGCGACCGAGACAGCTTCCAGCTGATAACCGATAAGGTCACCGTAAGGCTCGCCACCAACAAGGAGGACGTGCTGTACACCCCGGCGAAGATAGCCGAGGTCTACGGCGTAACCCCCCGGGAAATGCTGGAGGTAAAGACCCTTATGGGGGACAGCTCCGACAATATCCCCGGAGTTCCCGGAATAGGCGAAAAGACCGCCCTCTCCCTCATTCAGAAGTACCACACGGTGCAGTATATCTATGATAATATCGACAGCATAGAGGTAACAAAGGGCGTTCGCACCAAGCTGGAAAACGGCAGGGAAAGCGCCGAGCTCAGCCGCAAGCTCGCCGAAATAACCCTGGAAGCCCCGGTGCCGCTGGATATGCAGGAGTATTCCCAAAAGCCCGGCGACCCCTCTGGGGCGGCAGGTATACTCACCGAAATGGAAATGTTCGGCGTGATGAAAAAGCTGGGGCTTGACAAGACTGCGCCCTCTAAGGTGGAGATAGCAGCGGAAAACAGCGCACAGCCCTCTCCGGAGGTAAGCGACGCGCCAAAGCCCGAAATTCCGGAATTCGACACCAGCGCCTATGATGTGGCGCTGTGCGGCGGTGAAATACTGGTGTTCCTCAACGGAAAGGTTCAGACCGTGGATATTCCGGAGTTCCTGCGGTCAGACCTCAGAAAGCGCACCAACGACGCAAAGGCGCTTTATTCCCACTGCATGAGAAACGGTCTGGAGCTTAACGGCGTGGTATTCGACGCCACCCTCGCAGGCTATCTTCTCAACGTCAATTCCAACGATTACAGCACACCGCGGCTGTGCGCGGAGTACGGCGTCACATACAGCGCGGAACGCCTGGGGGAGTCGCTTTTCCTGCTGAACAAAGCGCTGTGGGAAAAGATACATGAGCAGGGAATGTATAAGGTATTGGCAGAGATAGAGATACCTCTAGCCGAAGTCCTCAGTTCAATGGAGCATGAGGGAATACAGATGGACACGGCGGCGCTTCATCAGTTCGGGGAAGAATTGCTGCCTAAGATCGCCGGGCTGGAGCAGGATATCTACAATGCGGCTGGGCACGAGTTCAACATCGGCTCGCCGAAGCAGCTTTCCGTGGTGCTTTTCGAGGAGTTGGGACTTCCGGCAGGGAAGAAGCGCAAGACCGGCTATTCCACCGACGCCGACACGCTGGAGGGGCTTCGGGACATGCACCCGATAATTCCGCTGATATTCGAATACCGCACGCTGACGAAGCTGTACAACACCTATGTCAAGGGACTGGAAGCGGCGGTCTCCCCGGACGGGCGAATGCACACCACATTCAAGCAGACCGAAACACGCACCGGGCGCATTTCCTCCGCCGAGCCGAATATCCAGAATATCCCCGTGCGCACCGAGATAGGGCGCAATTTCCGGAAATTCTTCGTGGCGGACGAGGGAAAGCTGCTTGCGGACGCGGACTACAGCCAGATAGAGCTGCGCGTGCTTGCAAGCCTTTCCGGGGACAAGGCGATGATAAAGACCTTCTGCGAGGGCGGAGATATCCACACCGAGACCGCGGCGAGCGTTCTGGGGCTTCCACCGGAGTGGATAACCCCGGAGCAGCGCCGCAGCGCAAAGGCGGTGAATTTCGGTATCGTGTACGGCATCGGGGCTTTCTCTCTTGCAAAGGATATCAACGTGTCCGTTGCGGAGGCGAAGCGGTATATCGACGACTATCTCACGCATTATTCCGGAGTTCGGGAATACATGGAGAACGTCACCAAAAGCGCCGAAAAGGACGGCTGGGCGGTGACGATGTTCGGCAGAAAACGCTTTATCCCCGAAATTCTCTCCACCAACAAGACGGTAAAGGCACTGGGAAAGCGTATCGCGATGAACACCCCGATACAGGGCACGGCGGCGGATATCATCAAGATCGCAATGGTGAGGGTCTACCGCCGGCTGAAAGCTGAACTTCCCGAAGCAAAGCTGATTTTGCAGGTGCACGACGAGCTTATCGTTGAAGCGCCGGAGGAACTGGCGGACAAGGCGGCGCAGATACTCACCGAGGAAATGCAGGGGGCGGTAAAGCTCGCTGTTCCCCTCACCGCCGACGCTAAGGAGGGCAAGAGCTGGTATGACGCTCACTGACGAGGAATTCCGGCAGCTATTCGAGGTGGAGCAGGTCTGCTTTAACGGAAGCTGGACGAGGGAGAGCCTGCTTTCGGAGGTGAATAACTCCCTTTCGGTTTTGGTTAAAGCAGAGCGTGACGGAAAGACAGCAGGCTTTGCGTTGGGACGAGTAGTCGTGGACGAGGGGGAACTGTATCAGATAGGCGTCCTGCCGGAGTTCCGCAGACAGGGAATTGCACAGCAGCTTCTGGCAGAGCTTCACACGCAGATGAGGGAACGGGGCGCAGTGTGCTGTTTTCTGGAGGTCAGGTGCAGGAATTCCGGAGCGATAGCGCTTTATGAGAAGTCGGGCTATATGCGGATTTCAGTGCGTAAGGGGTATTACGGCGATGATGACGCATTGATTTATCAGAATAAATTTTCATACTAATAACCGAAACAAATAACCAAAACAAAATCTGCCTCCGGGAAACCGGGGGCAGTTCTGTGTATTGTAAGGTTTGTGTGGATTTATTTTGTGTTCTTGTTCCAGATGAGCATAAGTCCTTTTAACAAAAGGTCGTCATCATAGATTATTTCATGGCGGCAGAGCGGTACTACCACCTGGGCAAGTCCGCCGGTGGCGATAACCGTGGTCTTTTCGCCGAGTTCCTCCTCGATGCGCTCGATTATTCCGTCAATGGCGCAGGCGTTGGAGTACATTATGCCGCTCTTCATGCAGTCAACGGTATTGCTGCATATCACGCGCTTCGGCTTCTCATAGGCTATCTTCGGCAGCTGAGCGGTGCGTGAGTTCAGCGCGTCTGCGGATACCGCCACGCCGGTGGTTATAAGACCGCCGATATATGTGCGGTTCCTGTCGATGACGGAGAAAGTCGTCGCGGTGCCCATGTCAATGATTATCTGCGGCACGGGGTATTCGTGCAGACCTGCAACAGCGTCCACAACAAGGTCGCTTCCGAGCTGCGCAGGATTATCTATCTGTATCGACAGCCCCGTCTTAATTCCCGGGCCTACTACCATGATACGTCCGTCCGTCAGCTTCTCAACGGCTATCTTCACCGTTTGTGTGACCGACGGCACGACCGAGGAAATAACTGCTCCGGTGATGTCGCTGCGGCTGATGTTGTTTATATCCAGCGCCGCCTTGATCTTCACGGCATATTCCAGCGAGGTCTCACGCTGAACTGTCGCCAGACGCTCCCGAAACAGTATCTTATCCTCGTGCGCACAGCCAAGGACGATGTTGGTGTTGCCAATATCTATCGCAAGTATCATTGCTGCTCCTTTTGCCGTCAGATACCGGCTTTGCGTGCTGACAGCTTATTCTTTACTATATCTATGATCCTGACTATGACGGAGCTTAACAGCAGGTTGGTGCCCAGTTCCACCAGGAAATTCACGACAAACGCAGTCACCATATAAACACCTGCGTTCGCTATTCCTGCCGCTTCAGCCCAGGTATTGATGGTATCCATGAAAAATGCAAGACAGCCAAGCAGGAATATACCCGTATTGACTATCGGCGCAGCAGCTGCGGCGCATATCGTTGCGACCCAGCAGTTCTTTTTCTCAAGAGCGTGGTAGATAAGACCCGGGATAAGTCCGGCAGCAGCGCCTTTCAGCAGCACTGTGATAACGGTACCGGCAGGATTTATCACCAGAAACGCATTAGCGCCCCCCGTGGCAAGTACCATAATGCCGAAAACAAGTCCCAGCCAACCGCCTGCTATCCAGCCGTATAGTGCCGCACCGACTACTATCGGGATAAGGGCGAAGGTGATGTTGAACGGACCGACTGTAATTCCCATCGTCAGGAAATAGATGACGACTACCAGGGCAGTCAGCAGTCCTGTTCCGACCAGCTTTTGGATCTTTTCACTGTTCATATTCAATTTTCCTCCTTGTTATCATTCCCCGGTATCCGGGGATACAATACAATACATCTGTATTATAACATATTTTCAGAGAAAAATCTATATAACGCCCTACAAAAATATCCCCCCGTACAAGCCGGAGGGAAAGCAGATATCACAAAAAACATTAGACTTGCTATGTATCAGAGTATGATCTCCATCTGGGTCTCCTTGACGAACATTCCCATCTTGTCGTAGAATTCCCGGGCGTTGTTGCCCTCCCAGACGTTGAGGGTGATGTCGTAGCAGCCCTGTTCCCTTGCGAACTGCTTCACATAGTCGAACAGGATAGTCCCCACATGCTGACCGCGGCAGCCCTCATCAACGCACAGGTCGTCGATGTACAGCGTTTTCATCGGCTTCATGTTGGTGGAAAACGGCGGCTGCTTCATCACGCAGAACGCGTATCCTGCCACCTCTCCGCTGTCGTCCGCCGCAACAAACACCGGGGTCTCCTCATTGCGGAATATCCCGTGCAGCTCCTCACGGGTGTACTTCGTGCTGCCGGGGATAAATATGTCCGGGCGGAGCTTTGCGTGCAGCTCCAGCACCTCGCCAAGCAGCTTCATTACCTTTTCGGCGTCCCTGTCCTCCGCTCGCCTTACTGTTATCATGCGGTTTCCTCTCCTATGCCAGTGATATTATGCGTTCCACATCGGGGAGATAGTCCTCAATGATAACGCCGTTTTCTATCAGGATATCCCCGATATTCTCCATTGCCATATCGTTTATGCGGTCGTACTGCGTTTCCGGCATGACGTTCCGGCTGCGGCAGTATTCCGTCCCCTCGCCGCGGATAAGCGCACCCAGCAGCGAGATGTCCTCCGCTGAAAGCCCCTGCGCAAATCCACGCCAGCCCTCCGGCAGCTCCGCAAATGCCCCGGAGTTATCCATACCGGAATTATACTCCGAGTAATTTTCGGCAAAATCCGCCGTCTGCTCCTCAAAGCTGTCCTCCTCGATCTCCGCCACGCGGTCGGTGATGATGTCCCGGGGCAGAGTGTCCGGCTCCTCCACGATGAGCTTCCGGGTGGTCTCGTCCGCCTCCCGGCGTATCTTCGCAAGCTTGCTGACGTCTATCTCCACCGGCGCATGTACGGCGGCTTTTTCCGGCGCTTCGTCGAAGTTATAGCCCCGGCGCTTCTTCTCCTTTTTCGGGGGGAATATCCCGTGCTCGTCGCACCATTTCTCCACCGCCCGGGTGACGGTCTCCGGGAACTCCGGCGCGCTGACTGCGGCGAAGATCTTTTCGCGGTTGGTCATATCCTCCAGCACCGGCGTGATGTTGGGATTTATCCCGTACCGGAAGCCTGTGCGCTTTCTCAGCACCGCCTCCACGCTTTTCAGCACCCAGCCTATAAAATTACGGTAGGGCGACTGCTCAAACTCCTCAAGGCAGGGCTGACCGCGCTTGACGCAGTACTGCTCCAGCGGACTTATCTTCAGGCTGTGAAAGCCGTCCATGCGGTCAAGATCAACATATGCTCCCGCAAACGGCGTCCAGGTGTGATCCTTCCACAGCCTGCCGCAGATTATCCCGAACAGCGATACTCCCTTTTCGGACAAATACCCGTCCAGCGCCGCGAGAGCAGCCTCCAGTGCGCCCTCGACCAGCGGCTGAGTTTCTTCGGTGAGGAATATGCTCCCCCTGATATTGTAGGACGACCGCTGCGCCAGATACTCCAGCTTCCCGGAATAGCGCTTTTCCAGCAGATCGCTGATATCGCCGGAAATATCGTCCCCGACGCTCTCCGCAGACGATAGCGTGAAATTATCCCCGAGGTCATTATACGCACGGAAATCCTTCAGCCACCGTGGGATCACCTTATCCAGCGACGGGCAGAACACCCGGCAGCCCTCCCACACGCCGGAGAGCCGGTTATAGGCGTCCGCCGCAGAAAGCACCCCGATACGGTTCAGCAGCTCGAAGCAATAGAGAATGACATAGGGCTTGTCCACCTTATTAAAAACGCCGATCCTCGCCTGGGTGCGCCATGTGAAATAAGTCCTCAGCTGGTCGGTGGAAAGCGCCCCGTAGATCGGGCGTTCAATGCCGCAGAAACAGTTCCTGCCAAAGTCGTCCGTAACGTCGCTGACGTATTCCCCCTGCTTCACAAAGGTCTCCTCGGCGCACTGCCGCAGCATATAGCCGTTGTAGAACGTCTGGCTGAGCCGCCGCATTTCGGCGATCCTTGCACGGATACCGCCGTCGTCCGGCTCCTCGTTCTCCGACGCAGCGTAAGCCAGCTCGTCCGCCCGGAGCGCACTGCTGCCGCCGAGGTAATCCACGCAGTCCCTCGGCTCACGGGGGGGTATCTTCTCCCCGTAGGACTCCTCTTTTGCGGTCCTGACAGCCTCCCGGACGATACTGCTTATCCTGTCCTGCACCGACTTCCTCACCGCTGCGGCGATATCTTCCCTATCCGGGGTGGCTATCTCCTGCGGCTCCTCCCGGGGTTCCACCGGGTGAGACTTCAGCTCGATCATGCGCCGAAGCTCCTGCGCGATCTCCTCTTTGGTCTTTGCCTTGTTGTCCATCATCAGACGGAATTTGTCAGACATGCCCACCCCTCCTTTCGGAAGCCTGTGCTGCTTAAAATACAGTTATTCAGCGTCCTGCCACCTGATAAGCTCCTCCCACCCCCCGGGGAAACCAAGGTCGCTCAGCCGCAGCACGTCGGAGTTCTTATTTATCAACCTGGAAACAGGCTTGACTACGCGCTCGTTCCAGTTCCTGTGATCGTGGGCGAGCTGCTTCATGACTATGATATAGCCGAACACATCGGGCTTTATCTCAAGATCCATGTTCTTCGGCGTTCTGGGGAGAACCGGGAAGCTGTTGCCGTAAAGCCGGTTGTAGTGCGCGCAATAGTTCCGCAGCTCATTAAGGCAGAACAGCCAGTTGTCAAGCTCGGTGCTGGAGCAGCCGTAATACTTTTCGGCGATCTCCTTTTTGTCGGCGCTCTGCATATCCTTGTAGAAGAAAGCAAGCGTGCCGAAGCTGAAAAGCTCCATTACCACCCACAGCGGAAACGCGCCGCAGTACTTCGAGTTATAGTGCCTTACAAATTCCCGGTCGTCGTTCACCTCGATGAGGTGCTTCACCTTGTTCATGAACTGCTGGTGATTATGCCGGAAATCGAACGTGGAGGGATTGAGATACCCCAGCGCGCCGTATTTCAGTGCATGGTAATTGGAGACCGCCGCGCGCATGGCTATCTCCGTCTCCTCGAGGGATGCCAGAAGAATGCTGCGCAGCTTTCTGTCCGCCTCGTACACACGCAGCACCTTTTCAAACGAGGTCCCCTCCTCGTACTGCCCCTTTGAAACGGTGAACGGCGCAAAGTAATCCGACAGCCGGAAATAGTTGATGTATTTCAGCGTTTCCTCCGCGTGCTTTTCGTCCTCGACGATGCAGCCGCGCTCTTTGAGCTTCTGTATCTGTTCCCGTATAGTCGCCGGTATCTTCTGGTTCATTCCTGGCACCCCTCGCTGCGTTTCATAACCTGCCGCCACAATTCCGTAATATCAGTCCATCCAGAACACCTCGCGCTCATGCTTGCTCTTTCTTGTCATAAGCGCTGAGATACTCTGCGTGGGGTCGCTGCCCTCATAGCAGATCCTGACTATCTGCTCGATTATCGGGGTGTCGATACCCTTTTCCTGCGCAAGGCGGTACGCTATCCGGCTGCTGGTGTAGCCCTCAACGGTGCCCACCTGCGCCACAGCCTCCGCCGCCGGCGCGCCCTTTCCGATGAGGTTCCCTGCACGGAAGTTGCGCGAATGCTGAGAGGTGCAGGTAACTATCAGGTCGCCTATTCCTGCCATGCCGGTGAACGTTTTCCAGTTAGCGCCCAGACCTACCCCCAGACGGGTGATCTCGGTCATTCCACGGGTCATCAGCGCCGCCACGGTGTTGTCCCCAAGTCCCATTCCACGGGCTATGCCGCAGCCCAGGGCTATCGGATTTTTGAGGACTCCCCCCAGCTCGCAGCCGGCAACGTCGTCGTTTGTGTAAATGCGGTAGCGCTCGTTGGAGAGGGTGCGCTGGATAAAGTCCGCAACGCCGTCGTTATAGCTTGCGCATACCTCGGTGGTGGGAACCAGCCGTGCGATCTCCTCGGCGTGGCAGGGGCCTGTTATCACTCCCACGGGATTGTCCGGAAGCTCCTCGGTGAGTATCTGGGACAGCCGGTAGCCGGTGCTCCCCTCAAGCCCCTTGCTGACGTTTATCACCACGGTGCCTTTATCCACGAACGGCTTTACCGCCTGCACCGCCTCGCGGAAAAACGGCGACGGGATAGCCACCAGGATAATATCCGCGCCGCTGACGCACTCAGGGTCGGTGGTGACGCCCAGGGCTTCCGGTAGCTTCACCCCCGGGAGCAGGCGCTTGTGCTCGCGTTCGGTGCGCAGAAGTTCCGCCTCCTGCTCGAATTTAGTCCATGTCACTACCTCGTGACCGTATGTCGTGAACATCACCCCGAGAGCCGTGCCGTAGCCGCAGCCCAGTATCGTTATCTTTGCCATGATAGTGCCTCCGAATTACTTTGCTTTCTCGCCCAGCTTCTTTTCGGTGTGGGTGAGAAGCCTGTGTATATTGCCGTGATGCTTGAAAATAACTATCGCCTCGGTAAACAGCGCGATGAATGTGCACACGATGCCTGCCGGATCCTTGTCGATAAAATACACGAAAACCAGCGTCCCCACGAAATAAAGCGAAGCCGCCGCGACGCTTCCCAGAGAAACATATCTCGTCAGAGCCACCAGAATAATGAACACCACCATAAGCAGGCAGCCGGTGCGCCAGTCCAGCGTGAATATCGCCGACACCGCCGACAGCACGCCCTTTCCGCCCCGGAAGCCGTAGTATACCGGCAGGACATGACCTACCACCACCATAAACCCAGCCATATAGCCGACCCAGTTCATTCCGTTCGCAAGAACCGTGGTGTCAACACCGCCGATGTAAAGGAACGCGAGCCTTACCGCCCAGACGGAAAGCACCGCCTTTGCCACATCGCCCAGCAGCACGATAGCCGCGGTAGCCTTGCCCTGAGTCCTCAGGGAGTTTGTAAGCCCGGCGTTGCCGCTGCCCATGGTGCGGATATCCTGCCCGGTGCGCAGCTTTGTCACGATTATAGAGGTGTTGATGCCGCCCAGAAGATATGGCACGGCGATCATGATGATATAGCATATCCAGATCATTTTATGTTATGTCCTTTCGGTTACTTTGCCTGCTTCTTCTGATGTATCGCCGAACTCCGCACGGATATCGGGGTTACGGCTGCGCAGCACGGCGTAGATCATACCGCCGTTCTCGCCGTTTCTCACAGGCATTGTGATGTCTCCGTGGGAGGTGGTGAGAAGCAGATCGCCGTTCTTCCCGGGAGATATCGTCATAATTTCGTCATAGCGGAAAATCACCGCGCGGCGGTAGGTGTAGAACAATATATGCTCCGGCAGGAACCACCGCTCCCCCAGCGTTTTTGCCGTGGGATAGGCGGCTATGATCTCGTCTTTCTCGCTCTCGGGCAGGGAATCAAGCTGGCACTTCAGCCTGCTTGTCGCAACGCAGAGTATCTCTGTGAAAGCCCTCAGCAGAAGCACCGCCGCAGCAAGCGACACCGCCGCCGCTGCCACCAGCCAAACTATCCTTATCCACTCCGCCCATTCCCCGGAGAACGCCAGCGGGACCCATGCAATGGCGAATATCACCACAGCGCAGATCACACACCGCAGGAGCATTCCGCAGCGCCGCCGCCTGAAATCCGACAGAATGCGTTCCATCATTCGCCCCTTTCGCGGATCGTGAGCTTTATCGGCGTAGCCTCCAGACCAAAGGTCTCGCGAAGCTGGTTCTCGATATAGCGCTGGTAGGAGTAGTGGAACAGCTCACGGCTGTTGCAGAATATAACGAAATTCGGGGGGCAGACGGAAGCCTGGGTCATGTAGTATATCTTCAGGCGCTTGCCCTTGTCCGACGGCGGCTGAACGCGCGAGGTCGCATAGTTCAGCATGTCGTTGAGCACGCCGGTGGAGATGCGCATGCAGTGCTGCTCCCGGACGTACTTTATCAGCTCGAACAGCTTGTCGATACGCTGACCTGTCTTCGCCGAAATAAACACGAACGGCGCGTAGGACATGAACGAGAAGTCCACCTCCAGCTTCTTGCGGAACTCCGTCATGGTCTTGTCCGTCTTGTCCTCAACAGCGTCCCACTTGTTGACGGCGATAACGCACGCCTTGCCCTTGTCGTGGGCGTAGCCTGCCACCTTGCTGTCCTGCTCGGTAAATCCCACGGTGGCGTCGATGACGATAACGCACACGTCCGCCCTGTCCACCGCCATGAGCGCGCGCAGCACGCTGAAATGCTCGATATTCTCGGTGACTTTTGCCTTGCGGCGCATTCCTGCGGTGTCGATGAAGATGAACTTGTCGTCGCCGCGCCTAATCTCGGTGTCTATTGCGTCACGGGTGGTGCCTGCAATGTCGGACACTATGGAGCGCTCCTCGCCGGATATCTGGTTGATGAGGGAGGACTTGCCCACGTTCGGCTTACCGATAACGGCTACCTTTATGGCGTCGGCGTCGTATTCCTCCGGCTCCTCCGGGGGGAGGTTGCGGAACACCGCCTCCAGCAGGTCGCCGGTGCCGTGCCCGTGAACGGAGGATACCGCGACAGGGTCGCCCAGACCGAGATTGTAGAACTCGTATATCTCCGGGGGAGGAGCGCCTATCCCGTCCACCTTGTTCACCGCCAGGACTACGGGCTTGCCGCTTTTTATCAGCATTGAGGCGACATCGCTGTCGTTCGCGGTAACTCCTGTCGTGATATCGGTGACGAAGATTATCGCGTCCGCACGTTCCACCGCAAGCATTGCCTGCTCGCGCATCTGTGCGAGGATAACATCGTCGGTCTTAGGCTCGATACCGCCGGTGTCTATCAGCATGAATTCACGCCCCAGCCACTCACAGCGGCTGTAGATACGGTCACGGGTGACGCCGGGCTTGTCGTCAACGATAGAAAGCCGCTGACCCACCAGCTTATTGAAAAGAGTGGACTTTCCCACATTCGGTCTGCCCACAATCGCTACTACCTGCATTCTTTTTCTCCTTGTACTTCCGGCTGACAGGGGAACGTCCGCGCCCCTGCCATGAAATTTTCGTTTTTCAAAAAAGCTATACTAATATAGTATATCACATTTCCGGCGCTATTTCAAGGAATTTACTGTATATTTATAAATAATCAGCAAAAATCCCCCCGGCGATACCGGAGGGACTTCCCGTAAACACTGTGTTAGCCATTCAATGTCAGGCAATTACGCTTCCTTAGCGATAACGACCTTATCATTGTAATAACCGCAATTGCCGCATACTCTGTGAGCAAGCTTCAGCTCACCGCACTGCTTGCAGCGAGAGAAGGACGGTGCAGATAACTTCCATACCTGTGAACGTCTCTTGTCGCGTCTTGCACGGGACACCTTTCTCTTCGGAACTGCCATTATTGCACCCCCTTAAAATAAATTGTTCTTTTCCTAAGAGTTCGCAAAAGAACCCTTTTACAGTCACGCTTAATATTATATCATGGGAAATTCGTTTTGTCAAGTGTTTTAGCGGAAATTCTCAAAATTTCTCATTGATTTGGTGAAAATGGTCGCAGCGGACGGACATACGGCTCACGATTGTTGTAATTTTGACCAGACGAAACAAAAACCAACTGACAAAATTATCCCGGGAGCGCTGCCGCCCCCGGGAAGTCATGATAGGCAAAAATCAGACGATGAACTTCTTCATGCTTTCGGGAAGCTCGGAGTTGTCTGCGGAAACAGTGCAGGTAACAACAGTGTCGCCGGAGATCTTAGCGAGCTTTTCGAACATCTCGCCCAGCTTGTCGTAATCTCTGCCGGTGATCTTGAGGGTAGCGTCAACGAAGATGTCGGTGCAGTCGTAGTCGGAAGCCAGAACGCCGGAAATGAAGCCGTAGAAGCCCTCAACTCCGGAAACTGCGTAGTCTTCGATGTTTACCAGACGAACCTTGGGGGTTATGTCAGTGTTGAGCGCGGAGCCTTTCTGGATAGCAACGACGTTGCCGTTGGACTTGTTCTCTGCCTCGTGGATAGCGTCGATAAGGATCTTGGTCTTGCCTGTACCCTTCTTGCCTGTAATAAGCTTGATCATAGTAAACCTCCATGAATTGTGTATTATATTGCCAGAAGAAAGCCGCAGGAGTGCAGCTCTCTCCAAAAATGCCGTGATCAGAGACCCAGCTTTGCCTCCAGAGCAGCCTTCTGCTCCTCGTAGCCGGGCTTGCCAAGAAGTGCGAACATGTTCTTCTTGTAGCTCTCAACGCCGGGCTGGTCGAACGGATTAACGCCCATAAGATAGCCGCTCACCGCGCATGCCTTCTCGAAGAAATAGATGATATAGCCCAGCTCGTACTCGTTAAGCTCGGGAGCCTCCAGCACGATATTCGGAACGCCGCCCTCGGTGTGGGCGATAACAACGCCCTCGAACGCCTTGCGGTTCACAACGGACATGTTCTGGTTGGAAAGGAAGTTCAGCCCGTCAACGTTGGTGGGGTCGTCCTCCAGGAAGAATTCCTTCTGGGGCTTTGCGAACTGCATAACGGTCTCGAACATCACCCTGGAGCCGTCCTGAATGAACTGACCCAGTGAGTGCAGGTCGGTGGAGAATATCGCGGAGGAGGGATAAATACCCTTGTTGTCCTTGCCCTCGCTCTCGCCGAACAGCTGCTTGTACCACTCGTTCATCATAGCAAAGCTCGGCTCGTAGCTGATGAGCATTTCAACGCTCTTGCCCTTGCGGTAGAGGATATTGCGGAGAGCCGCGTACTTGTAGCAGTCGTTGTTCCTGAGGTCGGGGTCGGAATATGCCGCCCTTGCGTCAGCAGCGCCCTTCATCAGCGCGTCGATATCGCAGCCCGCGCATGCAATGGGGAGAAGTCCCACGGCGGTGAGCACGGAATAGCGTCCGCCTACGTCGTCAGGCACAACGAAGGTCTCATAGCCCTTCTTGTCGGAAAGCTCCTTGAGGGTGCCCTTTGCCTTGTCGGTGGTGGCGTAGATACGACCCTTTGCGCCCTCCTCGCCGTAGCGCTCCACCAGCAGGTCGCGGAATACGCGGAAAGCCAGCGCAGGCTCTGTAGTCGTACCGGACTTGGAGATGATGTTTACGGAGAAGTCCCTGCCCTCGACAAGAGAAACCACCTCGCTGAGGTATGTCGGGCTGATGGAATTACCCACGAAATAGATCTCGGGGGTGTCCTTCTTCAGGCTGTTGTAAAGAGTGGACTTTATCGCCTCGATAACGGCTCTTGCGCCGAGGTAGGAGCCGCCGATGCCGATAACTATCAGCACCTGGCTTTCTTTGCCGATCTTTTCAGCCGCTTTCTTTATGCGCGCGAATTCGTCCTTGTCATAATCCACAGGCAGGTCGAGCCAGCCGAGGAAATCGTTACCCGGGCCGTTTCTGTCCACCAGCTGCTGATGAGCCGTCTTTACTGCCGGAGCGATAGCGTCAAGCTCGTGCTCCGAAACAAAGCTGCTTAAATATTTGTCTTCCAGTTTGATTGCCATTTTGTGTTATCTCCTTTCAGGGAACGGCTGTTTCTGTACATGATCTGTCTGTTTTGCGCCGTACCGATGATACCTGTTTCTATTATAACTTATATTTATCTTTTTTGCAACAAGTTTTCGGGCAAGCTGTGGAATTTGGATAAACAAAACGAAAATACAGCCCGGTTTATGTGAAATTTGCACAAACGCAAAACGCGCAGCGGAGTGATCATTTTGTCATGCGGCAGAGGGCTTCAGCAGCGCCGCCGCAGACAGGCATATGAGCAATAAAGCTATGTATTTTTCATAATACCGCTCCCTCTGGAAACATTATACATCAAGCCCCTCTGGAAGTCAATCTGTGTTGTTGACTTTATCAGTGTTTTTTGTTATAATATATGGTACAAAAACATGCGAAAACGGAGAATAAAATGACGAACTACACATATATCGCCCCCTGCCATTTCGGGATAGAAAAGACCCTCTCGTTCGAGGTGAAGAAAATCGGCGGAGAAAACATCACCGTGACCGACGGACGGGTGACGTTCACCGGCGGCGCCGACCTCTGCGCAAAGGCGAACATCTGCCTTTCCACAGCGGAGAGGGTGTGCGTTCTGCTGGGGCAGTTCCGGGCAAAGACCTTTGACGAGCTGTTCGAGGGGATAAGGGCGCTGCCGCTGTCGGATTTCATCGGAAGATACGAGGCATTCCCGAACCGGGGGCACTCGCTCAATTCCACGCTGAAAAGCATACCGGCATGCCAGAAGATAATCAAAAAAGCAATGGCGGTGAACCTCTGCCACGCCTACGGAGTTCAGACAATGCCGGAGACCGGGGCAGTGGCGCAGATACGCTTCTCGATAATGAAAGACGAGGTGACGCTCATGCTGGACGCCAGCGGCACCGGGCTTCACAAGCGCGGCTACCGCAGGGAAAGCAACGCCGCCCCGATAAAGGAGACCCTGGCGGCAGGGCTTATCGACCTCGCCAGAGTACGGGAGAACGATGTGATAGTCGACCCGTTCTGCGGCTCGGGCACGCTTCTTATAGAAGCCGGGCTGAAAGCGCTGAACATCGCGCCCGGGCTTTACCGCAGCTTTGCGGCGGAGCGTCTGGGATTTATTCCCGACAAGACCTGGCAGGCGGCAAGGCAGCAGGCGGCGGAGGAAATAAAGCGCGATGCTCAGTTCCGGGCTTACGGCTATGATATCGACGGGGAGTGCGTCAGCCTTACCCTGTCGAACGCCCGGAAAGCGTCGCCGCTGCTGAAGATATCCGCCGAAAAACGCGATATCCGGGATTTCGTGAAGCCGGCGGACAACATCAAGCTGATCACCAATCCCCCCTACGGCGAGCGAATGCTGGAGACCGGGGAAGCACGGGAATTATACCGGGTCATGGGCGAAAGGCTGCTCCCCCTGGACGGCAGCCAGCTTTACGTCATCACCCCGGACGAGGAATTCGAGGACATCTTCGGACAGAAAGCGGACAAGAACCGCAAGCTGTACAACGGCATGATGATGTGCCGCCTGTACTCCTTCTTCAGATAAGGTGACATGAAGACAAAGAAAAAAGTAAAATTCGACGGCGCAGCGCCGCTGCCGATAATGCTGTTCCTGCTGTCGGTGTGCGCTTCGCTGATGTACACCCTGTGCCGCAGTCAGTTCATTCCCTGCACGCTCATAATGGGCGCGCTCACCGCCGGGATATTCCTGCTGTTTTACAAGGCGCGCTTCCGCCCGGTGGTAACGACCTTGTCGATATTTGCGCTGGTGCTGGCGGCGTGGGCTGTCGGCTCCTTTGCCGGGGGGATATCCACGGAGGACGGCAGCTTCATGACGTTCCTGTTCACCGCCTCGGCGCAGTTCGACCTGCTTTACGCGGCGGCGGCAATAGTGATATTCTCGCTGGTCGTCGGCTTCATCGGGTGCTATTTCTCGGTGATAAGCCCGCGCCCCTGCTTCCTTATGCTGCTGACATTCATTCCGCTGATACTGTCATTCCGCACCGCAAGGGCGCTCCCGGCGTATTTCACGCTGATAATGGCGGCGTGCTTCGTCTTTGCCTGCGCAAATCTCTCTGTGCCGATACCGTCGGATAACTCCACGGCGCTGTTCGAGGACAAGTCCGGCAGGCGCCGCAGGATCGCGCTTTCCTGTGCGGCGGCAGCGGTCATAGGGCTTGCCACGGCGATAATCCCCAGACCGAACGAGGAGCCGGTATTCGACACGCTGGATAACCTTGTGCCGCAGGATCACGGCTATTTCAACACCGTGGGGCTGTCGAACTTCGCATCTCACTCCTCCGTGAACAACGGCAGCAATTCCCCCAGGGGAACGCTGCTGTTCACCGTTGACACCACCGCCCCGGGCTACCTCACGCGCTGGGTGTTCGATGAATACGGCGAGGACGGCTGGTATGCGCTGGAGCAATACAATACCGGCTATCCCGGGTGGGAATACAACGCCCAGGCAGCCGACTGGGCGGCGTTTCTCAAAAAGGCGAGCGCCGGCAGCGACAAGCTGTACCCCGATAACAGCGCCCTTGTCCGGGACACCGACGCCGGAGAAGATCTCATCGGGATCACCGGTATAACTATCCGGGACGGCTCCTCGACCCGTGTTGTGATCCACCCCACCGGAACATACCGTGCGCTTTTGCCGGAGGTATGCGGCAGGACTTACCGCACGCCCCGGGGAGATATCTTCACCGAAAACAGTATCCCGGCAGATTCCACATACTACCTGCGGCATCACACCGGTTTCCCCGATGAGGAATATCTGCGCCGGGTGGACTCCGACAGCGTTGACATGCTGATATCGGACGCATATTACAGCGATCTCATTACCGCCAGCGAATACTCTGCACTGTCGGAGGATCTCGAGAACTCCCGGGCGTATCTTTACAGCTGCGGCACCACGGGGATATCCGCCAGGATACAGGCGCTTGCAGATGAGATAACCGCCGGCTGCACCTCCGACTACGAAAAGGCGGCGGCACTGGAAAAATGGTTCGGCGAAGCCGGGTTTATCTACGACATGGAATTTGTGCCGGAGGAAAAGGGCGTGGAATACTTCCTGTTCCGGAGCCGCCGGGGGATATGCAGCGATTACGCCACCGCGCTTACGCTGCTCGCCCGTGCCGCCGGACTTCCTGCGCGCTACTGCGAGGGCTTCGTGGTATCCCGGGAGACCTACGACCCCGCCACCGGACTGTATAACATCACCGACGCCCAGGCACACGCGTGGCCGCAGATCTACATACCAGGCGCAGGGTGGGTGGATTTTGACGCAACCGGCTTCGCGATCCCGGCGGAAAACGACGAGGGCTATATGATATGGCTGTATATCGCCGCAGGAGCCGCCGTCCTCGTGATACTGGCGTTTATCCTGAGGAAACCCCTGGGCTGGCTTGGGTTCTGCATAAGCTACCCCGTCCGCAGCGGAAACAGCCGTATCCGGGGCGTGTATTTCCGGGCGCGCCGTATCGCGGCGGAGCTTGCGCTCATGGACGAGCAGGCGCTTTCCGTCGGCGAGGTGCAGAAGATACTCACCGACCGCCTGAGTCTCCCCGGGGAAGCAGGCAGGATATGCTCCGCAGCGGATCGCCTGTTCTATTCGGACGGCGGCGATATCCCGGAAACGGGTCTGCTGAAAGACCTTTCCGCCCTGAAAAAACGCAGAAGGAGGCTGAAATAGATGATGAAGCTCAGCATTGCCGGCTGGATAGAAGCGCTGCTGTTCGCCGGAATGGTGCTGCTGTACATAAGCGGCGAAAGCGGCTGCATTCTCGTCTATTCGATAGCGCTTGCCGCCGCGCTCTCCATTATCACCTGCGTTGTTTCCCGGCGGCACTTCTCGATAAGCTGCACCGGCTGCTCCGGGTTGTATAATGTCGGGGACAGGATAAGCGTTGAGCTTTCCCTGACCGCCCGGGGGTTCTGCATTCTCCCTTTCGTCACCGTCAATGGCAGATTTCTCGGTCAGCCCTTTACGGCGCGGTGCTGCGTTCTCGGCAGGAGGGGAAGCGTAAAGCTCACACTGCGCGCCGCGGAATGCGGACTCAGCCGCCTTGAGATAGACGAGGTAATTCTGAGGGATCTCCTGGGGATAATATATCTCAAGTCGGACATACGCCCCGAACCCGTCACAGCTGCGATAATGCCGAGGGTGGTGGGATATACCGGGCCGGAAGTCCCTGTGAACCTTATCCCCTCGGACAACGACGAGGAAGCCGCACAGTCGCTGATGACCGGGGGTACCCCTGGGTACGATCACCGGGAATACGAAAAGGGCGACTCGCTGCGCAGGATAAACTACAAGCTCTCCGCCAAGAAGCACGCCCTCTATGTCCGCAAGGACGAGAACCTTGCCGCCGAAAGCGTGGATATCGTGATAGCTCCCGGCTCTGACGGGAACTGCGCAGAACAGGCGTTCGCCCTGGCAGGAAAGCTCACCGCCGCCGGAGGGACTGCCCGGGTGATATGCGGCACGGACAGCTTCACCGCCGGGTATTCTTCGCTGACAAAGCTGCGGGAGTGGCTGGCGTTCCGGGATCTGTCCTCCGTGGGAAATGCCGCGCCGCCGCGTTCAGAGGCGATAATGCACACCACTGTGACTATTTCGCCGACCGGTTTTGTTGTTACATGAATTTTCCGCGTTCCGAACCGGGGCGCGGATTTTTCATAATAAGTGGGCGTAACATCTCAAATTCATAGATACTAAAAAATAACCGGTGGATATTTCTACCCACCGGTCTGAACAGAAAAACTCACGCAGTCACTTCAAGCTCACTTGTCAGCTGCTCAGGGAAGCCGCCTGCCGCAAGGTAATCCTCGGCGATGTCCATAGCGTTCACCGTGGACACCTTGTGGTCGTTGAGCACCCTCGCGAACCGGAGTATCTCCTCCCTGTCCGTGCAGAGATCTCCGATGCAGTAGCTGCTGCTGCGTACACCATAAGCCGTGTACCTCACCATGTCCTCTGTCGTTCTTTCTTCAGAAATAATTACCCACATATCGATACCTCCTATTATAACAAAGGTCCTGCCGTTGTTTCTGAGTGTATTATATCACAATATTCGATAGTTTTCTGCAAATTTTCTGTTAAGATTTCAATTTTTGGCAATTCACTAAATTGTTTCATGCGGTTTCGTGCATTTTTTGACAACAAACTTGCACCTTACCATGTAACTCCATTTCATTCCAGTTAATTTCCCGTTTATTTCTTAAACATGCTTTTCCACTACTTTAACACTGTTTTCAACTTTGTTAGTGTACTATACAAGCGGTTTCGGGCAGTTTTTCAACTGAAATGTTGAAAAATACCGAAAGTTAATCAACCATTCAACAGATTTAACCACCCTTTCAACAGTTTTCACCGTTGAAAATGTGGAAAACTCCTCTCTGATTTGCACAAAAAAACGGCGGCATTTTCAGCCGCCGCAGATATGCGGATATGTTGACGAAAAAATAACAATATGTTGACGAACACCCGACCCGGGATCGATCTCCGCAAAATATCCTCCAACGATACAATAAGCATTGTGCCATCACCCAGAAAACCGGACTGTGCATTTCGCTCATGCTTCCTTTCGGGTAAGACGGGTGAGCGCAGCAAACGACAGTGTTATCCAGACAGTTCCCACCGCTATTCCAACGGGATATAACGGCGTATATACATATATCACAGGATTATGGTTCGCCCAGATGTTGTACTCGATAATCCCGGTTATCCCAGAGACCACCAGCGCAATAATATTCACCGGAAGTACCGAAAACAGCAGATAATTGCGGAAATCCGCACCACGCCGCAGTTCTGCACCCCTCTCCATCACCGAAAGAAACAGCGCAAATCCCGCCGCGCAAAGTGCCCAGAGCACGATCGACGCAACATTTGTCCAGACAAAAGCCCCGATAAAGAACAGCACCGATTGACCGATCAGATTAACCAGTGCGTCAAAAGAATATGTTCTTACAGCTTTCATAAAAACACCTCCCGTTCGTGTTTCTATCATAGTAACACTTTATCCGGGAGGTGTCAACCTCTGTTTATCATTTTTGTAGGAATGCATAGCAGCTCCCGGGTCGTTTTGTTGATTCTGACTAAGAGCCGCCAAGCAGCTTATACAGCGCTTTCGGAATGAACTGAAACGTGAACGTATCTGCGGCAAGCAGCAGCGCAATGATCACCGTGAAGCGCGACAGGAACACGCCCCAGCGCTTTGCGGTGGAGACCTCCCACATTTTCGGGACTTTATAGCGCTTTATCTTCCTGAGCTTTGCGATAGCCATCAGCACTCCAATGATCATCAGCATGATCAGCAGGAAGCAGAACACCAGATAGCACACCACACCGGGGGTTTGTTCGGTGGATATCCCCAAAAGGTAATCCCCCACGTCGTCAAACGTTATCAGCAAAAGCATTATCCCGGACATGCCGTTGAACATGGCGTGCATTACGGTGGTGGTGATTATCGACCTTGTGGATACCGCGATATAGCCAAGGCAGATACCCAGCACCGACGCATAGAAGAACTGGCTGAAATTCGCATGGGTAAGCCCGAAAATCAGCCCCGAAACGAATATCGCAAACCCGTTGCCGTAGGGTCTCAGCGACTGCAGCACTATCCCCCGGAACCAGAATTCCTCAAACAGCGGCGCTATCACCACAAGCTGCACCAGCAGCACAACGGCGCAGAACATGTTGTCCGGTCTGAGCTCGTTTACGGTGTTGAAGGACTTGTACAGGTCCGTGTTCCTGAACAGATTTGACACCAGCATCGTCAGCAGGTTCACCAGGAACGAAAGCCCGTACATCGCCGGGAACATTCCCATGGCATTGCTGAAATACACCGGCTTTTTATAGACCTCTGCACACATTCCCTTTGGCTTCAGCAGAAGCGCCGCGCAGATCATCGGGATAATATACAGGAACAGGAAGCTCACCGCCGTCTGAATGAGATATGCGGTGTTGCCGTCCATTCCCGCGAACAGCCCCGAACTCAGCGCCAGTGACAGCAGAACGTTCTCCGCGCCCCGGGATACATATATTATCACCATCATCAGCCCGAGTTTCAGGCAGACGCTTTTAAAGCCCGTCATCTTCGGCGCGCTTTCTCCGCCGGGTGTAACGACGATATTCTCCTCCATAGCCGCTCCTTTCCATGGCGTGATACTATCCGCCGATAAGCCGATGTTCGCCGCAGATCTCCTCAACGATGTCCTCAATGGATCTGTCCGTGCAGTCCACGGTGATGTCGGCGTATTCCTCATACAGCTTCCTGCGGCGGCGGAACACGTCCTCGATCGAATCCCCCGGGCGCATGGCTATACCACGGGTCTTTATGTTATACAGGCGCTTTTCCACCTGCTCCACCGGAAGCGACAGATAATATACATATCCGTGCTCTTTCAGGCTCAGCATGGCGCTGCGTGAATACACCGCGCTGCCCCCTGTGGCGATAACGCAGCCGCCGGTCTCCTCCACAGACATTATAGCGCGCTCCTCCTCAATGCAGAACCAGTCAAGCCCTTTCTGGTCGATCATCTGCTGCAAGAGCATTCCTGTGCGTTCCTGTATCGTGATATCCGTGTCAATAAAGCGAAAGCCCATAGCCTTTGCCAGCAGCACCCCGATAGTGGATTTGCCGCAGCCGGGCATTCCGATGAGAATTATGTTTTTCATGCCGCTCACCTCACCAGGTCACTCTGTCAAGCCGCATGGTGGCGACTGCGTTCAGCCCGGAGTCCGCAACATGCCCTGCCTGATACTCATAATAAGCCTGGCAGCCTATCATCGCGGCGTTGTCTCCGCACAGGGATATCGGGGGGTAATACACCGTCATGCCGTTGTAGTCGGCTCTCTGCTGAAGCATGGCGCGCAAGCCGGAATTCGCCGCAACACCGCCGGCAAGCGCCAGCGTCTTATAGCCGTATTCCTTTGCGGCGGAGATGAACTTCTGCGTGAGTATATCCGCGACAGTGTACTGAAAGCACGCCGCAAGGCTGTTCACATCGACTTCCTCGCCTTTCTGACCGGCGTTGTGGATAAGGTTTATCACCGCGGTCTTTAACCCCGAGAAGCTGAAATCGTAGGGATTTGCGGTATGTGGGTGGGGCAGCTGGTATTTCTTCCGGTCACCGGACTGCGCCGCCTTGTCGATGTGCACTCCGCCGGGATAGGGATAACCCATAGCCCTTGCCGCCTTGTCAAAGGCTTCGCCGGCGGCGTCGTCCACGGTCTGCCCGATAGTCTCAAACTCCGTCCAGCTGTTGACCCGGACGATATGACTGTGGCTTCCCGAGGCAACCAGGCAGAGGTATGGCGGCTGCAGCTCCAGGTGCGCCAGATAATTCGCGGCGATATGTCCCCGGATATGGTGCACCGGAATAAGCGGCTTGCCCAGCGACAGCGCCAGTCCCTTTGCGAAATTCACTCCCACCAGAAGCGCCCCGATAAGCCCCGGGGCAAAGCTTACGCCTACCGCGTCCACGTCCTGCGCTTTCATTCCTGCCTTGTCCAGAGCCTCGCGGACTACCCCCACTATGCTCTCGCAGTGGCGGCGGCTCGCTATCTCGGGCACAACTCCGCCGTACAGCTTGTGCTCCTCTATCTGCGTTGCGACCACGGACGAAATTATCTCCCGCCCGTCCCGTATCACAGCCGCAGCCGTTTCGTCACAGCTGCTTTCTATTGCTAAGATATCCATTTTTCTTTCCTTCTTCTGTTCTGTTGAATGCTGCGGTCACTTTACGTCCGGCTTCCTTGATGTGAGGAATTCCACCGCACGCTCTATCGAGCTTCTGACATGCTCCATTTCTTCGCTGTGCAGCTTTCCGGCGTTGCGGTAGTCGAAGCTGTTGCAGAAATCGTTGACGTCGCTGTTAAGCTCCTTTATGTAGTTCTCGACAAGTCTGTCCGTGGCTTCTATAAACGGCTTCTGGTCGGGCTTTGCCAGCTTGGTCTGCACATGGGACATCAGCAGGTTGTAGTGCGGAATGCAGATGTACTTCTGGGAGCTGTACAGGCTGCGGAACTTCGCGTCCTCGCAGAACATCTTGAATACGGTCTCCAGCATGTGCTCCACGCCCCAGTCCACCTTGCTGCATACAAAGCAGGTGTTCTCTATCTCGCTGCACTTCTTTGCCTTTGCGCCCTTTGTGAAGA
Source organism: Oscillospiraceae bacterium (assembly GCA_022766785.1). Lineage (GTDB taxonomy): Bacteria > Bacillota > Clostridia > Oscillospirales > Ruminococcaceae > CAG-115. Next base: position 33,494 of record JALEOL010000052.1, read on the forward strand.
ATATGCTCTTCTTCTCGAATATCTCTCCGCGCAGGGTGCCCAGATATGTGTTCAGCATAAGCCCCAGGGACAGGCGGTTGTTCTGCTTTAACAGGCTGTTGAAATGGGTGTGGCAGAAGCCCAGGCGGTTGGTTTCCATGCGCACGTCCGGCTCCATCATCGCAGCGCCCATTATGTATTCGCTGATGTGCTGCTCAACGGTGTTCCTCATGGCACAGATTGGGCAGCCCTCCCTCGGCTCGAACACTTCGTTTATCGGTATGGTAAGTATGCTTTCTCTCATTGATTATCCTTTCTTTTTGCGTAAATAAGATGAAAAGTCGCTGAAAAAACAGCGTATGCTCTTGAAATTATACTCTTATTGTATTATAATTAAGACAAATAATCAAGGGGTTTACGAAAATTTTTATGGAACATATCATACATAACGCAAATTTCGATATCCGGCGGACGTTCCTGTGCGGTCAGTGCTTCCGCTGGAAAGAGGGCGCAGACGGTTTATTCTCCGGTATAGTCGGCGGAAAATATATCTCTGTGTCGCAGAATGGCAGTGAAGTTACGCTGCATAATGTACAGGAGCAGGATATCCCGTTCTGGGAGGACTATTTCGACCTGGGGACGGATTACGCCGGATTTATCAGCACGCTATCCGCGGACGAAATGCTGAATAAAGCCTGCGCCGCTTCGTCGGGCATACGCATTCTCAGGCAGGAGCCGTTCGAAACGCTCATCAGCTTCATAATCAGCCAGAACAACAATATCCCACGGATAGCCGGGATAATCGGCAGGCTGTGCGAAAACTTCGGCACTGATATCGGCGGCGTGTATGCATTCCCGACTGTTGAGCAGATGTCAGGGCTGACTGCGGAGGATCTTGCGCCGCTGCGTGCAGGGTTCCGGGCGAAATATATCGTTGACGCCGTAAGCAAGGTGAACTCGGGGATAGTGGACTTTGACGGGATAAACAGTCTCCCCGTTGCCGAAGCACGGGAAAAGCTCAAGCTGATAACCGGAGTGGGGGACAAGGTAGCCGACTGCGTGCTGCTGTTCGCGTTCCATAAGCTGGACGCTTTCCCGAAAGACGTCTGGGTAAAGCGGATAATGGCGCAGTATTACCCCGACGGGCTGCCGGAATGCACAAAAGGCATAGAGGGCGTGGCTCAGCAGTATCTGTTCGATTATGTGCGAAATCTCGCATGATACCTGATAACGAAAGGAAGTAATAAAATGTTCTGTAATATGTGTGGAAACAAGATCGAAGAAAACAGCATCTTCTGCAACCGGTGCGGCGCACGAATGGATACCCGGGCAGCCGCTGCTCCTGCGGAAGCTCCGACTGCTCCTGCAGCAGCTGTTCCTCAGCCTGCGGAGGCTACGGTGCAGAATAACCCGGCGGCAGCTCCGATAAACTCCGGCGAACCGGCAGGCGGCAGCGTTCAGTTCGGCGGCACGGCAGGGATACAGTTCCCCGGCGCGAACAGCACCCCGGCAGAAGCGCCTGTCCCGGACGCAGTTCCCCACCCGGTGGAGTCCGCAAGATCCGGCTGGAGCACGGAAGTACGCATTCAGGATAAGCCCCAAAAGCCTACGAAAGCCGAAAAGCCCAGGAAATACTACACCGGCGCGCACCTCGCCCTGTGCCTTGTCACTACCGGAATTATGGCGATGGCGGCAGGAGTGTTCGCGGCGCTGTATTTCATGACCGTGCTCTGATACCGGAACAGGGTAGATTTACAGTAAATGTAATGTAATCGAAACCACAAAAAAACCGGGTGAAAGTCCGGTTTTTTTCATATTAATATGCACAAAAACCCCCAGTCCTTATTATTTTATTTTACCAATTTTAGCGATATCAAGTTGACTTTTTTTGTAGAGTATAGTATACTTAATGTGGATATTTTTCTGTTTCAGGGAATACCGTTTGGTTCCTGACAGATCACAGAAAGAACACCAACTGGGAGGTTTACATAATGTATTGTGAAAACTGCGGAAAAAAGCTGATACGCGGCTATCAGTTCTGCATGGAGTGCGGAACGCCTGTACCACCCGATGAAGACGAGGAGGAGCAGCAGTCCGATCAGCAGCCGGAGGCACAGCAGGGAACTGAAATGCCCGGTATCAAGCCGCTCGGCAGCGATGAGGGAACTCTGGTCTACTGCCCCACCTGCGGCATGAGAATGCAGAGATCCACCGACTTCTGTGAGAAATGCGGCATGCGGCTTTCCGGGAACAGCCAGACGAACAGCGGCGTTCCACTGGTGAATTCCGATCCGCTGGGCGGCGATTTCACCGGCATTTCCGACAACGACATCGCTCAGATCGACAATTTCGTGAACAACAGCGGCTTTAACGGCGGCGGTATCTCCTACAACACCGGATATCAGGATCATGGGATCGGCGGCGGTTTTGGCGGCGGCAGCCTCAACAGCGAGATTGAGGCGCTCAATCAGCAGTTCGCGAACCTCAATTCCACCGCCAGCGACATGCCGGCAATAAGCGCACCTCCGCGCCAGCCGGAGCCTGCTCCTGCGCCTGTTCCCACAGTTCCGGAGCCGGAGCCTTTCGCGCGCCGCGTGGATAACTTCTCTATGGAAGCAGGAATGCCCGAGACGCAGTTCCTCTCCGAAAGCGGTCTGCCCGTTATCAACGGAGGAGAAATGTCAGAGCCTGATGTCCCGGTAGAGCTTGAACACCACCTTGACGATATCAATATCGACGCTCCGGCTTTCACTGCTCCGGCTTATACTGAGCCTGCTTACGAAGCGCCGACCTACACCGAACCTGTCGCAGAAGTTCCGACCTACAATGAGCCTGTCGCAGAGACCCCAGCTTACACCAAACCTGTCGCAGAAGTTCCGGCTTACACCGAGCCTGCGTATGAAGCGCCGACCTATAATGAGCCTGTTGCAGAGACCCCGGCAAGCGATGTCACCGCACCCGAGGACGATCTTTCCACCGTGCTTCTCAGCAAGAACGATCAGCCCGACTACGACCGCACCGTAATGCTCAGCAGCCTAGCGCCTGCCAGCCCTGCCGGAAACGATGACCTCACCGATACTTCCGCGAACACAGCGGAGGACGGCGGCGTTGACCTCGGAAAGCTGGTATACTGCCGCAACTGCGGTCAGGATATGTATGAGAAAGAGCCGGTGTGCAAGAACTGCGGCTCTCCCAACAAGTGGAACCAGAAACCGCTCAGACACGATGTGTCCGATGCGAAGAACACAAAGAAAAACGACGGCCCTGCAAAGCTGTTCGGCGTGATACCAATACCTGCCGTTATCGGCGGCGGCGTTGTGGTTGCCGGAGTAATCGCGCTGTTAGCGTTCTCCTCCGCTCCCAAGAATGATCCCGATCCGATAACAAAGCCCAACACTACCACCGCCTCCACTTCAGCTGACGCACAGACTCCTGTTGAGAGCAGCCAGCCGGACGAGAGCAGTGCGGTCGATGTAACTTCCCAGTCAGAGCCAGTTACCGAGCCTGTGGAGATAGGGCAGGGCGACACCGATCCGATAGTTACAGACAGCCGGTCTGACGACGTTTCCCAGCCGGACGAGAACAGCGTTCCCGAGGAAACAACAACTCCGTCCGACACCAGCAAGCCTGATACTACTTCTACCACGAAGCCTGCCACTACCACAAAACCCGGCACTTCCACCACCAAGCCTGCGACCACCACAAAGCCTGCTGCCACGACAAAGCCTGCGACCACGACCAAGCCCGTTACCACAACAAAACCTGCTGTGACTACACAGGCTCCGTCGTTCGGCAAGCCCTCCGCGACTGTATCCAGCGAGGATAAGCAGCGCGCGAAGATGCTGGACGCTTTCGAGGCTATATCCGCCGAGGTAGGAAAGGTGCATGTTTACGCCCAGGCGACTGAATTCGCTCTCGAAAACGGCAAGTCAAGGACATTCTACACCAGCTCCATGAGCAGCACGCTGTCCTCCGGCAAATCCAACGCGGCAAGTCTGCTAAAGGGCGCAAAGCCCAGCTCCGGCGAGCTTTCCTCCGCGTATTCCGCACTGGAGAAGCTGTATGACCTGTATGTGGATTATTACAACTATGTCACCACCTCCACAGACGGTGTGGATACCTACTCCTCAAAGGAAATAACAAAGTGGGACGCTTTCAACAGCTCGGTAAAGAACTCCTTCGGCTACTCCAAGCTCCAGACCAAGAATCAGACCGACTCCGACAAGTCCCGTACCTACTCGGATATCATGACGGACGCTTCCTCCGCCGCAGCTAACGCGGTAACGCAGTTCACCTCCGTCCAGGGCGCCGTTGAAAATCTCAAGAGCAGCAAGTACGACGACGAGGTAATGTCAACCATCTACAACACCAAGACCTCCGCGATACTCAAGGCTGCCGGCTACGCTCAGGTGGTAACGAACTACTACGGCATGCTGAGCTCCGGCGTTCCCTCCGCGTACAGCAGCGCAAAGACCGCACTTTCAAGCACCTCCTCTCACATTGATGAGCTTCTCGGCGTATTCACCCAGGCAGGCTACAACGACCTGTCCGGCTTCAAGAAAGAAGCAGCCGCTTCTATCAAGAAGGTAAACAACGATATCTACTCCGTAAACAGCTCTCTCTGATAAAAAAAATCCCCCTGTTAACCGCAGGGGGATCTTTTAATTGTTTGCGTCAAACATCGAAAGCACTATTCCGGCAGCGCCGAAACGCACGAAAAAGTAATTCAGCCGCTGCTTTGTTTCATCAGACTGCACTATCCTGTCGGTATAGGAAAGCATCTGATAAAGCATAAAGAACATCACCCGTGCGGCGATATCCTCACCCAGCGCGAAATAATCCGAAAGATGATCCGCGGCAGAAGCCAGGTTCATCGCGTGCTCTTTTACCGGCGGCGGCAGCTGTGCAGAGCTTACGTCAAGCGCGGAATAAACCTCGGACGCCTGTACCAGCTGCTCCTTTACCGCCATATCCACCTGCTCCATGGTAAGCCGTCCGCTCTCGCAAAGCTCCCGTATCTTCCGGCTCGCCTTTATGTAGATATCCGGGCTGTCCGGTTCCCTTGTCAGCTTCGGCATGATCTGCGGCGGCGCGAAAGGCTTGTCCGGCTCGGCTGTACGCGGAACCTCCCGGACTTCCCATACCGGGTCAGAGTTCACGGGGACTGTCTGTTCGGCAGAAAACGCCGCTGCTGCGGTCTGTGTTTCGCCGCGCGAATTTATCTCGGCTATGGAATCCAGCAGATAGCTCATCGTCTGCTCGTGCGTCATGTCATCAAGGTGATCCGGCTCGTCGGGAACAGGGTCGTGCCTGCCGCTGAGCCACTGTATCTTCTCCTCGGTTATCTCAATGGAGGACGACGGTATCTCCGCCTTCGCCGCCTTTTTCGCCGCAGCTATCTCCTGCACTGCCGCAACTGCTGCCACGCTCATGGGTGGTATCTCCTCCCGGTGTTTTTCAGCGCTCCCGGTTCTCTGCGGAGCTTCCGTGCTATTCAGGGGATAGCCGGAATAATAGCTCAGCGCCTCGGCAGTCAGCTGCGCTTCAAGCTGCTCCCGGTCGCTGTCCTTCATATTGGCGCTCATTCGACAGACGGTGTTTATCAGCTGCCGCAGAAAGAACTTGTTCAGTCCGCAGTCGGATATCCTTATGCTGCTGTTCGGGGAGGATATCACAAGCTCGTCCTCAAACGGGGTCTCATAGCTTGGAAGTATCTCCGTCACACGGACAGAGCGATAGTATATCTGCTGTGCGTCCGTGCCCAGCCTTATCACCATTCTGTCGGTGAGAAAAGCTATCCCACGGCTCCCGTCCCCCTGCGCGGACAGGTCGATGAACCCCGCCGTTTCCTCGGGCGGCGCAAAATTGCAGTATCTCGTTTCACGGCTTCCCGGAGAAACCTTTCCCCGGAAATCATTTACGGCGTCGCACAGCGTCAATTGTCCTCACCCCTGCCCTCGCTGTCAAGAAGCGAATGCTTGATATCCCACAGCTTCTTCGACAGATCAACGTAATATTTATGCGGATTTTCAAAGCGCAGCACCTCGTCCCAGAACGTGCCAAGCTGCTGCGCGCAATAGCTTCGTATTTCCTCCAGCTTCGGCGGAGCGTACACAAGCTCGCCGTTTCTGAATACCGGCACCTGCAGCTCCCTGACGGTGAAGTCGGTGAGCTGTTTCTTCTTCCAGGTGTAATCCGGGTCGAATATCGTCAGCGGCTTCGCGTCGTCGATAACCTCGTCGTAAACGCACAGCTGGTCGGCGATCGCCTTTCCGGTCTGCCTGCTGTAAAGCCGGTAGAGCTTCTTGTAATGCGGATTTGTGATCTTTGCGACATTCTCCGATATCTTGATCTTCGGGGTGATAACGCCGTTTTCCTCCACAGCCGCCAGCTTGTACACGCCGCCGAACACCGGCTCGCTGCTGGCGGTGATCAGCCGCTCGCCCACACCGAAAAGGTCTATCGCCGCACCCTGACTGAGCAGGTCGGAGATTATGTGCTCGTCAAGGCTGTTGGAGGCTACTATCTTACAGTCGGGATATCCGGCTTCGTCCAGCATTTTGCGCGCTTCCCGGGACAGATACGCGATATCACCGGAGTCAAGGCGTATTCCCTTTGGGCGTTTGCCTAAGGGCTTCAGCACATTGTCGAACGCCTTTATCGCGTTGGGAACGCCGCTTTTCAGCACGTTATAGGTGTCCACAAGGAGCGTTGTGCTGTCGGGGTAAGTCCGGCAGTAGCTCTCAAACGCTTCAAGCTCGGTGTCGAACATCTGCACCCAGCTGTGCGCCATTGTCCCCGTTGCCGGAACGCCGTACAGTTCGTCCGCAATAACACACGCCGTGCCAGAGCAGCCGCCGATATACGCGGCTCTCGCCCCGAGGACAGCTCCGCTCGCGCCCTGCGCCCTGCGTGAGCCGAACTCTGAAACAGCCCTGCCCTGAGCCGCCCGGACAATACGGTTCGCCTTAGTCGCGATAAGGGACTGATGATTTATCAGCAACAGCAGCATGGTTTCGATAAGCTGCGCCTGGATAGCCGGCGCCCTGACGGTGAGCAGCGGCTCTGACGGGAACACGGGAGTCCCCTCCGGCACAGCCCAGATATCGCCGGTGAATCTGAAATCGCGCAGATATTCGAGAAAATCCTCCCCGAAAATACCCTTTCCCCGGAGGTACTGAATGTCCTCCCCGGTGAAGCGCAGCCCCTGAATGTAGTTTATCACCTGCTCCAGCCCGGCGCAAATCGCATAACCGCCGCCGTCGGGCACCCTGCGGAAGAACACGTCGAAATAAGCGATGCGGTCGGCGTGCTTTGTGCGGAAATAGCCGTTGCCCATTGTGAGCTGGTAGAAATCACACAGCATTGTGCAGTTCTGTTCAGTTATCATGGTGAGGCTCCTTTTTTTGTTTTTTTTGGGGGTGGCTTTAAGTAGAGGGGGGATTGGGAGTTGTGGGGATAGAGAGTTATTGTGGGGGCAGGGGTTGGTTGAAGGTAATATGTGGATTTTTGTGGATAGAGATTTATCGTAGGGACAGTGGCTGTTTGGAGCTATTTAATTTAAAATGTTTTCGCACAGGACTGAGGGGAAACCCTTCGGGAGAAAGGGGGGAACCAATAAATCCGGCAAAAATCGGCATTTCCCCCCTTTCCCCCTACGGTTTTCCCCTCAGACTCCCCTTCCCCTCTCCCCTTTTCCCCCTTTTGCCGATTTTTCGC
>JALEOL010000055.1 GCA_022766785.1 Oscillospiraceae bacterium
CACGAAATAGCGCCAGATAAGCGGCTCGTCGGTGATGTTCGGGTGCTTTCTCGTGGGTATTCTCGACAGGTTGATGACATCAAAATGCCGGTCGATGAATGCTTCGGTCTTGATCCTTGCCTCGTTGGAATCGTAGAAAACGTGGAACGCGTACTGATCCTTGTACTCCGGATAGATACCGTAGCCGGCGTAGCCGCCGCCCAGACCATTTGAGCGGTCGTGCATGCAGGCGATGGAATTCACGATAACGCTGCCGTTAGTCCGCCTTCCGCTTCTGTTGATAAAGCCCGAAATCGCACAGCCCGCGGGGATCCTGGTTTCTCCCTCTTTCATTAACATAAGCTCACTCCTTACATATACAAACCGAAATCCGGCAGTCAAACCGCCGGATATTGCGTCATACGGCGCAGCGCTGAGCCGGTTTTTTACTGAGTTAAAGCGAATTACCCTTGTGCCGCAGTGAAATATTTTCCTGCCGCAGGTTGCAGATACTGCAAAATCGACCGTATCCGCCCCAAAGCGTTTGTTCATCAGCACAAGCGTGTTACTCCGCTTTGTTTTTATGTTCATATTATATCACCGTTTTTTTGTTTTGTCAAGTATTTTTTGCAAGAACCAAACATTCAAAGTTGCAGAATCGCGCATATAATATTACATATTTTCCTTTATATTACTGTTAGATAGTAATAACCGACATGATTTTTGGCTCTCTCGGACAAGTTTTCACTGCGGATATGTAATTTTTGCAAGAAGCGTCGGTCTGATATTTCAAAATTTTCGGTGAATTAAACAAAATACAAAAAAATCACGAAATCCTGCACAATCTTCAAATAACACTTGAAAAATATACGAAAATGGAGTATAATAGTAGAGTGTTAATTAAATATAGTATCCGCTATATGATATACCGAAAAGAAAGGAACACCTCATCATGGCAATGGATCTCAAAACCATACAGCACCTCTGTGAGCTGTCCAAGCTCAACTACGACGAGGACGGGCTGCAAAAGGTAATGGGCGAAATGAGCGACATCATTGACCTCATGGACACGATCAAGAGCTTCGACCTCACCTACGACGACACCAAGGACAACAACAGCATTTCCCTCAAGGACGTCCGGAAGGACGTAGCGCAGCCCTCCTTCCCCACAGAAAAGCTGCTCTCGAATGCCGAGAACACCGGCAACTGCTACGTTGTACCCAAAGTCGTAGAATAACAAGGAGGTAATTTATGGATATCACCCGTGCTAAGATCCGCGATCTGCGCAAGGCGCTTGACAGCAAGGAGATCAGCGCCGCAGAGCTTTGCGGTGAATACTTCAAGAATATAGAGTCCGGCGACGGAAAGCTCCAGTCCTTTATCACCGTGACAAAGGACAAGGCAATGGAAATGGCTGAGAACGCCCAGAAGCGCATTGATTCCGGCGACGTTTCCCCGCTTACCGGAATCCCGCTTGCAATAAAGGACAATATATGTATCGACGGCATTAAGACCACCTGTGCAAGCAAAATGCTGGAAAATTTCATTCCGCCCTACAACGCGACGGTAATTTAGAAGCTCAATGCCGAGGGCTACGTTCTGCTGGGCAAGACCAGCATGGACGAGTTCGCAATGGGCGGCTCCACCCAGACCTCCGCGTTCGCTAAGACCAAGAACCCCTACGATCTGGAACGCGTTCCCGGCGGCTCCTCCGGCGGAAGCGCGGCGGCGGTTTCTGCGTCCTTCGCTCCGGCGGCGCTGGGCAGCGACACCGGCGGTTCTATCCGCCAGCCCTCCTCTTTCTGCGGCGTTACCGGAATCAAGCCTACCTACGGCAGAGTTTCCAGATACGGTCTTGTGGCGTTCGCAAGCTCCCTCGACCAGATCGGACCTATCTGCGCCGACGCCCGTGACTGCGCGATAATGCTGAACGCTATCTGCGCCCACGACCAGCACGACGCCACCAGCGCCCGCGTACCTGTTCCGGACTTCACCGAGAAGCTGGGGCAGTCCGTCAGCGGAATGAAGGTCGCCATGCCGAAGGAGTTCTACTCCGACGATATCGACAACGACGTAAAGGCGGCAGTCACCGCAGCCGCAAAGGTACTTGAATCGCAGGGCGCAAAGCTGGTAGAATGCTCCATTCCCGGGCTGAAATACGCGATCCCGGCGTACTACCTTATCGCCTGCGCCGAGGCAGCCTCCAACCTGTCGAGGTTTGACGGCATAAAATACGGCTTCCGCGGCGAGGGCAGAACTTTCGAGGAGCTTATCCGCGACAGCCGCAGCAAGGGCTTTGGCGAGGAGGTAAAGCGCCGTATCCTGCTGGGCAACTACGCGCTTTCCAGCGGGTACTACGACGCATACTACAAGAAGGCACTTGCCCTGAAGCAGGAGATCATCAAGGAATACAACGACGTGTTTGATATCGCGGACGTTATCCTCACCCCGACCGCGCCAACACCGGCGTACAAGATCGGCGCGCAGGACTCCGACCCGGTAAAGATGTACCTTGCGGATATCTGCACCGTTACCGTGAATATCGCGTCCCTGCCGGGTATCTCCACCACCTGCGGCTACACTAAGGACGGGCTGCCTATCGGCATGTCGGTCATTGGCAGACGCTTTGACGAGCAGACTATTTTACAGTGCGCCGACGCATTTGAGCAGACCTTTGCGCCGACTGCGCCAGTGCTTTAAGGAGGTATCGGTATGAGCGCTTATTTTCCTACAATGGGTCTGGAAGTCCACGCCGAGCTTCTGACTAACTCAAAGGTGTTCTGCACCTGCTCCGCTGAATTCGGCGGCGAGCCTAACTCCCGGTGCTGCCCGGTGTGCAGCGGACTTCCCGGAACTCTCCCGGTACTGAACAGAAAAGCCGTTGAATACATCATCAAGGCTGGCACCGTGATGAACTGCGACATCTCGCGCTTCACAAAATGGGACAGAAAGAACTACTTCTACCCCGATCTGCCGAAGGCTTACCAGATCTCCCAGATGCCGCGCCCGGTGTGCCTTTCCGGTCATGTTGACCTCATGGTGAACGGTCAGCCGAAAACTATCCGCATAAACCGTATCCACCTTGAGGAGGACGCAGGAAAGCTGGTGCATGACGATGTGAACCGCATTTCCCTTGCGGACTACAACCGCTGCGGCATTCCGCTTATTGAGATAGTAACCGAGCCGGACTTCCACTCCGCTGATGAAGTCATCGCTTTCATGGAGAAAATAAGGCTGCTGCTCCAGTACGCCGGTATCTGCGACTGCAAAATGGAGCAAGGCTCTATCCGCTGCGACGTGAATATCTCTATTGCGCCTAAGGGCAGCACTGAACTCGGCACAAGAACCGAGCTCAAAAACCTGAACTCCCTCAAGGCTATCGCAAAGGCTATCGAGGTCGAGATCGAGCGTCAGGAGGAGCTTCTTGACAACGGCGAGCGGGTAATTCAGCAGACCCGTCGCTTCAACGAGGCTCTCGGCGAGACCACCGCCATGAGAAGCAAGGAGGACGCTCACGACTACCGCTACTTCCCCGACCCGGATATTCCCCCGATAATCCTCACTGAGGAGGAGCTGGAGGAGATACGTCAGTCTATCCCCGAGCTTCCGGAGCAGAGAGTTATGCGGTATGTCGAGCAGCTTGGCATAAAGAAGCCGGACGCAGACCTCATCGTCAGCGACAAGAAGATATGCGACTTCTTTGACGAGGCATTAAGCGAATACGACAACCCGAAAGCTATCGCGAACTATATCACCGGCGAGCTTCTCCGCAGAAAGAACCTCGGCGAGGTGGACATGGACGCGCTGAAATTCACCGGAAAGGAATTCGCACAGCTTGTTGAGTATCTCCAGACGGACAAGGTGTCCCAGTCCAACGCAAAGGCTATCCTCGGCGAAATGATCGAAAACGGCGGCACTCCGAAATCCATTGCCGACGCAAAGGATCTCTGGATCAAGGAGGACAGCGACCTGCTTGCAAAGACGGTGGACGAGATAATCGCCAACAACCCGAAGGCTGCCGAGCAGTACAGAAGCGGCGACCAGAAGGTGTTCGGCTTCTTCATGGGTCAGGCGAACAAGGCGCTTAAAGGTCTTGCCTCCCCGAAAGCTATTCAGGAATATATCAAAAAGAAGCTGTCAGAATAACCCCCTCCCAGTAATATAAAACAACGCCAGACCGTGATGATCTGGCGTTTTGTTATTCGACCGGTATCTCAAAGCCCGGAGGAGGAGTGTTTGACGTGGTAGTCTCCTCCGGTTCGATCTCTGCGGGTTCTGCGGTGGTTTTCGAGGGCTTCGGCTTTGTCGTTTTCGCTGTAGTTTTCGCGGTGGTTTTTTCGGTCCGCGGCTTAGTAGTCTTTGCGGTAGTGTCCGTGGTCTGCTCCGGCTTTTCCTCCGGCTCAACGATCTCCGGCTTTGCGGTGGAGGAACTCTCAGATGTTGTCTCTACCGGAGGCATCGGCTCGGCTCCGTCAGTGGGCCTGGTGCCGTCCCATAATCCGGCTTCCATTAGCGCGCGGTGCATCTCCCACAGGGCTATGTAGTAGCAGTAGGGCGCCAGATGAACTCCGTCGCCGGAGTGCAGGCAGGTGCGCAGCTTTCCCTCGTCATTCTTCAGGTACTGCCCGAAATCCACAAAATGCACTCTTTCCGGGAATTCCTCCTCTATGAACCTGCGCATGTAGTCGTTAAAGCTGTCTATAACGCTGTTTGCGCAGAACTCGCTGCACACGGGAGTTATCGCTGCCACGAACACGTCCGCTTCGCTTCCGTCAAGGGTAGCCTGGATCACCTTGCGGTAGTTTTCGCAGTAGGTATCCTCGTACACCATGTTCACGTCGTTCATTCCCATGGAAAGCAGGACATACCGCGGTTTTCCGGCGCTCAGCACCTGTTCGTAGGTCTGCTCCTCTTTTCCGCGGAACTTGAACGTGTAGTCAAAAAAGCTCCGGGAACCGAGGTTTCCTTTCGCGGCGACATGCTCCCGGGGAACGATCCCGTACTCCGCAAAGCCGCTGCATATGCTGTCCCCCACGAAAAGCGAGTAATCCACAAAGCTCAGTTCCTCCTCGCTCATGTCGAACTGCTCGTGCACCTCGCTGTAGAAAATGTCAAAATCACTGTCGGCGTCAGGAGTAGTCGTGACCTCGGCAGTAGGTATCTGAACTGTGGTGGTGGTAGTCACCTCCGGCTCATCTGCGGGCTTGTCGGGAACAGACGATGTCTGCTGCGCGGCGTCCCCGGTGGAGGTGGCGGAGGTTGTCGCAACGCTCACCAGATCCTCCATAGCGGTGCTGGTATCCGGTTTCTTCTCGGTGGAGGAGCAGCCGCTCAGCAGAACGCACACAGCCAAAGCTGCGCTGGTTATTCTGTGTTTCATTATATATCAAATCCTTCTGGACGGAAAATCATCAAAAAACGGCTGCCGGAACGCGCCATAAAACGGCACCAAAGGAAATATTACGCAGCCCGAAAAGCAAACAGACGCCCGGGAAATATAACACGGGCGTCCGAATATCTCAATCGAAAATTACTTCTTTCCGTGCTTCTTTGCCGCAGGCTTAGCCTTGGGAGCAACCGGAGTCTTGACCTCGGTCTTATTCTCAGCGGCAGGAGCAGCAGCCTTGACCTCGGGCTTCTTCTCGACAACAGGAGCAGCAGCCTTTGCAGGAGCAGCAGCCTTCTTTTCAGCGGCAGGCTTCTTTTCAGCCTTCTTAGCAGGAACCAGCGGCTCAAGTGCCAGGAACTTTGCAACATCGCCGTCAACCTTTACGATGCCGTCGTCAATAGCCTTCTGAAATGCTATCTCGCCGGAGAACAGCTTGTCGATGTTCTCAGCGGAACCGGTAACATTGACCTGGAGGTCGTCATAGTGGTAAGGAGAAACAGTAAGTACACCGTTTCTTACCTCGACGTATAAATCTCCGTCCTCTTCAAGGATCGTGAAATTGGCAACAACGAGATCCTCATACTTCTTTGCCTTTGCCTTGCTGCCCTTGAGATAGCCATTGATCTTTTCAGCGAGTTCTTTATTAGTCATGATAGAAACCTCCTGTGTTAAGCACCGGTATCCCGGATACATTATACAGAGCAAATCTGCATCTTGAAAACAACGGATAACCGAGTTTTTTCTTCTGTATGTAAGTATAACATATACCCGGAAGTAATTCAATAGGCATTTTCTATAAATTTACATGGAAAAGAAACATATTTTCAGCGGAAAAATATAAATTCGCACAACGGCTGGATCATTCGTCCTTCTGTGGTATTTCCTTGCCGTCATAGTCGATGAAAAACCTCTTGGGCTTGGAGCTGTCAGGTCTCTTGATCTTCGGGGCGGTGAGCAGCTCAAGGCGCACAAGATCGCGGTATTCGGGCTTTACAAGATAATAAACATAGCTCTCAACGACATTCGGAGAGGAAAGCACGCGCCCCTCGATCTTGAAGTTGTCAAAGCCCATTTCAAGGTACTTGTCAAGCAGCTCCCTCGTGATGAAAGTCTTGTAGTTCATCACCTGATAGAAATTCATCAGCGTGTTCTTGCAGCCGAACTCTGTCGCTTCCTTCAGCGGATCCTGGGAGTTGGCGCGGGTTCTGAGCGGATTTATCATGATCTGCTCGTCCATATCGCTGGCGCAGCGCTGGCATCTTCCAAGCACCTGATAGTGCTCCTTGCGGCGCGGACAATGGGGAATGCAGTAGGGGTTGATAAGTATCTCGCAGCGCTTTCTCAGCTCTTTCGGGATCCTGTCCAGCTTCTCGAAATCATTGTTCCAGTTATAGTCCAGGACAACCAGCTTATAGTCCTTTTCGAACTCCCTCATCAGCTCGTCGTAATCCTCGATCTGCTTTACTGTAGACGAGGTGAGCGGAAACTTCGGGTACTTCTCACGGATATACTTCTCAAGGAACGGAGCATTGATGATTATCTCGTTGAAGCCGTTCTCCGCAAGGCGGCATATTCTGTTGCAGAAAGGATCCCTGAGATCAGCCTCTGTAAGCGTGGGATTTGTGAAGGTGTACCTTATCGGAACTCCGCGCTTGTTGAACTCCTCGATAGTCCACTTTACCTCCTCCTTGGGAGTGTGACCGGCGATCGCACGTCCGCCGTTCCACAGCGCCGGCGCAAAGCAGCCGTATGTAGACACTATCTTTACGTCACGGAAGTACTCCGGGTGCGCCTTCATCATGTCCAGAAGATTGAGGTTAAGATCGCAGTGCTTCCAGAAATCCGGAATATGAAAATTAGCTGTCATGTCAAAAAACTCCTATGTTTTATTGGGATATACTGATTTTATTATATCTAAAAAACACTCTCCTGTCAATACATTTTCGTCAATTAACGACGATAACTGCTGAATAAAACAGGCAGAAACCGCCATACTACCCACAAAAAACAAAGCGAGGTAACACCATGGCGGTCGTACTGATAAGAGCCATTATACTCTATCTGATAATCACCTTTTCACTGCGCCTTATGGGCAAAAGGCAGCTTGGGGAGCTTCAGCCCTCTGAGCTTGTGGTAACGATACTGATATCCAACATTGCTTCGGTGCCGGTGGAGGACTCCTCAATGCCGATGCTTATGGGCGTTGTACCGATACTGACCCTGGTGTGCCTGGATGTCATCATGTCCGCAGTGATGCTGAAATTCCCGAAATTCCGCCGGCTGATGATAGGAAGTCCCAGGGTGATAATTTCACAGGGCGTGATTTTGCAGAAAGAAATGAAGCGCCTGCGCTATACAGTGGACGACCTTATTGAAGCAATGCACGAGGAACAGATCTTCGACATAACCCAGATATACTATGCGATAGTCGAGACCAACGGAAAGATACACTTTCTGAAAAAGAAAGACTTCCAGGCTGCGGAAAAGGCGGATATCTCCTGCGGAGGCTCCTCGGACGATCCGCCTGCGGTGATAATCCGGGACGGTAAGGAGGACACGGAGCAGCTGCAGTTCATGGGTCTGGGAATGGGGTGGCTGCACGAGCAGCTCCGCGAGCAGCAGCTGTCAATAAGCGACGTGTTCCTGATGACCGCGGACAGGAACGGAAAGAACACCATAATCCGCAGGCAGAGGGGGCTTTGAATGAACCGGTTTATTGTAAGCATTATCCTGCTTTGCACAATGGCGGCAGGGTGTTTTTATTCAGTGTATCTCACAGTTAATCACACAAACGAGTTGTCCTCTCTTGTCGACCGGGTGGAACAGTGCCACACCGACGGCGACGATGAAAAAGCCCTGGAATACGCGAAACAGCTGGAAAGCTCCTGGAACAGCATACTCCATTACAGCATACTGATAAACGATCTCGGTCACGCAATGGAGATAACCTCCTGTATCGCCGAGATATCCTCCTTCGCCGAGGAGGGCAACGACGAGCTTTACGCCGCCTGCGACCGTGCCCAGGCACAGCTTGACCTGTTCCGGCAGATGCAGACTCCCACGCTGTGGAAAATTCTCTGAGCCAGCACGGCGCAATCGAACGACAATAATTATGCGGTGTTGCCTTAAACTTCTCCGCACTTGACAATACCGTGCAAAAGTACTATAATTATGGTATCTTTTATTAAAGGAGAATTACCATGAGAAGCTGCGGAATACTCATGCATATAACCAGCCTGCCCTCCCCCTACGGCATAGGCACATTCGGGGCTGAGGCGGAGCGTTTTGCAGACTGGCTCCGGAGCGCCGGGCAGAAATACTGGCAGGTGCTTCCCATTGGGCCGACCGGCTACGGAGACTCGCCCTACCAGCCGTTTTCGTCATTCGCCGGCGACCCTCTGCTCATTGACCTTGACGAGCTTGCGGAAAACGGATATCTCGCCAAAAGCTCCGTGGCGGACGCGGATTACGGTGCCGACCCCACCTTTGTGGATCACGGCAAGATACGGGAAGTTAAGCTGGGACTGCTCCGGGAGGCGTTTGCCGGATTTACCGACGACGTGGGCTACACCTCTTTCGTCATGGACGAACAGGACTGGCTGGACGACTATGCGCTTTTCGCAGCGCTGAAAGACAAATTCGGCGGCAGACCCTGGACGGAATGGGACGAGGACATAAAGCGCCGCGAACCGGAAGCGATAAAGAAATACACCGACGAACTGCAAAACGAGATCAAATTCCAGAAATTCGTGCAGTATATATTCTGGCGGCAGTGGGACAGATTTCACCGCTACTGCAACAAGAACGGCATTCAGGTGATCGGCGACATACCGATATACGTCTCCCCGGACTGCGCCGATGTATGGGCGCACCCCGAGCTTTTCGAGCTGGACGAGAACCTGAACCCCAAGCGCGTTGCCGGAGTGCCGCCGGATCTTTTCTCCGCCACCGGACAGCTCTGGGGAAATCCGCTGTACAACTGGGAGGAAATGCACCGCACCGGGTACCGCTGGTGGCTCCAGAGGATAGGAAAATCCAAGGACAATTACGACATGCTGCGCATAGACCACTTCCGCGCGTTTGATACATATTACGCGATCCCGTTCGGGCATAAGACTGCGGAGCACGGCGTGTGGGAAAAGGGCCCGGGCATGGAGCTTTTCAACGCTGTGCGCAACGACCTCGGTGACGTAAACATAATCGCGGAGGATCTGGGGGATATCTTCGACAGCGTGAGGGAGCTGCTGAAAAACACCGGCTTCCCGGGAATGAGGGTGCTCCAGTTCGGCTTCAATTCCGACAATACCGACAACTGCCACCTGCCGCACAATTACCCCGAAAACTGCTGCGCCTATACCGGAACCCACGACAACATGCCGGTGATGCAGTGGTACCGCGAAGCCGACAGAGCGTCCCGGGCTATGGCAAGGCGGTATCTCCACACCGGGCTTTTTGAGAAGTTCAGCAGCAGCTGTATCCGCGCGGTCTACGCAAGCCCGGCTCAGCTTGCGATAATTCCCATGCAGGATATCCTGGGACTTGGCAAGGAAAGCCGCATGAACGTGCCCTCCACGGTGGGGGGGAACTGGCGCTGGCGTATGCTCCCCGGTAAGACCACCGACAGGCTCGCCGCAAAGCTGAGGGAGCTTGCGGAAACTTATTTCAGATGAGGTATTTATGACATATAAAACAGCAATAGCTGCACGGCTTCAATCGTTTGCGATACCATCAGCAGGGAGCGTCGCTTTATGACCGAGATAACCGTGACCAGAAACGACGCCGGGCAGCGCGCCGACCGCTTTCTGACAAAAGCCTATCCCAATCTCTCGCTGCCCCTCATCTGCAAGCTGATGAGAAAGAAGCGCATAAAGCTGAACGGCGCACGCACCGAGCCTAACACAAAGCTTTCCGAGGGCGACGTGTTCCGGTTTTACCTCAGCGACGAGCTGCTGGACACCGGCGGCAGGACGAAGCAGGCGGATTTCCGCGAGGTGCCGCCGGAGCTGGACATGATCTACGAGGACGAAAATATCCTGCTGTGCGACAAGCCAGTCGGCATGGTGGTGCACGAGGACAACGACAACACCTCCGACACACTGATAAACCGCATAAAATGCTACCTCTGGAAAAAGGGTGAATACGACCCGGACAGCGAACGCAGCTTTGCTCCGGCGCTGTGCAACCGAATCGACCGCAACACCGGCGGTATCGTCATCGCCGCAAAGAACGCGGAGTCGCTGCGGATACTCAACCAGAAGATACACGACAGGGAGCTTGTGAAGCTGTACCTCTGCCTTGTCCGGGGGAAGCTCCCGGAAAGCTCCGCCACCCTCACCGCCTACCTTGAAAAGCTGCCGGGCGAGAACCGCGTGATCGTCACCGACCGCAAGACTCCCTCCAACCGCACTATCAGGACGAAATACCGGGTGCTCCGGGAATTCGCCGACCGCAGCCTTGTGGAAGTTGACCTGCTCACCGGACGCACTCACCAGATAAGGGCGCACTTCGCCCACATCGGGCACCCACTTCTTGGGGACGGGAAGTACGGCAGCAACAAGGACAACAGGCTGGTGGGAATGGACTGCCAGGCGCTGTATTCCTACAAGCTGCGGTTCCAGTTCACGACATCTGCCGGGTGCCTGGAGTATCTCAATGGGAAAGAATTTACAGTAAAAGACCCACAGAATATCTGGTTCATGGATAAAGCGGAATAATCGCCACGGCAACAGCATTTACTATTGAGGTGAAACGGAAAAGGGGTCAAGTAGGATGTCAAGAAAGAGAGCAGGCTCGAGGGCGGCTCTGAACATGAGGCGTTTCTTGCTAATGCGCTTATATTGAGCCTGAGAAACCAAGTT